>CASFID010000016.1 GCA_949294665.1 uncultured Eubacteriales bacterium
GACACAACAACGGCAATTCGCATTTTTCTCACGCAGGCAGTAGCGTATAATGGATTTCCCTTCGAGATAAGGAGAAATTCAACTGTAAATAGTCCATATACTCCTATGTCAGAAGAAAGTATGCTGAAAAAACTTGATGAATCAAAGAAACATGCTGATCAAGGACAATGTAGACGAGCAGACGATGTTGCAGCGGATATGAGGACAAAATATGGATTATGAAGTAATTATGACGATAGATGCCGAGAATGACTTAAACCAGTTTTTAGAATATCTGGTGTATGAAAAGCAAAGTGTTCAAGCAGCAAAAAATTTGCTCGACGATTTCGAACAGACTCTACAAAATCTTCAAATGGCTGCAGGCAGTCTGAAAGACTGCGAAAATCCCAAATTGCGCGAAAGAGGATATAAAAGAATTAATTTTATCTCACACAGATATTTTATACTGTATCGTGTTGAGGGCAGTAAGGCAATAATTGACAACATTTTTCATGAGTTGCAGGATTATGAGAATAGAATAAATTGATACTTCAAGTATATTATAGATGATATCGGAGAAAATAATTTTGCTGATCAGCGCTGCATGGCAACAAATGATAATCAATCTCAATAAAGTCCTTGCTTAAATCTTTTTATTCTGTTAATATACATATAGTTAGCAAAGACTAACTATATGTGAATGAATCATGGAAACTCCTTTGCCCCATAACGCCTGAAACGGGGCAGAGGGCGTTTTCGTGGGAAAGGACGAAGAGGTATGGATTATTTAGAGATTGAAAAAGTGATCGGACGGGAGATCATTGATTCGAGAGGAAACCCGACAGTTGAGGCGGAAGTACATCTGGCAGACGGAACCGTAGCAAGAGGCGCGGCTCCCAGCGGTGCATCCACAGGTGAATTCGAGGCGCTCGAGTTAAGAGACGGAGATAAGAACAGATTCGGAGGAAAAGGTGTCTCCAAGGCTGTTGAAAATATCAATACTGTGATCAACGACACGCTGAAAGGCATGGATGCAAGCGACATTTATGCAGTAGACAAAGCGATGATCAAAGCAGACGGCACAAAGGATAAATCAAAGCTCGGGGCAAATGCGATCCTTGCAGTATCCATTGCCTGCGCGAGAGCAGCGTCTGTCTCTCTTGATATTCCGCTGTACCGTTTTCTGGGCGGCGTAAACGGAAACCGCCTTCCGGTGCCAATGATGAATATCTTAAATGGCGGTGCACACGCGGCAAATACGGTGGATGTGCAGGAGTTCATGATCATGCCCGCAGGTGCGAAGAGCTTTGCAGAGGGATTGAGATGGTGTACGGAAGTATTCCATGCACTTCAGGCGCTTCTGAAATCCAAAGGGCTTGCGACATCAGTGGGAGACGAAGGCGGATTCGCACCGGATCTTGCAAGTGATGAAGAGGCAATTGAATACATCCTCGAAGCAGTCCGTCAGGCAGGATATGAGCCGGGCAGAGATTTCGTCCTCGCCATGGACGCGGCTTCCAGCGAGTGGAAAGGAAGCCGGAAAGGGGAATACGTACTCCCGAAATGCGGAAAGAAATTTACTTCCGAAGAGCTTGTAGAGCACTGGAAAACTCTTGTGGAAAAATATCCGATCTATTCCATCGAGGACGGCCTTGACGAGGAAGACTGGGAAGGCTGGCAGATCCTCACAAAAGAGCTGGGGGATAAAGTTCAGCTTGTAGGTGACGACCTGTTCGTGACAAATACAGAGAGATTGAAAAAAGGAATCGATATGGGATGCGGCAACTCCATCCTGATCAAGTTAAACCAGATCGGCTCTGTGTCCGAGACGCTTGAGGCAATCAAGATGGCGCATAAGGCAGGTTACACGGCGATTTCTTCCCACCGTTCCGGAGAGACGGAAGATACGACCATCGCTGATCTTGCAGTTGCGCTCAATACCTGCCAGATCAAGACCGGAGCGCCGAGCCGGAGCGAACGTGTGGCAAAATACAACCAGCTCCTGCGGATTGAGGAAGAGCTGGGAGAGAGCGCGGTATATCCGGGATTTGCGGCATTTAATGTGAGAAGATAAGAAAAGGATCAGGAATGTCAAAAATGCATTCCTGATCTTTCTCTTTACAATTATTTGTTTTATGAAATTACTGTTCGGCTCCCCACTTTTCTGATTTTTTCATTATGGGGATTATTACAATTGCACAGATAATCATCATGATAGCGCCAACCCAGAATCTTGCATAATATCCTCCGAATAGATTTGCCAGCCCGTCAACAATATAACCGCCGACAAAACTTGCAATAGATCCGCCTGCTGTCAGGAGCGAAACTCCAGTTCCGCCAGGCGCTGCTTTTCCTATTGCGTTGACGCAACAGCCGTAAGTAGCCTGATAGAAGAACATTCTGATGAATGATGCAGCATAAATTACTGGAAGGCTGGTTACACCAACAGCGAATATTAATAATGCAGCCGCGTATATGAGCCACCCAACTGTGACTGTATACTGTTTAAACCATTTTACTGCAAGGCCTGAGAAGAAAAAGCCTCCGATTAACATGGCAGCGCTTCCGATAGTAGAAATAAGACTTGCTTCCATAGACGTGCCGATTGCTTTTTCCGTTACAATATAAGTTGAGTAATTTTGCTGATAAGCCTTTATAGCAACATTAAAAATGAAATATAAGAAAAATATAATCAAAAATCCTTTTAAATTCACAAAAGTTGAAAGTTTGGTAGGCTTGTTTTCCGTAGCTGTTTCAGGTGTGAACGTGGAGGAGTCTGTATTTTTCTTTGCAGGTGAGCGATACAATGCAAATACTAGAATTAATGCAGGGATAATTGCTAAAAACAGCCAATAAGAACGTACCCAGTTTCCATCCTGTGCTAAAGCACCAGCCAGAGGAGAGAATAAAAGAGTCCCGCCTCCGCCAATTGCAGAGCAGATAGCGATATTTCGAACGGACTCCTCATCTGTTTCAGAAGCCTCCATCAAGGCAACGTTGGCAGTGGTAGAGAGTATGGCCCCAGCAAGTCCGGAAAGTACACAGCCAGTCAGTGATGCAGCAAAGAATTTTCCTGCTGTAGTCACAATCAAAATTCCGCCAAACAGATTAATACCTAGCCCACTAACTATAAGAAGTTTTTTGTTTAGACGTTTTAGTATGGCCGGCATAAGCATACATGCGATAGTTGAAATCAGGGAAGGTGCATTCATCATCAGAACGACAATATCCTGACTGATTGTGGAATACCAATTGTAAATATCTGCCAGTAAGAACTGAGGAAAATAGTATAAAAACTGAAATAATGCAGCAATAAAAATAGCGATGACAGTACTGTTGATTCCTTTAATCTTCATATTGTTGATCTCCTTTCGTATAATCTATATTAGCAATCCAATTGCCTTCCAATAGGCAATAGCAACTATCAACCAGATGAAAGAAAGGGCAGCTTTAGTAGCAAATCCTTTTACAAAATCTTTCATACGCATTACTCCGAAAGAGTATAGGAGTAATGTATTGGTTGTCTCATAGGGAAACAATAAATTAAGTACCCCTACCTGTAAAGAACAGATAAGAGGAAATATATCATTTATATTGGAAATTCCCGTGGTAACCATGGTTAATGGAACCAATAATGTTGAATATACAGCCACGGGTGTCATAAAAAAGTTTAATATAAATCCGATAAGCGAAATAGCCGTAAAATAAATGATTAGATTGCCGGTATCTAAATATGGCAACAGTTTATCGGCAATAAGCTCGCCAATACCCAGCTGTGTTGCCACGTTACCGATAGCCATGCATGCCACCAAAAAGCAGGGGAAGGAAAAGTCAATTTTTGAGATGTCATTTCTGTCGCCTGCGTTGATCCCGGGCAAAAACAAAAGAATACATGCACCAATAAAGCCATATACAAGCGGTAATCCATGGATAGGGCTGGCAAATAAATAAATCATCATACAGATAATCACTGCCGCTATTTTTTTCTCCAATATAGATATAGGTCCAAGATTAGCCAGCTCGTTTTTAAAGTATTCACCATCTTTAATTGCATAATCATTTTTAGGGCGGAATATAAAAATAAGTAAAACCAAAATTATAATGTAATATGGGATGAAAACAGCTCCGTTTTTGAACCATTCCAGATAATTACTGTTCTGCGGAAGCGAGGCATCGGCACTGGATACAAGACTGTAAATAAAAGGTGCACCTGTCGGGTTATAGATAAAATATCCTGCCTCGCAAATACCAAGATATGAGCACAACATAATACCAGCAGCACCTCTGGTATTTTCCAACTGGAGAGCAACGACAATTCCATATGCAACAGCAATGATTGCAGTCGATGTGTTATCCCCGAGGAAGGAAAGTATCAGTCCTGTGAGGTATAGACCGATACAGATTCCAGAGTAAGACTTTCCTGTCAACAGGACAATGTGGTAAGTGATTCTTTTGAGCAATGGTGTTTTATTCATGACACGGATGAGAATGAACATTGAAATTACACACCAGGGTGCTTCTTTACTCCATCCGTCCATAACAGTATTCATATCGCTGATAAACGTATATGCGAACATTAGAAGTAAGGACGGTATCATAGGGGAGTCTATCAACTCCATCGCAAACATTGCAATACAGAAAACTGTTATAATAATAAATGCTTTTATAGATACTGTAAATTCAGAATTTGTAGGTATGAATGCCATTGCAATAACAGCTGCTAACAATATGATCCATTTTATCTTTGTGCCGTTAATCTTTATTTCCATATTACATATACCCTATATAAATACATATTTCTTAAGTCGTTCACATGCTTCTTGGATACGTGAAAAAGGCGATGCAAGATTCATCCGTATATGGCAGGGGCCACGAAAGTTTTTACCATTCTGCCAACCAACCCCTACATTCCATCCGGATTTCAAGACTTCTTCAAGCGTTTTGCCGGTTTTGTTGCAGTATTCGGAACAGTCGACAAATATCATATATGTTCCTTCCGGCAGAGTTACTTCGGCTCCATCGATTTGTTCATTAATAAAACGGCATACGTATCGACAATTATTTTCGAGGACTTCACGCAGTTCGTCGGTCCATTCCTGTCCTTCATCGCTGTACGCTCCAATCAATGCATGCATGGACAATACATTCATTTCGTTATAATTTGTCTTGGAAGCGTAGGTATCTATGCGGTCTCTAAGGTATTTCCCATAAATTATATTGTAGCTGCCAACCAGGCCTGCCATGTTAAAGGTTTTGCTGGGGGCGTATATTGCAATTGTGCGTTCTCTTGCCCAGTCGTTAACCATCGGAGAGGGGATGTGCTGATGATTGGAATAAGTGATATCTGCCCAGATTTCATCACTGATGACAAAACAATCGTTTGTCTCAAAGACTTTCATTGCTTTTTCAAGTTCCCAACGTTCCCACACACGGCCACATGGATTGTGGGGAGAACAAAGAATAACGGTATGAATGTTATTCTCCTTTATTTTTCTATCCATATCCTCATAGTCCATCCGGTAAATACCTTTTGCATCCTTTTTTAATTCGCTGAAGACACAGGTACGTCCAATATAGTCTATATCAGTAAAAAAACCTGTATAGAGTGGACTGTGAATCAGTATTCCATCGCCGGGCTGAGTGAGTACGTTTACAGCGCTGGTAATCGCCCCATGGACGCCATTTTGATAAGCAATATATTCCTTTTTTAAATCAACGTAATGATTTCGATGAGTCTGCCAGTTAATTATAGAATCATAATATTCATCCGTTGCAAAAAAGTATCCATATAAAGGGTGTTTTGCCCGTTCAATAATTTTCTCAGGAATTTTAGGGCATGTAGCAAAATTCATATCAGCCACCCACATGGGAATAAAATCGAAGCCATCTTTTGGTTCATCCGGTTCATTCCCCCAGCGTTTATTTTTTCCTATTGTATCGATAGCAGTGGCATCCTTGCCATGTCGGTCAATAATGGAAATAAAATCATATTTCATTTTTTAAAACTCCTTTTCAGTTATTTAATAGCGATAGCTTCAATCTCTACCAGTGCGTCTTGGGGTAGAGCAGCTACTTGAAAAGCAACTCGAGCAGGATGAAAAGATGAAAAAAATTGCCCATATATCTGATTCATCTGTCCAAATTCCTTAATATTATTCAGGTAGACATTTGTTTTGACCACGTTTTCAAGTGTCATATTGTCTTTGGCAAGGATTTCTTTAATATTTTTCAAACATTGTTTCGTCTGTTCTCCGATAGTTTTTCCTTCTATTTTTCCAGTAGACGGAGTTATGGGAAGTTGTCCTGATATAAAACAAATTTCTCCCGTACCAACGACCGCTTGTGAATACGGTCCGATCGCAGCAGGTGCTGAATTAGTGGCAATGATTCTTTTTTTCATATGTTTCGTTCCTTTCATAAGTAATAATATTTTTGCCGGCAATAATATAGTATGAGCTAAATAATAAAATAAATAAACTATTAAGTAGCTTAACTATATAACTGCTTATAGTTTATACTAGATTTATAAAAAATACAATATATTTTATTTTTTTTCCATTATTCATAATTTTAAAAATTAAAAATTATAGAATGTGCACAATAAAAGAGCTGTTTTAACAGCTCCCCTAGAATAACAGTTCTTAAAATCATTTTTTACTAGATATTATAGATGAAAAAGCATCCCGGCTACGTTTAATATCACCCATATAGGCCTGATTGATAGTTTTCTGGATCTGAATGTGATGATTCAGTTCTTCTTCAGTATACTTATCCAGCATAATTTTCATAATCTCCTGACATTTACTTGTAAAACTCTTTCGCTCTTCGTAAATTTTCATACCTTCTACCGTTAATATAAGATTGTATTTGCGGTTGTTTTTTTCATTACGCACCTGTGAGATCCATTTTCGATTTTTCAGCTTTTTGATGATTTGTGAACATGCACTGGTAGTTTTATTTGTTATATCAGCAATATCAGTGCAGGTGATTCCCGGATGTGCAGCGATTAGATCGATAATCTGCCCCTCTACATGATAAAGCACATAGTCGCCATAGCAATGTGGTATTCCGTCATATTCAGTCATCAAGTCATAGGCTATATTTTGTTCGTTCCAAAGCTCCAAAAATAGTTCTTCCTTTTTCTTATTCATTTCAAATCCTCAAATCTTATGAAATTATTTTGTTAAAAAAGTATAACATTTTTGAAATGATATTGCAAAAGCGAAATATCACTTGCTATCAGAGATATAACAGTGTATAATTACCCGCGGTTTATAAATAAGAAATAATAACTTGAAAAATTTATGAGAAGGGAAAAAGAAACGGTCATGACAAAAAGAACAATACACGACATGACGACGGGCAGCCCGGTAAAACTGATCATACGATTTATGATCCCGATGTTTCTGGGCAATGTCTTTCAGCAGTTTTATAATATAGCGGATTCTATCGTAGCAGGTCAGTTCATTGGCGTGCCTGCTCTGGCGGCGATCGGAAGCACAGGTTCTCTGATGTTCTTCGTGACCGGATGGCTTAACGGACTGAGCAGCGGTTTCGCGATCCTTGTATCCCAGTGGTTCGGGGCAAAGCAATATGACAGGATGCGTCATTATGTGGCGATGTCGATTTATCTTGCAGCCGCATTTTCCATTCTCATGACAGTCGGTCTGCTGATCGCAAATGAACCGATCCTGAGACTTATGAACTACTCGGACGATATTATGCCGGATGTGAAGCTGTATATGGGGATTATTTACGCAGGACTGATTGTCACTGCGGCGTACAATTCTCTGGCTGGTTTTTTAAGAGCGCTGGGCGATTCCAAATCTCCGCTGTATTTTCTGGTCATCTCTGCGGCGATCAACGTGGTGCTTGATATTGCATTTATCGTTGTATTCGGGATGGGAGTGGAAGGCTGCGCGTATGCGACCGTGATCGCACAGGGAATCTCAGCACTGCTCTGTTTTATCTACATATTGAAGCGTTTCCCGATCCTGCACTTAAAACGGGAAGATTTTAAGATCAGTTTTGAAAGCTTCGGAAGACTTCTGGCGCTTGGCATCCCCATGGGACTGCAGTTCTCCATTACGGCGATCGGTACGATCATCGTACAGGGAGCAGTGAATATATATGGAGAAATCTACATGGCAGGTTTCTCTGCGGCAGGAAAGCTGCAGAATCTGATCGCCACAGTGTTTACAGCGTTTGGCGCAACGATCGCCACGTATGTGGGCCAGAACCGGGGAGCGGGAAAGATGGACCGGGTGAAACAGGGGGTGCGCTGTACCCAGATCATGATCCTTATATGGAGCGTGATCCTCATGGCGGCCATGTACTTTGGCGGCAAATATATGACATGGCTGTTTATCAGCCCGTCAGAGACAGAAGTGGTGAATGCTTCCGTGACGTACTTCCACACGGTATTCTGGTGCTATCCGTTCTTGGGCAGTATCTTCCTCTACAGAAATACACTGCAGGGAATGGGCTACGGTCTCGTGCCGATGCTGGGAGGTATCTTTGAGCTTGTTGCAAGGAGCGCCATTGTTATGATCGTGGCCGGACATACAAGTTTCGCCGGTGTATGTCTTTCAGATCCGGCGGCATGGATCGCGGCTTTGATACCGCTTGTGCCTTACTATTTCTATAAGATGCGCAAGTTCCGCAGCAGTTCAGTCATCGCAGACGGCAGAAGCTGATTTATGCCTTTGCCGGCTTCCCCTTTTCTGCGCACGTGGTATAATAATTAAAAATATGTGTCATTCAGCGATTAATATCATATAAAGGAGCAGTTATGATCGTTTCGGGTAAAAATTCACCTAAGGTAAGAGAAATTTATAAAGAACGCAGTGAGAAAGCGATCGAGTATGCCCGCCGGCAGATCGAAAAATCCCCGGTGGCTCCTTATGTGGCGAAATTGTACTTGTATGGGAGCTGCGTGAGAGAGGAACAGACTTATCGGAGCGATGTAGATCTGATGTTGGAATTGAAACCGACATTTGATATCAATAAGCTCAGGGATGAGATCATCCTCCTGAAAAGCCGCGTGAATCCGGGACAGTTGGATATGCCCGAAGTGGATTTAAAAGTTGTGATAGGTGATGAATGGAAAGACGAGCATACGCTTTATTTTGAAAATATAAAAAAAGAAGGGAGAGACATATGGCAGGACGAATGAATACTTATGCAGAATTTGCCGAAAATGACTATAAATTTTTCAGACAGTCATATGACGGCGGAAATAAAGGATCAGCTCTCGCTGCTTTAGGTCAGAGTATATGTGAGAGATATTTGAAACATCTTGTTTCTGAATGTGCTCATCCGGAAAATGAATCTGAAGCAGCATCCAAGGAAAGCGTTTTACGGACACACAGTCTGAGGAGACTGATGCGTTATATATCAGGCGACATGGGCATTGATATTCCGGATGAAACGGAGAGCGCATTGGATCGGATCGATGGATTTTATTTTACAACCCGGTATCCGGGGGATGACAGTTTTATTCCCACAGAGAAGGATATTGACAAGGCGGATAGAGCAGTGCGTCTGTGTCGGGACTTTGTCTTCCGGACAACGAGTGAGGTTGAACAGAAATAATACAGAAGATAAGGAGCGGATATTATGTCTTTACAATCGTTAAGTTTCCGTCTGATAGCCGGTCATTCAGATGCGAAAAGAGACCGCGGACTGAATGCTGCGCCGGACGATATTCTGCGGATTAATGATATCCCCTACGGGCCGGATGTGAAGTGGAATACTCTGGATGTGTACAGGTCGAAAGACTCAAAGGGAAAACTGCCGGTCATTGTAAATGTCCACGGAGGCGGCTATGTATACGGAAGTACGAAACAGTATCAGTTTTACTGCATGGATCTGGCACGGAGAGGCTTTGCAGTGGTCAGCTTTAACTATCATCTGGCGCCGAAGTTTAAATTTCCCACTCCGATTTTTGACCTGAATCTTGTAATGGAGTGGATCTGTAAAAAGGCGGATATCCACGGATTCGATACGGACAGAGTGGCGTTGGTCGGTGATTCCGCCGGAGCGCAGCTTGCCAGCCAGTATGCGGTGATCTGCACGAATCCGGAATATGCCGAAGTAATGGAAGTGACTCCGCCGGCTTTCGGCTTGAGAGCTGTCGGACTTAACTGTGGAATGTATGATCTGAAAGGACGGGCCACAAACATTTCAGAAAATAAGCTTATGATAGATTATTTTACAGAGCATCCGTTGGTGTATGGAAAGAAGCTGGATGTATTAGACTATGTGACGGAGAAGTTCCCGCCGGCTTATCTGCTCACTGCGAAAGGAGATTTTCTTGTGGATCAGTGTGAACCAATGGCAAAGCTCCTGATGGAAAAAGGTGTTCCGTGCGAGTACAAGATCTATGGAGATGAGAATACAGGACATGTATTCCACGTGGATATGCGTTCTGACCTGGCACGAGAGGCAAATGACGATGAGATTGCATTTATAAAAAAATATATAGATTAAAAGATTGAAGGAGAAGAACATGGCAGAAAAGAAAGCAATACCCGGTACAGGTGGAGACCATTACATACCGTATGAGGAGAGAACCGGAGCGGAATCCATTGTTTATTTCACACGGGATCTGTCAGTGGAGGGACTGAGCAGGATCTTTCAGCGTGTGAGTGGAAAGATTACAGGAAAAACAGGGATCAAGCTTCATACCGGCGAGCCCCATGGACCGAATATCATTCCACGCCCGTGGGTGAAAGAACTGATCGAAAAAAATCTTCCCGGCGCTTCTATCGTAGAGACAAATTCCTACTATGAGGGAGGCAGGTACACGACAGAACAGCACCGGGAGACGCTGAAAGTAAACGGCTGGACATTCTGTCCTGTGGATATCATGGATGCAGACGGCGCAGTGCCGTTTCCTGTGAAAGACGGGAAATGGTTCACAGAGATGTATATGGGAAAGAATATTCTCGATTATGATTCTCTGTTTGTACTGACTCACTTTAAGGGGCATGCAAAAGGCGGGTTCGGAGGCTCTGACAAAAATATCGGCATCGGATGTGCAGACGGGCGGATCGGCAAGAAAATGATCCACACCACACCCGGATCCGATGATATGTGGGATATTTCTGATGAAGAGTTTATGGAGAGAATGACAGAATCTGCAAAGGCGGTAGTTGATCATTTTGGTGAACATATCAGCTATGTCAATGTTATGCGGAATATGTCGGTGTCCTGTGACTGTGAGGGGACTGCTGCAGAGCCTGTCGTCACGCCGAATGTGGGAATTCTGGCTTCTCTTGACATTCTTGCAATTGACCAGGCGTCCGTGGATCTTGTGTACGCCATGAAAGAGGAGGACCGCCATGCTCTGGTAGAGCGGATCGAATCCCGCCACGGCCTCAGACAGCTGACATATATGAAAGAACTTCATATGGGAAATGACAGATATCATCTGATCGACATTGATCATGGCGACAGAGAGATCACGCTTCAGGAAGCGGTGAAAGACGTTGTCCCATTTGAAGGATAAAGACAGATAATATGGCAAAATGGAGAAAAACAGATGGTAATTTTATGCTTATACCATAATTTTCAACAAATTTTAGCGAAATCTTAACATCATCTTGACACCAGAGGGAAGAAAGAGTAAAGTCTTATGCATAAAAGCAAAGGCGCTTTGGATGAATTTCCGAGGCGTCTTTACTTTTATCATAAAAATACCTTTCGGTACAAAGAAGTGCATCAAAGGGAAGTGATCACTCCCGGCGGTGCACTTTTTTGTTCCCCGGGACCAAGATCAAAAGGAGGAGATATTATGTATTCGGCAACAGATGTAATGTGGGTTCTGGTTGCGGCCATTCTGGTGTTCTTTATGCAGGCAGGATTCGCACTTTGTGAGGCGGGGCTTACCCGGGCGAAGAATACGGGAAATATTCTCATGAAGAATATGATGGATTTCTGTATCGGAACACCGTGCTACTGGCTGATCGGATTCGGAATCATGTTTGCGGGCAGCGGGCCGCTGATCGGCGGACTGGATCCTTTGATTCAGGGAAGCTATGATTTCGGGACACTTCCTACATGGTGTTACGCGATCTTCCAGACTGTATTCTGTGCGACTGCAGCGACGATCGTATCCGGATCCATGGCGGAGCGTACGAATTTCAAGGCTTACTGTATCTACAGTGCGGCGATCAGCCTGATCGTGTATCCGATCTCAGGTCACTGGATCTGGGGCGACGGCTGGCTTTCATCCCTGAACTTCCATGATTTCGCAGGTTCTACCTGTGTACATATGGTAGGAGGTCTGATCGCATGTCTCGGAGCTGCAATGCTTGGACCCCGTATCGGAAAATACGATAAGAACGGCAAGGCGAGAGCAATACCGGGCCATAATATGACAGCAATGGCTCTTGGTGTATTTATCCTCTGGTTCTGCTGGTTCGGTTTCAACGGCGGTTCTACAGTGGCGATGACGACAGATGCGGACATGGAGCTTGCCTCTCTTGTCATGTTCAATACAAACCTTGCAGCAGCTGTATCTACAGTTGTAGCAATGATCTTCACATGGCTGCGTTACGGCAAGCCGGATGTATCCATGACATTTAATGCGGCTCTTGCAGGCCTTGTTGCAATTACGGCGCCGTGTGACTGCGTTACCCCGGTGGGCGCATTCTTTATCGGACTGATCGCAGGTTTCCTTGTAGTGCTTTCTGTTGAATTCTTCGACAATATAGCCAAGATCGATGATCCGGTAGGAGCGGTATCCGTCCATATGGTAAATGGTATGTGGGGAACTCTTGCAGTCGGACTGTTCAGCAACGGCGGCGACGGCGTGGCGCCCGGACTCTTCTACGGCGGAGGACTCAAACAGCTTGGCATACAGGCACTTGGCATTGCTTCAGTTGCGGCATATGTACTTATAGTAATGTTCATCGTATTTAAGATCATAGATAAGACAGTGGGCTTAAGAGTACCGGCTCAGATCGAGATCGACGGCCTTGATATCCATGAACACGGTCTTGCCTCCGCATATTCCGGTTTCGCGATCAATGATATGACAGGAATGGATATGGACGTAAATGAAAATACGGACCTTGGCGAGGACGATTATGAGAAAGCTTCCAAAGCTCAGGTAGACGCGGCGGTTAAGGTTGTAAATAAGAAAACTGTTGTGGACGGCGTCTATGATACAGGAATGCATAAGGTAAGCATTATCTGCAGACTGGCCAAGTTTGATGCATTGAAGACCGCACTCAACGAGCTTGGAGTGACCGGTATCACCATGACACAGGTTATGGGCTGCGGCATACAGAAAGGCGCGGGAGAGAAATACCGCGGTGTTGAGCTGGATGCCAACCTGCTCCCGAAAGTGAAAGTAGAAGTCGTCGTCAGCAAGATCCCGGTAGATTCTGTGATCGAAGCGGCAAAGAAAGCACTGTATACCGGACATATCGGAGACGGCAAGATCTTCGTCTATAACGTGACGAGAGTAGTCAAGGTAAGGACCGGAGAAGAAGACTTCGCAGCGCTTCAGGATGTGGAATAATAGAAATCAGTGGTCGGAATGAGCGCCGATCAGAAAACAGGACTGGCTGGAGAAGCAGAGATAGCTGCTTACTTCAGTCAGTCCTGTTATTGCGGATTACTCCACCTTTACCCTGCTGTTAAATTTGTCTAAGAGCAGCGCGATCGCGACACCGACCACGATACAGATGATATTTACAACTGCTGCTCCTGCATTTTTGAAACCGGATACCGGGATGATCATGACTGTCGCTGCGATCACGATCCCGATGATGCCGTGGAATGCGATAGAATAGAAGTTGTCGAACAGCGCATTGATCGCTTTGGCAAGGCAGATCACTGTGACAACGGCTCCGATACCTGCCGGCACGAGGATGCTCATGTTAAAATTACCGATCCCGTCCACGAACGGCGTATAAAGTCCCAGAGGCATGAGCAGTGTGGAAAAGCTCATGCCCGGAGCGATCACACTGAGAGCCAGACAGAATCCACAGAACAGGTACCAGGCGAAATTCGGTTTTACCTCAATCGAGAACATCTGCAGTCCGATCAGCAGTGCAAAGATGACGATCATGCACACGATCATAGAGATAAAAGAGCCCTTGCTGCGGCCCTGCTCGCCGGCCTCCCGGAACAGAGACGGAAGCATTCCGGTGATCAGTCCGATAAAGACACAGACAGACGGGTCCGGGTATTCTTCAAGGAAAAAAGCGAGGACTTTGGCCACTCCCAGAAATCCGATAACGCCTCCGATAAATACCGGGATCAGCGGAGGAACATGGGATTTGAAGTTCTTAAACGGGTTAGAGAGAAGCTCCATGATCGGCTTGTAGATACCGAAGATCACGCTCAGCACGCCGCCGGATATTCCGGGGAGAACTGCCCCCAGTCCGATCAGCGCCCCCTGCAGGATACGGTAGAGGAACTGAAACGGATTGATACTCTTTTTCTTTTCCTGATTCATATGGTTATTGATCCTTTCCTTCTTAAATTTCAAAAAACATATTTATTTATACTATTTTTTATGCCTTTTTTCAAGTGCATATGTAATCTTTTTGGAGCAGCCGCTTCTCGGAGGCAGTCTGGGTGATGGTGATCCGTCTCTCCAGGAGCAGGGGGCGGCGCGTTCCAGCCGTGCATCTGCTCCGGATACAGGGAGAGAAGTGCCGGACAGAAGATTCCGTCCGGGGATTGACAAGAAAAAATATCGCGCTATAATGTCTAATTGAAAATAGTTCATAAGGAAACCGTTTATTTATGAACTATAGTGTCTATGAATAAGTGGAGATGCACTGATGCCGGGGAGGTGCGATGATGCAAAGGACTACAGAAATATTTATCGGACTGCGGAGTCTCTTCCGCCTGTACGATAAGCTGTTGAAAAAGGTGTGTACGGAACATGATCTCACAGTGATCGAGGCTGATATCATCAGTTTCCTGCAGAACAATCCGGGAAAGGACACGGCGGCGGATATTGCAGAGCTGCGTATGCTGTCGAAAGGAGCAGTGTCGAAAGGGGTAGACTCCCTGATACAGAAATCTCTTCTGGAGCGGATCCCGGATACGCGGGACCGCAGAAAGATCCATCTGAAACTCATGCCTCAGGCGGGACCGGTGACAGAGACTGTCGATGAAGTGAGGAATGAATTTCTGGACACGGTCTTAAGCGGCTTTACAGAGGAAGAACTGGAGATGCAGACAAGGTTTTTGCAAAAGCTCTTTGACAATACAAAAAAGGAAATAGAAAGAAGGGATCGGTCATGACACAGACAGAACAGGATCAGAGAGAAGCACAGACAAAGGAAGTACGGACAACAGAAGTACCGGCAGCAGAGACACAGACGGCAGAAAGCGTCAGCGCCGGCACGGGCGGCGGTGAAGACAAGGAATTTCTGCGGACGGAGCCTCTTGGAAAGCTGCTTCTTAAGCTGGCGCTTCCGACAGTGGCAGCTCAGCTGATCAATATGCTTTACAACATCGTCGACAGGATCTACATCGGACATATCCCGGATATCGGCGCAACCGCCCTGACGGGGGTGGGCGTCTGCATGCCGCTGATCATGATCGTCTCTGCTTTCGCGGCGCTGGTCGGCTACGGCGGCGCGCCGAGGGCGTCTATATTTATGGGAAAGAAGGACAAGGATTCGGCGGAGAAGACGCTGGGGAACTGTTTCGTACTCCAGATCATCATCTCCGTCATCCTTACGGCAGTACTGCTGATCTGGAACAGAGATTTTCTCATGGCGTTCGGAGCGAGCGAGAACACCATCGGATACGGAGTCAGCTATATGAACATCTATGCCCTTGGAACGATCTTTGTCGAGATCACTCTTGGCATGAACGCATTCATCACGGCACAGGGGTTTGCAAAGACAGGAATGCTCTCCGTCCTGATCGGCGCAGTGGCAAATATCATCCTGGATCCGATTTTTATCTTCGGCTTTAACATGGACGTCAGGGGCGCGGCGCTCGCTACGATCATATCCCAGGCGCTTTCCTGTATCTGGGTGGTCGGATTCCTGTGCGGGAAGAAGACTTTTCTTAAGATAAAGAAGATAAATCTGAGGCTTACGCCGAACATCATCCTCCCCTGTCTGGCTCTTGGAGTCGCCACATTTATCATGCAGGCCAGCGAGAGCGTGATCTCCGTATGCTTTAACAGCTCCCTGCAGAATTACGGGGGAGACATTGCGGTGGGCGCGATGACAATCTTAACGAGCGTGATGCAGTTCGCCATGCTGCCCCTCCAGGGGTTAGGTCAGGGAGCTCAGCCTATCATCAGCTACTGCTACGGCGCCGGGGATGCCGGGCGGGTGCGGGCGGCCTTTAAACTCCTGCTCAAAGTCAGTCTCGGCTATTCCATCCTGCTGTGGATCCTGGTCATGGCGCTGCCGGGAGGATTTGCGGCGATGTTCACATCCGACGGCCAGTTGATGGAATACACGAAGACCGCGCTGCGCATCTACATGGGCTCCATGTTCCTGTTCGGGATCCAGATGGCGTGCCAGATGACGTTTAACGCACTGGGGAAAGCGGCGGAATCCATCATCGTGGCAGTCATGCGTAAGTTCGTGCTCCTGATCCCACTGATCTACATCATGCCTCATATCATCCGGTCAGACCAGACAATGGCAGTATACATGGCGGAACCTGTCGCAGACCTGCTGGCAGTGACGTTCACGGCGGTCCTGTTTACGGTACAGTTTAAGAAAACGCTGAAAAACATAGGCGGGGCGCAGCAAAAGGAGTAAAAGGTTTTACTCTTTTTCAGCTGGCATCCCGGCCGATCCTGTGCTATGATATACCCGTGCGTTTCCTTATATATATCCCGGCTTTGTGCGGGGATGACAAGGAATGATAACCTTTGGCGGAAGCCGTGGAGAGGGCGGTCGATGAGTGCATTGCGGAGACAATCTTCAGGCCCTTTCGCGAGTGCAAGACTGCCGAGGAGATATCAGCCAGATGTAATCTCCCGGCAGAACAGATCATCGCACTAAGAATTAATCAGGAGGATTACAGTGATATGAAGAAACCGGTTCTTGTTATAATGGCAGCAGGCATGGGAAGCAGGTACGGAGGTCTCAAGCAGATCGATCCAGTGGATAAAGAGGGGCAGATTATCATGGATTTTTCCATCTATGATGCGAAACAGGCCGGATTTGAAAAGGTTGTATTTATCATCAAGAAAGAAAATGAAGATGATTTCCGGGAGGCCATCGGCAGCCGGATCGGGAAATCCATGGAAGTCGTATACGCGTATCAGGATGTCAACAATATCCCGGCGGGCTTCTCTGTCCCGGAGGGACGCGTGAAACCATGGGGTACGGCGCACGCGGTACTGAGCGCGGCTGATGAGATCGACGGACCGTTTGCAGTGATCAATGCGGACGATTATTACGGGCGGCATGCGTTTCAGGTGATCTACGAGTACCTCACCACCCATGAAGACGACGACAGATACCGGTATACTATGGTAGGCTACCGGCTGAAAAACACAGTGACAGATAACGGATACGTCTCCCGCGGCATCTGTGAGCTCAATGAGAACAAAGAGCTTGTCAGCGTGACCGAGCGCACCCGGATCGAAAAGAGAGACGGCGGAGTCGCATACTCGGAAGACGGGGGAGAGACGTGGACCGCCATCGATGGCAACACGCTTGTATCTATGAACATGTGGGGATTTACACACAGCATGCTGGACGAGATCAGAAAAGGGTTCCCGGAATTCCTTGAAAAGGGGCTGAGAGAAAATCCGATGAAATGCGAGTATTATCTCCCGGCGGTAGTGAGCGCTCTTCTGGCGGAGGACAAAGCGTCCGTGGCCGTGCTGGAGTCGGAAGACAAATGGTACGGAGTGACTTATAAGGAAGACAAACCTGTTGTGGTAGCTGCGATCCAGTCGCTCAAAGACGCCGGACTCTACCCGGAGAGACTATGGTAATCCATGCAACATTTTTACCATAAGATGATTTAAAATTATAAAGAAATATCGCATGGTCTGTGATATACTGGGCACAGAAACAGAGAAACAGATTTTAAGTCTATCTTAAGGAGGAAGCGATATGTCTATTTTAGTAACCGGAGGAGCAGGATTTATCGGAAGCCACACCTGTGTGGAACTTTTGAATGCAGGCTATGATGTTGTAGTAGTGGATAACCTGTACAATGCTTCTGAGAAAGCGCTGGACAGAGTAAAAGAGATCACAGGAAAGGACCTGAAATTCTATAAAGCGGACATCCGCGACAGAAAGGCAATGGACGAGGTATTCGAGAAAGAAACGATCGAATCTGTGATCCACTTTGCGGGACTCAAAGCGGTAGGTGAGTCCGTGCAGAAACCGCTGGAATACTATGAGAACAATATCGGCGGAACGATCACACTCTGCGACGCCATGAGAAGCCATGGAGTGAAGAACATCATTTTCAGTTCCTCCGCAACCGTGTACGGCGATCCGGCATTTATCCCGATCACAGAGGAGTGCCCGAAAGGAACATGTACGAATCCTTACGGCTGGACGAAATGGATGCTGGAGCAGATCCTCACAGACCTGCACACGGCGGATCCCGAGTGGAACGTCGTCCTTCTGAGATATTTCAATCCGATCGGGGCGCACAAGAGCGGACTCATCGGGGAGGATCCGAAAGGTATCCCGAACAACCTGATGCCATACATTACACAGGTAGCTATCGGCAAACTGAAATGTCTCGGCGTATTCGGAAATGATTATGACACACCGGACGGAACAGGCGTGCGCGACTATATCCATGTAGTAGATCTTGCCATCGGTCATGTGCGTGCGGTCGAGAAACTGAAAGAGAAAGCAGGAGTGTCAGTCTACAATCTGGGAACAGGCAACGGGTATTCCGTTCTCGATATGGTGAAGGCATTTGAAAAAGCCTGCGGCAAGGAGATCCCCTATGAGATCAAACCGCGCCGCGCCGGCGATATCGCCACCTGCTACTGCGATGCAACAAAAGCGAAAAACGAGCTGAACTGGGTGGCAGAGCGGGGACTCGACGAGATGTGCGAAGATTCCTGGAGATGGCAGAGCCAGAATCCGAATGGATACAACGACTGACAGACAGGATAAGTCTGCATTCTTCCGCTTTGCAAAATTTTATCATAATGCCATAGTAAAGGGCGCGCTGCGTCCACGGTTTACCCGTGGGCGTGACGCGCCCTTTTTGCCCTCGATAAATAATAATTATCATTACTGATTATTGACAAAGCGAATCATGGAATGGTATATTAAATAAAAGTTAGTTATTACTAACTTACATCTGAAAATGATTAGAATTACAGTGAAAGGAGACTTATTATGTCGTTAATCGGAAAAGAAGTAGTTGATTTTAAAGTACAGGCGTATCAGGATAATGAATTCAAAGAAGTAACAAAAGAGGATATTTTAGGACACTGGTCAGTGTTTTTCTTCTATCCGGCGGATTTTACTTTTGTGTGCCCTACAGAGCTTGAGGATCTTGCAGATAAATATGAAGAATTTAAAAAGGCAGGCTGCGAGATTTATTCTGTGTCTTGTGATACACATTATGTACACAAGGCATGGCATGATGCATCCAAGACGATCCAGAAGATCGGATATCCCATGCTGGCAGAACCGACAGGCATTCTTGCAAGAGGCTTTGATGTCATGATCGAGGAAGACGGAGTAGCAGAGCGCGGAAGCTTTATCGTCAACCCCGAAGGGAAGATCGTGGCATATGAAGTAATCGCCGGTAATGTGGGAAGAAATGCGGATGAACTGTTCCGTAGAGTTCAGGCCAGCCAGTTCGTTGCAGAACACGGCGATCAGGTGTGCCCTGCAAAATGGCAGCCGGGTGCTGATACGTTAAAGCCCAGTCTTGATCTTGTCGGTCTTCTGTAAGGAGGAGGAATATGTTTTATGACAGTATCATTATCGGCGGTGGCCCGGCGGGGCTGACCGCCGCAATATATCTTGCGCGGGCTAGATACCGTGTGCTTGTGATCGAAAAAGAGAAGATAGGAGGTCAGATCACGATCACATCAGAAGTGGTAAACTATCCCGGCGTCCTCAGAACAGACGGAAATCAATTGACGGAAAATATGAGGAAACAGGCAGAGTATTTCGGGGCAGAATTTAAGATCGCAGAGGTAAACGAACTAAATCTGGAGGGGAATATGAAATCTGTAATCACTGACCGGGGAACCTTCCAGGGGCTGGGGATCGTACTTGCCACCGGAGCCAGTCCGCGTCGTATCGGCTTTAAAGGAGAGATGGAATTCCGGGGCAGGGGAGTGGCTTACTGCGCAACCTGTGATGGCGAGTTTTTTACAGGGAAAGACGTTTTTGTGATCGGAGGCGGTTTCGCAGCGGCAGAAGAGGCTGTATTCCTCACCAGATATGCAAGGAAAGTCTATATATGCGTACGGGGCGGACAGTTCCGCTGCGCCCGATCTGCAGCGGAGGAAGTGCTTTCCCATCCGGATATTGAGGTACATTTTTATACTCAGATCCGGGAAGCAGGAGGAAATGGAAAACTGGAGTATGCGGTATTCGAGGAAAACGGAAAAGAATGGCGCTACGAACCGGAAGATGGGGAAGGATTTGGAATCTTCGTTTTTGCAGGATATGAGCCGTCAAACGCTCTTTTTAAGGATAAGCTGGCATTGACAGAGAGTGGGCATCTGATCACGGATATGGATCAGAAGACGAGTCTGGACGGTGTGTACGGGGCGGGAGATATCTGCGAGAAGAATCTCCGTCAGGTCGTTACAGCAGTGTCAGACGGTGCGGTGGCTGCAGCATCCCTTGAAAAGTACATCTCATCACAGTATGAGAAACTGCATCTGGAGAAGCAGGCAATCAAAGTGCCTGCAGGAGAGCGGACGGATCAGGGAGGACTTACAGAAACGGATCAAAGCGGCGGCAAAGGGAGAGATCAAGGAAGCGAAAAAATCGGGCAGACAGCCAGAAACCAGGGTGGGCGTTTCCTGAGTGCCGAAGTCAGACAGCAGCTCGCCGCAGTGACAGATCGGATTGAGCGGAATATCACACTGGAGTTCTGCCTGGATGAAAAATCTGTTTCACAGGAGGCAGAGATCTTCGGGAAAGAACTTGCAGAGCTCACACCGAAGATCACATGCATATTCAAAAGAGAAAGAGAGGAAGCGGAACAAACTACAGAATATCCGTCGATCCGCTTCTGCGATGAGAATGGAGAGTACCTCGGCACGGCATTCCACGGCGTTCCCGGCGGACATGAATTTAACTCGTTTGTGATCGCGCTCTATAATGCTGCCGGACCGGGACAGCCCATAGATCCGGAAGAATTAAAACATATTCGCGGCTTTGAAAAGGAAAGACATATACAGGTGGCGGTATCCTTATCCTGTACTATGTGCCCGGACCTTGTTATGGCAGTCCAGCGGATCGCACTGGAAACGCCAAACGTAACAGCTGATATTTACGACATGGCACGCTTCCCGGAACTCCAGGAAAAATATCAGATCATGAGCGTGCCATGTATGATCATAGATGGGAAGGATGTGTATTTTGGTAAGAAAGGGATACGGGAAGTGATGGACCTTCTCTAATGCTCCTGTTTGGATAATTCATGGTTTGCTGTAATCGCCGCCGCAACAGCCGCAATAATGTGGCTGATCAAGACTGCTGTCCAGATTCCATTTAATCCTAAACCACAGTTAGATAAAATCCATGCCAGAGGCATTCTTATAATCATATAATACAGTACCATACACAGCATACTTTTTGATGGTTTACCCAATCCATTCAAACTACCTAAGAAACAATTCGTGACAGTGTTTAAAACATATCCGATGCTAACGATTTTAAAGTAAATACCAACAATATTCGCCGCCGCATCGCTGTCCACGAATAAGTGTGATAATGGATTAGAAAAGCAGACAACTAAAACAGACAGGATTATCAGCCCTGCGATACCATATAATAGAGAAGTCTTTATATATTCTTTTGCTCGGTCGTACCGTCTTCCACCTGCACATTGGCCTACAATACTTGTCAATGCCATATTCAAAGCCATTGCAGGATAGAATAAGATTATTTCTAATTTCCCTGTAATTCCATAAGCAGCCAGTGCGGAAATTCCATATCCTGAGACAAGAGAAGTAACAAAGCTTGTACTGATCGCAGGGATGCTTTGCTGAAAAGCAGACGGAATTCCCTTTGCAAAGAACGAAGGGATCATCCGTCTGTCAAAAAGTGACAGGCGGAGATGAAAGAGCTGCTTTTTATGTAAATATATGAGCATAAAGATAAGACACAAAGTCTGAGACAGAACAGTAGCAACAGCTGCTCCATTAAATCCCATAAAATGTATAAACAATGGATCCAATCCGGCATTTAACACAGTACAGATCAACATTGCTATTACCTGAAAAACACTGTTCCCGAAACTTCTTAAAACTGCTGTAAAATAACAATATAAATAGACCGCAAGATATCCAAGAATATAAATTGCCAGATATTGATAAGCTGGCTGCATAACTTCTTGAGGCGTATTAAGTAAAATAAGTATTGGCTTTAATGTTATCTCTAACAAAACAGTTACTCCAAGTGAAAATACAATTGCAACGACCAAAGAGGTCACGATCAATTTATCGGATTTTTCTTTCGCATTCGCTCCGATTGCCTGTGACAGCAGGATAGAAATACCGTTTGTTGCTCCCATAGCGACAGAACTTAGAATCAGAATGATCGGTGTCGAGTTTGTCAGAGCTGCATATGCAGTTTCTCCCAATAAATTACCTATCCAAAGACTGTCCACGAGATTGTAGGCCATATTTAAAAACATAGCCAGCATCATTGGTAATACCATTGCAGTCAGGCACTTTTTTGTGTTTCCTTTAATAAAGTCTATTTTTGTGTTCATAATCTTGATCCTCCTAAATGAATGAATATCAGTCACTAAATGGTTTAAATAATTCCCTGCGTTGAATAGCAGGGAAAATTATTGTTATGAAAATCTTTTAATCAATTCAAGTAAAAAATTGCGAATATGGTTTACTCTTTCTTCAGCGGGAAGTTTTTGATCAAGCAATACCCCTAGCTGTCCATATACACAGAAAGAGGAGACGGTCTCTGCGTCCTGAATATGAATAACTCCCTGTTCATTTGCAGCAGAGAGCAGATCAGCAACAACAGGTTGCAGTTTTGAACAGATCTTCAAAGATAACTGATCGTGGAATTTTGCATTACTATTCTCGTGACAGATTTTTTGAGCATAGCTGTTGTCATTTTCTACATCTAAAAATGTAGGCATTTTTTCAATCAGTTCAGTTAATGACATTTGGGGATCTAATATGCTGCAAATCTGATCCACCTGTTTTTGAGCGTATTGGTCAAGCGCTGTGTCAAACAATTCTTCTTTTGAAGAAAAATATCGATAACAGAGTCCTTGAGCTGCATTCATTTCTCTGGCAATATCAGAGATAGATGTCTTCTCATAACCTTTTTCGTAAAATACTTTCATCGCAGTATCAATAATTTCCTGGCGTCTTTCTTCTGGCGCTTTTGTGACTCTGGTCATAAAATGGATTCACCTCTTTTCTCTGATAGAGTATAACATATACAATCCCCCGATTTCAATGAATATTGTTCATTCATTGACATCAAGGCAAAAGGTATTGCTATGTGTTTATAATTACAGCTTCCACCCGATTGCTTCTTTTCTTTCCCCTACGAATTCTGCGTAAATTCCCGTCTCCTTTATCAATTCTTCATGGGTGCCTTTCTGGACGATCCTGCCTTCGTTGATCACAAGGATCTGATCGGCGTTTCGGACGGTCTTAAGGCGATGGGCTATCATAATGATAGTCTTATCTCTTGTCAGAGCCTCTATGGCGGCCTGTAGCCGGTCTTCATTTTCGGGATCCACATTGGCTGTCGCTTCGTCAAAGATTACGATGGGAGCGTCTTTTAACATGGCGCGGGCAATAGAGATGCGCTGTTTTTCGCCGCCGGACAGTGACGCCCCGCCTTCCCCGATGACCGTGTCATATTCGTTCGGGAGAGCTTCGATGAAATTATGACAGCAGGCTTTCTTCGCGGCTTCCACAACTTCAGCATGGCTTGCATCAGGCCTTCCGAATTTAATGTTGTTCTCGATCGTATCTGCAAAGAGATACACGTTCTGGAATACCATACTGATCTGATCCATGAGAGACTCCAGCGTATATTCCCTGATATCGTGTCCGCCGATGGATATAGAACCACCGTCAACATCCCAGAAACGGGCGATCAGGCTGCACATGGTTGTCTTGCCCGAACCGCTGGGTCCGACGATGGCAGTGGTGGTATTTTCCGGGATAGTCAGTGTGATATCATGGAGGATTTCCTTTTTATCATAGGAGAAATCCACATGTTCAAAAGCGATATCATGATTCTTTGGTAAAATCTGTTTTCCGCCAGCGTCCATCTGCGGGATGTCGTCGATCTGTTCTGCATTGTCTATGGAGCTGCTTGCAACTCTCAGGATGCTCATGCCGCTTCCGGCAGACTGGATCTGGGCGAATACGAGAAATGCAATGATGACAGTCATAAGTGCATCCGCAGGCTCCATTGTTCCGTTTATATAGAATATGGCTCCGGCAAAGATCAGAAGGATGCTGAATACATGGAGGGTGATATCCTGAGCGAGAACATAAGGTGTAAACAGGTGCTCGATGTCCAGATTGCTTTTTTTGTTATACTCAAGTGCATCGCGTACTTTTTTGTCACCTTTTCCGGTCAGACAGAAAGATTTGATGATACTCATGCCCTGGATCTGCTCTAAGACGGCTTCGACAAGGATTGCTTCCGATTCCTGCCGCTTCGGCGCGACGGCAGCGGACCGTTTCTCCATAGCCGAGGTGATCCACAGATAAACGGCCGTGCCGGCTATAACGATCAGCCCGATCCTCCAGTCGAACAGCAGGACAAGGAGCGTGAATACAACGGCGTTGATAAAACCGCTCAGGGTGCTCACAAGCACCATGGGAGCAGTCGTCTCTACATCGTCGAGCACTGTCGTCGTGATACCGGTGATCCTTCCAAGACTTTTCTCACTGAAATATCCCATGGGAACGCTTTTTAAACGGTTCCCGATATCAATCCTTTTATTTGCGGCCATGAAGTATCCTGCATGCGTCTGCTCAAGCTGTGCAAAATAATTCATACACGCCCGGCCTGCAATGCTTAAGACCAGCAGTACCAGTGAAGTCCATGCCGGCCGCATGGAGCTGTCACCAGACGTGAGAGCGAGAATGATGAAATAAATCGCTCCGACCTGCAGCATATAGAATACTGCGTGAAAGAACCCGAATATAATGGACTTGTTGATTTCTTTTTTTTCTTCTCCGGCGAAACGCCAGATTTTAGTCAATGATTCTATCATTTTTCTGCACCGTCCTTTGCTCCGATATGTGCTTCCCACATTTCTCTGTATAATAAGCTTTCATCCAGCAGCCCGTCATGGGTCCCGGACTGCGCTACACGTCCGTTCTGAATAAGAAAGATCTGATCCGCATCTGTGATCGTGGACAGCCGATGGGCTATGACGATCACGGTTTTCCCTTTCACAAGATTCGCCACGGCTTTCTGTATGACTGCCTCATTTTCCGGATCAATGTATGCTGTCGCCTCGTCAAGAATGACTACCGGCGCGTCTTTGAGCATGGCTCTCGCAATGGCGATGCGCTGGCGTTCACCTCCGGAGAGATGTGCTCCGCCTCCGCCTACGATAGTATCATAGCCGTTCTCAAGACTGCGGATAAATCTGTCGCAACCTGCGGCTTTTGCCACTGCCTCAACTTCAGCGTCGGAAGCATCCGTCCGGCCCATCCGTATATTTTCACGGACTGTTTCGTCAAACAGGTAGTTGTCCTGTGAGACAAACGCCACCTGTGAGTAGAGCTGGTTTAACGGGATATCTTTCAGATCATGTCCACCCAGCGATATCGTCCCTTTTTTTACATCCCAGAATCCTGCAATCAGTTTTGCAATGGTGGATTTCCCGCTCCCGCTCGGTCCGACGAATGCTGCCATGGTTCCTGCGGGAATGTCAAGGGTGACGTTGTGAAGGACTTCTTCCCTTTCATGGTATCCGAATGATACATCTTTTACATGGATATCTGTATCAGAAAATGTGACAGGATTCATTCCATGTGTCTGTTCTTCCCCTTTCAGGATGAAATCCACGTTCTCCACGATCGTACCGACTCTTGCAAGGGAATCTACAAAATCCATGGCTGCCAGAAGTGGGCCGACTATTCCCAGTGAAAGTACGATCACGGTAATGAATGTATCCATGGATAAAGAGCCGCCCCGATACAGAAGCCAGCCTGCAGGGAGTATCGTGATCAGAGTCGTAGGCAGTACGGATTTTGCCGAGGAGACGGAGATCTGGCAGCTCTTCATCCAATTATAGAAATAGGATGCATTCGCCTTTACACTGTCTGCAAAGCGGGCATAGGATTTATCTCCCTGATTGAATGCTTTGATGACTTCGATGCCGCCGATATACTCTACGATAGCAGCATTCATCCGCTGCGTCGTCTTAACAGATCCTTCGTACTTTTTCCCGTAGCCCGCCATGGCAAAGCTCATCAGGATCATACCGAGAGGAAGGGAAACAAGAGAGAGCAGCGCCATCCTCCAGTCCAGCATAAAAAGATAGATAAAAATGCAGACCGGTCCAAGAATGTTGGACGTCATCTCAGGCAGAAGATGGGCGAGAGGACGCTCCATACTTTCCACCTGATCGACAATGATCTGTTTAAGCTGACCGCTGGACGTATCAATAATAGTACCAAGGGGCATTTGGGGAAGCTTTGCGAGGATCCTTGACCTGATGTCCTTAAGAATCGTAAAAGTGGCGTTATGTGACAGAGAAAGTGCTCTGGCATAGAGCGTATCCCGAAGAATATAGCCGGCCAGTCCGAGCAGGCACCACTGAATATAGAACATGATGTCAGTCGTGCCGCTGATGAGAGCGATGATGATCCTTGCAGCTGCGAAATAGGGAAGCATTCCGGCAAGGACACCGATGCAGGCCGAAAGAACTGCGCAGATCAGCCTGCCGTGCTCCTTTTCTCCCAGTTCCCAA
The DNA here is from genome assembly GCA_949294665.1 of uncultured Eubacteriales bacterium. Lineage (GTDB taxonomy): Bacteria > Bacillota > Clostridia > Lachnospirales > Lachnospiraceae > Mediterraneibacter. The sequence continues at coordinate 27,091 of CASFID010000016.1, forward strand.
AGCCGTAGCATAGGACTTTGCTTTTTCATTTAAATCTCCTCCTTTACTAATGATGGTTAGAATAAACTAACTAGATGCTTTATATCAAGGCCGCTCTGCCTATGCAGCAGATTACGGCCTTAATAACGACGTATCAGTATTTATCAGGGAAAAAGATGGTGTCAAAACCGGCCATATGATATTTGACGAGCAGTCCGATATAATGCTCTGCGTCCGGCTTTGGCATATTATGGCGCACGACCTCAAACATCCCTGTAAAATACGCTGATGTAACGATATGGATAAACTCCTCTGTAACGGTTCCCGAGGTAACAGATTCACAGCCGATCACTTTCATATAACGGTACGTGGAGCTGACCTCACTTTCGATGAGAGCATCCATAAAATTTTGGAATCTTGTGCCATAGGAGGCGTCCAGAAGGAGACGAAATTCATCAAAGTGTTCGTAGATAAAATCAAGAAGTTCCTGCATACCTCTACAGGAATATTCCGGCATCAGTTCTTCCTTCCGGCTGTCATCTACCTGCTCAAAATTGTCCAGTACCGTGAAGAAGCGTTCTTTCATTTCCTCAACGACCGGATTGACAATAGCGTCGAAGAGCCCTTCTTTGTCATTGAAGCGGGTATAGATCGATCCTGTACTTGTTCCGGCTTCCTGTGCAATAACTCGAAGGGAAGCGTCCTTAAATCCTTTCTCCAAAAATTCTTTTTTAGCGCACTGAAATAACTTTTCGTATACGCCTTCAATTTGTTTTGCCATAATTTTCTCCTGATTCATAACAATGTTTTGAAACACTGTTATGAATATACACCCGATTATTTGTTTTGTCAACCCATGCAGCAGATAAACTGATGAAATCGGTAAAAATATGCCGATTTCGGAAAAGAATCCCTGATATGAGAAAAAACATAGAACAAGACTGCCGGATGATATATAATAAAAAAGTATGTGTCCGTGAAGGAACAGGAAAATATATCCAGTATATTAATATACGTGTGACAGACAGGAGATAATTTGTATGAAACGCAGCGTAGATATAAAAGAGATATCCGACGGCAGGCTGTATTCTTCCGGGGATATGGTGAGAGCGGACTGCCATGACTGCAAAGGATGTTCGGACTGCTGCAGGGGGATGGGGAGCTCGATCATTCTCGATCCGATGGACATCTGGCGGCTGCAGAGAGGAATAAAAAAAGATTTCCCGGCGTTGATGGAAGAAAATTACATCGAGCTCGGGGTTGTGGACGGCATGATCCTGCCAGACATGAAGATGGATGCTGCAAAAGATGCCTGTCCGTTTCTCGATGACGCGGGTAGATGTTCGATCCACAGCTGCAGACCGGGACTTTGCCGTCTGTTCCCTCTTGGCAGATATTACGAGGAGAAAGGATTTAAATATTTTGTCCAGATCCATGAATGTTCAAGAAAAGACCGCGGGAAAGTCAAGATCAAAAAATGGCTCGGCATCCCGAACCTGAAAGCTTATGAAAGTTATATCATGGAATGGCACGACTTCCTAAATGAATGTGAGGCTGATCTGGAGTCATTGGATGATGATAATATGAGAATCCTGACACTATATGTACTCCGAAGATTTTATGAGACGTCTTATCAGGCTGTTGACGACATGACATTCTATGAAGAGTTTCGCTCAAGGATGACTGAGGTGAGGGAAAAACTGGGGATGGATCGTCGGTGAGAGAGCACAGGGATACAGAAGATAAAACCGATAGAAAGAAAGGACAGGAGAGAAAGACTATGAAATTATTTCCCACATTGAGAAACTATAAACCAGAGTATCTTCCGAAGGACATTTTTTCGGGGATTATTATTGCGGCAGTATCCATTCCGATCGCTATGGGATATGCACAGATCGCAGGGCTGCCGGCTGTGTACGGACTGTACGGTTCGGTATTTCCGATCCTGTTTTTCGCCCTGTTTTCCACTTCAAGACAGTTTGTATTTGGCGTAGACGCAACCCCCGCGGCGATCGTGGGGGGCGCGATAGCGGCTCACGGGTTTGTGAGTGAATCCGAGCAGGCTATGCTCTATATCCCGATGGTGGCGCTTTTCACCGGCCTGTGGCTGATCCTGTTCTTCTTTCTGAGAGCGGACAAGATCGTGGATTTCATCTCTACGCCGGTCATGGGCGGCTTTATCAGCGGCATCGCCGTTACGATCATTCTCATGCAGGTACCAAAACTGCTGGGAAGTCCTGCCGGACGGGGAGAGTTCCTGGAGCTGGCAAAGCATATCTGGAATTCTCTGCCGTACATAAACTGGCTGTCGCTTGCAATGGGAGCAGGAGCTTTACTGGTCCTCATCCTTGCAAAGAAATATATCCCGAGATTTCCTATGGCAATCCTTATCATGGTACTTGGAGTCCTTGCAACGGTCTTTTTCCATGTAGATGAGAAAGGCGTGATCCTCTTATCGGCCGTGGAGCCGGGGATGCCGGAGATTTTCATACCGCAGTTCCACCGGGTGGATCTGACGCATGCCGCCGGCAGAGGTCTTATGGTGGCGGTCGTTGTTATGGCGGAGACGCTGCTGGCAGAGAACAGTTTTGCCGTAAAGAACGGATATAAGCTGAATATCCGCCAGGAGATCCTTGCCTGTGCGGCGGGAAACCTGGCTGCAGCAGCAGTAGGATGCTGTCCGGCAAACGGAAGCATTTCCCGGACATCTATGAATGAGCAGTATGGCGGAAGGACGCAGGGCGTCTCTATCGTCGCAGCGCTTGTAATGGCAGTGATCCTCCTGACGGCAACCGGTTTTATCGGGTACCTGCCTGTCCCGGTGTTGACGGCGATCGTAATCTCCGCGCTCCTCAATGTGGTGGAGGCTCATCTGGCTGTACGTCTCTTTAAAGTGAGCAAATCAGAGTTCTATATCTTTATTGCGGCGGGAGTCGGCGTACTGTTCCTGGGCACGATCTACGGCGTCCTGATCGGTATTATCCTTTCCTTTGTCGCCATGATCCTCAAAGCGACGAACCCGCCGAGAGCGTTCCGGAGCATGGTGCCGGGAAAATCAGGATATTATGATCTGGACAAAAACCGTTTTGCTTATCCGATCCAGAACGTGATCATTTATCGCTTCAGCGAGGATATGTTTTTTGCAAATATTAAAGTGCTGCAGAGCGATATTGAGAATGCAGTAAAGGATGATACAAAAGCAGTCATCATAGATGCAGAGGCAGTCAACAGCATCGACTTTACCGCGGCTGATGCGATCGAGATGCTCTCTGATGGTCTGGAAAAGCGTGGGATCCGCTTCTACATCACGGGACACACAGACGTGATCAATGCACAGATGCGTCATCTCGGGATCGGACACCTGATCGATGACGGAAGAGTGCGGCGGACGATCCTTGCAGCCCTGAAAGACGCAGGAATTGAAGTGCCCTGCAGACTGGATATGCCAAAAGAGGACGCCGTCAGGCTGGAGAGACTCGGCGACCGCGCATACCCACAGGGGGAGGAGAATACACTGGAGGAATTTGTGTGGGCATTTGGAAAAGACTCTGAAAAAGAGATTGAGAAAAGGGCGCTTTACGTGATCAGTCTGATCCGAACGATGGACGATGTAGTGAAGCTCTCAGAAAAAGGTGTGGACAAGCTGGTGAGCTCCTGGGGATTTCTGGGAAATCTGGATGAAGATCTCCTGCTCCGGTCTATCGAAGAGCACATCGGCGACTTCCCGGAAGAGCTGGCCGGGGAGAAAGAGCAGATCGCCGGTCTGATCGACAACCGGAGAAAGAGACTCCGGGAAAAACTTCTGAAAGAGCACCCGGAAATGACGGAGTATCTCGAAGAGAGCAGGGAGCACAGGATCACGGTTTCTCTTTCCATCCAAGAAGCAGCGCAGAGTTTATAATGACGAGCACGGAACCTGCGTTATGTACCAGCGCCCCTATGACCGGATTTAAAATGCCTGTTATGGCAAGGATGATCGCCGCAAAGTTCAGCGTCATAGAAAATGTCAGATTCAGGCGGATCGTCGTCATCATCCTTTTTGCAAGCCGGAGAAGATGGGGGAGTTCCCGGATATCGTCGTTTACCAGAGCGATATCCGCGGCGTCCACTGCGATGTCGCTTCCGATCTTGCCCATAGCGATACCTACGCATGCTTTTCTCAGTGCAGGCGCATCGTTGATGCCGTCTCCGATCATACAGACAGGCTGTTCCTCCTTTTCGTAGGAATCGATCCAGTTCAATTTTTCCTCGGGAAGACAGTTTGCGTGCACCTCACTGATATGGAGCTGCCGGGCGATATGTCCGGCGGCATTTTTATGGTCTCCCGTCAGAAGGACAGGAGTCACGCCACAGGCTTTTACAGCGTCTATCGTATCCGCAGCATTCTCACGCAGCGTATCGGAAAGCGCGATGAAACCGGCAATCCCGTTGTTCACTGCGAGATAGATGACAGTGCAGCCTTTGGTAAGAAAGATCTCAGCCTTTCTGATCATTTCTTCCGTGAGAGCAATCCCGCTTTCGGCAAACAGTTCCGGATTTCCGGCAAGGATTCTGTGACCGTCCGTCAAAGCCTGCACGCCTCTTCCCGGCAGCATTTTAAAGTCTTTCGGGGCTGCGGGCACATGTTTCATCTCTTCCTTATAAGAACGGACGATGGCTTTCCCAAGGGGGTGTTCGGAATTGAGCTCTGCACTGGCTGCATACATGTATACATCTTCCCATGACAGTTTATCTGAGTCACTTACGACAGCAGTTACCTGTGGTGTGCCGTAGGTGAGAGTCCCCGTCTTATCAAATGTGATCTTCTTTACAGCGGCCAGCCGTTCCAGCGCATCTCCCTCGCGGACAAGAAACCCGTGCTTCGTGGCGTTCCCGATCGCTGCCATGATGGCGGTAGGAGTAGCCAGTACAAGGGCGCATGGGCAGAATACGACGAGGATTGTCACGGCGCGTATGATCTCACCGGAGATCAGCCATGTAATCGCCGCTGCAGTCAGAGCGATCACTACGATCCAGGTCGCCCACCGGTCGGCGAGACTTACGATCCTGGCCTTGCCTGCGTCTGCCGACTGTACAAGACGGATCATCCGCTGGATCGAACTGTCTTCCCCGACTTTTGACGCCCTCATCTCAAAGACTCCGAACTGATTTACCGTGCCGCTGGATACTTCGTCTCCGGGACCTTTGTCCACGGGGAGAGATTCGCCTGTCATAACCGCCTGATCAACAGACGTTTCGCCGGAAGTGATCACTCCGTCAACAGGGATCGCCTCCCCGGGCAGTACGCGCAGAAGATCTCCGATCCGGACATCCTCAGCAGGGATGATCTCTTCCGATGTCCCGGACGGTGTGCCGTGAGATGCGCCTGAGGGCACGAAGGAGATCCTGCGGGCGGTGCGCGGTGTCAGATGGACCAGCTTTTCGATCCCGGCCCGTGCCCTGGCTACGGTCAGATCCTCCAAAAGCGCGCCGAGCTGCATGATAAAAGCGACTTCACCGGCGGCGAAGTCCTCGCCGATAATGACGGAGGCCACAAGCGCGATGGAGACGAGGACGTCCGCCTTGATGTCGAATTCCGTGACAAGTCCGATGACCGCTTCAAGGATGATCGGCACACCGCACAGGATGATGGCGATCCACGCCATGTCAAAAGGAAGAGGAGAGTATCCCAGGATACTGAGCAGAAGCGCTGCAACGGACAGGATCAGAAAAATGATGTCCCGTTTTACTCCGCCCCATTCAAGGATTTCTTCGAGTTTCTTCATCATAATAATTGTTCTCCTTGCAGATATATTATATACCTATGAGGGTATGGGTATATAATATACCTGTAGGGGTATAGGTTGTCAACAAGACAAAAGAAAAACACACAAAAGCTGAGAAAAATACTCGAATACTTTTGTGCGCCTTATATTTTCACTCACTCGCTATTCGCAAAGCCGCACTGCCGTGTTTACTGCGGATGCACCGCTTCTTTACTCATGAGAAGACGCGCCCCCTGCTCAGAGCAGATGAGTGGGCTGAGGTTATTTCATATTTGCAAATCGTTCTACTGCTTTGGTAAAGCTTGCGATCGTCTGGTCTACGTCTCCGTGCTCGATGCCATCCCGGACGCAGTGGTTGATGTGTCCCTCAAGGACGATCTGTCCCACTTTGTGCAGGGCGGATTTTGCTGCATTTATCTGTGAAAGGATATCTTCACAGGGAATATCTTCATCGATCATCCGGTCGATCGCCTGTACCTGTCCGACGATCTTTTTCAGACGGCGGTGCAGATTGTCGGAATCCATACACTGTTTCATAGTCAGTCCTCCTTGATTGTTTGTTGTTATTATCGGTGAAACATGGATTTTTGTCAACTTTAATGCCGGAAATATCCGTTCAGCCCACCGTTCTCCAGATTCTTATGCAAGCATAAATCTGTTAAACGGCGGACTGATGACTGAACTGAAAAATTTAAAACACATGTTGTCAAATTATTAACAATGTGATATGATAGAAAAAGCGAAATCTGATTAATGAAGTGAGGAGTCACGAACCGATGTAGAATGACAGACATATGAGAGGCAAACAGAGTTTTAAGCTACAATGACAACGGTGTATTGATCATGATTTCTTTTTTATTTCCAGAAAAATTATAAAAGAAAGGCAGAGGAGAAACTATGAGCAGCAAAATTACTATCATTGGCGCCGGAAGCGTCGGAGCAACAATCGCGTACAAACTTTCCTATGAAGAGTTCGCATCAGAGATCGTTATGATCGACATCAACAAGGATAAGGTTGAGGGTGAAGTCATGGACATCAAGCAGGGAACCTGCTTTAGAAGCCCGATCTCCATCATCGCAGGAGACTATGAGGATGCGAAAGATTCTGATATCGTCATCATCACATCTGGTATCGCGCGTAAGCCGGGCCAGACAAGGATCGAGCTTGCTCAGACGAACGTAAACATCATCAAGCAGATCACACCGGAGATCGTTAAAGCTGCACCGAATGCGAAGTACATCATCGTCAGCAACCCGGTGGATGTTCTCACCTATGTATTCACAAAGGTTTCAGGGCTTCCGGAGAACCAGATTATCGGATCCGGTACGCTTCTTGACACAGCTCGTCTCCGTTACGGACTGTCAGAGCACTTTAAAGTAGCGCAGAAAAATATCCACGCCTATGTGTTTGGCGAGCACGGCGATTCTTCTTTCGTTCCGTGGTCAGGAGCCGACATTTCCAGCGTTCACATCGACGACTACTATGAGTCGATGAAAGCTCACGGAGTAGACCTCGGAGAACTCGACAAGCCGGCAATGGAAGAGTATGTACACAAATCAGGCGGACAGGTCATCGCTAAGAAAGGGGCTACGTTCTACGCAGTTTCCATCGCTGTCTGTGAACTGTGTAATATCGTGCTTGCAGCTTCCGATTCCGTTGCAACCGTTTCATCCATGATGCATGGAGAGTATGGTATCGAGGACGTGTGCTTAAGCGTTCTGACGCTTGTCGGACCGAACGGAGTACAGGGCAAGGTTCCGATGCGCCTGACAGACGAAGAAGTTGCGAAACTCCAGTCCAGCGCGAACAAGCTGAAAGAGGTTATCGATCAGCTTGATATCTAAGGCGTCCTGCTGATCGGGCCTGTCATAGAATAATCAAGTAACAGGGCGGGAATATTCCCGCCTGCCAGACAAGGAGGTAAACACTATGAAATACAGCTATTTCCCCGGCTGTACTCTGAAGAACAAGGCTGTGGATCTGGATCACTATGCCAGAGTATCTGCGGAGGCTTTGGGCTTTGAGCTGGAAGAAATCAGCGAGTGGCAGTGCTGCGGCGGAGTTTATCCGCTCGGCACAGATGAGATCGCTACAAAGCTGGCTTCTGTCCGCGCACTGAACGACGCAAAAGAGCACGGACAGGATCTGGTCACAGTCTGTTCAGCCTGTCATCACGTCATCAAAAGGGTAAATGACGACATGAAAAATGTCGATGATATCCGGACAAGGGCGAATAACTATATGAAACTTGACGAGCCGTATGAGGGTGAGACGACAGTGCTTCATTATCTTGAGGTGCTCCGCGACCGCGTGGGATTCGACGAGTTGAAGAAAAAGGTTGTAAAACCGCTTACAGGTAAAAAGATCGGTGCATATTACGGATGTCTTCTCCTTCGCCCGGGTAAACTGATGGCGTTTGACGATCCGGAGAACCCGACGATCATGGAGGACTTTATCCGTGCCATCGGTGCTGAACCGGTAATTTATCCGTACAGAAATGAGTGCTGCGGCGGATACATATCACTGAAAGAAGAAGATATGTCCAAGAACATGTGCCGAAAGATCGAAGAGAGCGCAGCGGGATTCGGCGCGGATATGCTGATCACAGCCTGTCCGCTGTGTATGTATAACCTGAACAAGAACAATGGCGGCAACCTGCCGGTTTACTACTTTACAGAACTTCTGGCAGAGGCGCTGGGACTCAAAGAGGAGGTGGATGAGCAGTGAAAACAGAACACAGTCGCGCAGAGATGATCAAAGAGATCAGCGGCGTGAATCCGCTGAAATGCATGAAATGCGGGAAATGTTCCGCTTCCTGCCCTTCCTATAATGAAATGGATATCAAACCGCACCAGTTTGTTTCCTATGTGATCAACGAGGACATTGAGTCGCTTGTTCAATCAAAATCACTCTGGAAATGTCTCTCCTGCTTTGCATGCGTAGAGAGATGTCCGCGCGACGTAAAGCCGGGCAAACTGATCGACGCTGCAAGACAGATCGTTGTGCGTGAGAGAGGCAAGAATTATCTGCTGGCGGACGACATACCGGAACTGGTTGATCCCGACACACCGCAGCAGCTTCTCGTAAGTGCACTCAGAAGATACAGGAGGTGATAACAGGTGCAGAGGATAGGAGTATTTGTCTGCCACTGCGGTACAAATATCGCGGCGACGGTAGACGTAAAGAAAGTCGCTGAGATGGCGCTCCACGAGCCGGGAGTTGTCCACGCCGAGGACTACGCATATATGTGTTCCGAGGCCGGACAGGAGCTCATCCATAAGGCGATCAAAGAGAAACATCTGACCGGCCTTGTCGTCTGTTCATGTTCTCCGCGTATGCACGAGACGACATTCAGAAATGCGGCGGAGAAAGCGGGACTGAACCCGTACATGGTAGAGATCGCAAATATCCGTGAGCACTGTTCATGGATCCACAAAGATATTGAAGAAGCGACAGAAAAAGCTGTCATCCTGATGCGTGCGGCAGTTGCAAAAGTAAATCTGGACGCACCGCTGAAACCCGGCGAGAGCCGCGTTACAAAGAGAGCGCTTGTGATCGGCGGAGGTATCGCCGGTATCCAGACTGCGCTTGACATTGCAGAGGCGGGATATCCGGTTGATATCGTTGAGAAGACGCCGAGTATCGGCGGAAGAATGTCTCAGCTTGACAAGACATTCCCGACACTGGACTGCTCATCCTGTATCCTGACGCCGAAGATGGGAGAAGTAAACGCTCATCCGAATATCAATATCTATACATACAGTGAAGTAGAGAGCGTATCCGGTTTCGTAGGGGATTTCACAGTTGAGATCCGCAAGAAAGCAAGAAGCGTGGATATGAACAAATGTACAGGCTGCGGCGTGTGTCAGGAGAAATGTCCGAGCAAGAAGACGCCGAGCGAGTTCAACCGCGGCTTGAATACAAGAAGCGCGATCTACACACCGTTCGCTCAGGCAGTGCCGAACGTTCCGGTCATCGACCGTGACGCCTGCATCAAATTCAAGACAGGAAAATGCGGTATCTGCTCGAAAGTATGTCAGGCAGGTGCGATCGACTATGATCAGATCGACGAGATCGTGACAGAGAAGTACGGCGCTATCGTTGTGGCGACCGGCTTCGATATGATCAAGCTCGACAAATATGACGAGTATGCATACAGCCAGAGCAAGGATGTCATCACATCTCTCGAACTGGAGCGTATCATGAATGCCGCAGGACCGACTGGCGGACATCTGGAGCGTCTTTCCGACGGAAAAGCTCCGAAGGAAATGGTATTTATCCAGTGCGTTGGAAGCCGCTGCGCAGACGACAGAGGAAAGAGCTACTGCTCCAAGGTCTGCTGTATGTACACAGCAAAACACGCAATGCTTATCCGCGACAAGTATCCGGATACAAATGTAACTGTTTTCTACATTGATGTGAGAACGCCGGGCAAGAACTTCGACGAGTTCTACCGCAGAGCCGTAGAGGATTACGGAGTAAACTACATCAAAGGACAGGTCGGAAAGGTCATTCCGCAGCCGAACGGAAAACTGCTTGTTCAGGGCGCTGACCTTCTGGACAATAAACAGATCTTAAAAGAGGCCGATATGGTTGTCCTTGCAGCAGCGATCGAGCCGAACCCGGATGTAAGAAAGATCGCTACAATGCTGACGGCAAGTATCGATACAAACAACTTCCTGACGGAGGCTCATGCGAAACTTCGCCCGGTAGAGTCACCGACAGCCGGCATCTTCCTTTCCGGCGTATGTCAGGGACCGAAGGATATCCCGGAGACAGTATCCCAGGCGGGAGCGGCCGCTGTCAAAGCAATCGGACTTCTCGCCAAAGATAAGCTGCTGACCAATCCGTGTACGGCACATTCTGACGAGCTTCTGTGCAACGGATGTTCCCAGTGTGCAAATGTCTGCCCGTACGGAGCGATCACCTACGAAGATAAAGAGGTGAATGATCACGGAATCCGTGAGACAAGACGCCTTGCTGTTGTAAACGATGCGCTCTGCCAGGGATGCGGCGCCTGCACCGTAACGTGTCCGTCCGGAGCAATGGACCTGCAGGGATTCTCGAACAGACAGATTCTAGCGGAGGTAGATGCGATATGTCGATAGAAAAGAACGAAGAATTCAGACCAAAGATCGTGGCGTTCTGCTGCAACTGGTGCAGTTACGCCGGAGCGGATCTGGCGGGAAGCAGCCGTATGACCTATTCGGCCGACGTCAAGATCATCCGCGTTCCCTGTTCCTGCCGTGTCAATCCGATGTTCATCTTAAGAGCATTTGAGAGAGGAGCAGACGGAGTTATCATGTGCGGATGCCATCCGGGCGACTGCCATTATACTTCCGGGAACTATTACGCAAGAAGACGTATGACGCTTCTCTTCTCCATGCTGGATTACATCGGAGTAGAAAGCGGCCGTACCCGCGTAGAGTGGGTATCCGCTGCCGAGGGCGCCAAGTTCTCGCAGACTATGCATGAGTTTGTGGACAAGATCACATCTCTCGGTAAAAACGTAAGATTGGAGGATTTAAGATGCAGGAATTAATCAACCGCGCAAAAGAGCTTCTGGCCGACGGAACTGTGGCAAGAGTGCTCGGATGGAAAGCCGGGGACCTGCCTTACAATCCGGAACCGGCTTACTTTGAGAAAGAAGAAGACTTCGCGGATTTTGTGTACAACGGATTCTGCGGGGCAAATTTGAGCAAATATATGATCGAGGCTTCCAAACTGGAAGGGAAGACGCTTGTGTGCTTGAAACCGTGTGATACATACAGCTTCCAGGAGCTGATGAAAGAGCACCGGGTGGACAGGGACAAAGCGTATATCATCGGCGTGGGATGCAAAGGAAAGCTTGACATCGAAAAGATCAGAGCTATGGGCATCAAAGGAATCAAGAGTATCTCCGGCGCAGAGATTCAAGACGAGGCAGAGACGCTTACGATCGATACGATCTACGGAGAAAAGAGCTGCGCGTACAAAGACGCTATGCTGGAGAGATGCCATGTCTGCAAAGGCAAGGATCATATGATCTTCGACGAGATCATCGGAGAGTCCAAAGAGACGAAAGACGCCGACAGATTTGCGGAAGTCGAGAAGATCGAGGCAATGAGCCCGGAAGAGAAATTCGCATTCTTCCAGAAAGAACTGAGCAAATGCATCCGCTGCAATGCCTGCCGTAATGTATGCCCGGCATGCAGCTGCCGCAAATGTGTATTTGACAGCAATAAATTTGACAGCGAACAGAAGGCAAACGTAGATTCCTTTGAGGAAAAGATGTTCCACATCATCCGTGCATTCCATGTGGCGGGAAGATGTACAGACTGCGGCGAGTGCAGCAGAGTCTGTCCGCAGGGAATCCGCCTTCACCTGTTCAACCGGAAATTTATCAAAGATATCGACGAGCTCTACGGAGAGTATCAGGCAGGCGCCGATCTGGAGCCGAGAACTCCGCTCACCAACTATGATGTCGAAGACGCAGAGCCGGGAATTGTGGCAGAAAGGGGATAATGTATGTATAAGATAGCGAAAGAAAATCTGACGGCATTATTTCAGAAAATTGCCGCAGAACAGGAATTATATCTTCCGGTAAGAAACGAAGGCCAGGTAAAC
>CASFID010000017.1 GCA_949294665.1 uncultured Eubacteriales bacterium
CCATAGAGGCTGGCTACCCGGCCGCTTACTTTGTTCAATTAGGCCAAATCGAAAATGGTGCAAACGAAGGGGCAGTTTACTCAAAAGTTTAAAACTGCTTTTTCGTTTACACCATCATCGATTCTAACCTAACGAATTTACCGCACAATCTGGTTTTTATTCCGCCATTCTCTCGGCGACACGCCATACACGTTTTTGAATGCTCTTGAGAAATGGAGTTGATTCTGATAGCCCACCGCATTGCCGATATCGCTGATCGAAAGCGATGTCAGTTTCAGCAGTTCGGTGGCTTTTGCCATGCGATAGTTCAGCAGGAACTGCTGCGGGGAGCTCCCGAGAGTATCTTTAAAAATGCGTCCGAAGTAGGTGCGGTTCAGGCCGCAGAACGAGGCGATCCCTTCCACAGTGATATCATTCTGGAAGTTCTGTTCGATATAATTGAGAGCTTCCCTGATATAGAAGTCCCTTACCCTGCCGGTGGAAGTAATCTTTGTGGAGGCGGCAGAGCGGGACAGATAATCGACGAACAGATAGAGATGGCCGATCAGATGAAACGGAGATTCGTTGCTGTGTTCAGCCATATATACCATTTCATTCATCATATTCTCCCGAAGATCTTTGTAGGCGGCGTGATAGACCGGATGATCCGGTGTAAGACCGGCTGTCTCAATGATTTCGCGTGCCTTCATGCCGTCGAACTCGATCCAGACATATTCCCACGGGAGTTTCCGGTCAGCGATATAAGTATTGATCTGACGCGGAAATATCATAAAGCCCTGACCGCTTCTGATCTGATATTCGTGGGTGGCGCCTTTTGAGTCGTCCGCCATAAGCTTCCCGGTGCCGGACAGGACGTAGTGAAACAGATAATGATTCCTGGAAGCAGGTCCGAAAGAATGGGCGGGATCGCACTGTTCTCTGCCAAACTGGTACAGGCTCAGATCGACGAAATTCTCACTTGGAAATACGGAAAATACAGCTTCATTCATGGGTCTCTCCTTGTTCTCATGCATGCATATGTTTCTTTTTCTGTAAAAGATTATACATTAAAATATACCAGAATGCGACCTGATATTTCACACATTGAATATAAGTTGCATTTTGGCATAAAACACGAAATAAATAGATATTTCTAGATGCATTTTGCAATGTTATAATCTTTCCATAAGCGGAAATAGCTAGAGGAAGGAGCTGAACTATCATGAAAAAGAAAAACGCAGTGAGTGCGGTACTTGCAGTGACCATGCTCACAGCAGCCATTCTTCCGGGATGCAGTTCAGGTGGAGACAGCGGAGTGACAGAGATTGAAATCCTGCAGTACAAACCGGAAGCAGCAACGTATTTCGATCAGGTGGAAGATGAGTTTAATAAGACTCATAATGATATACATCTGACAATAAGTTCTCCGAATGATGCGAGTACGATCATGAGGACAAGGTTCATCCGAGAGGATTACCCTGATATTATCGGTATAGGAGGAGATATTAACTATTCCTATTACGTTGACGCGGGTATTCTGGCGGATGTGTCTGATTACGCGGGCCTTGCTGACATCAACGAGTCCTACATCGATATCCTTGAGAATCTTGAGATCGTTCCGACTGACGGTACATACGGAGTTCCCTATGTAGCCAATGCCGCCGGCATTCTCTATAACAGAGACATGTTTGAAGAGCACGGATGGGAGATCCCGGAGACATGGACGGAACTGATCGATCTGTGCGAGGACATCCAGGCAGAAGGGATTCTTCCGTTCTATTTCGGATTCCGTGATACATGGACCTGTCTGGCGCCGTGGAATGCTCTGGCGGTAGGTCTCGCACCATCTGACACTTGCCAGAGAGTCAATGCAGGCGAGACGACGTTTACAGAGGAATACCGGGAGACGGCCGAGAAGTGCCTGGAGCTGGTGAGCTACGGCCCTGAAGATCCGTTTGCATACGGCTATAACGATGCATGTACAGCATTCGCCAACGGGGAGTCTGCCATGTATCCGATCGGAAGCTATGCGGTACCGCAGATCCTCTCGGTAAATCCTGATATGAATATCGATTCATTCGTAATGCCGGGCAACGATAACGCGGCGGATAACACGCTGAACTCGGGAGTAGACCTGATGTTTGCTGTCACAGAAGAGTGTGAGAACAAAGACGCCGCGCTCGAGGTCATTGATTTCCTGCTTGAGGACGACAATATCCAGGCATATATCGACGACCAGAATGCGATTCCGTGTAAGACCGGGGATTTCCAGCTTGCATCCGAGCTTGACGGCATGACTTCATTTATCGAGTCAGGCAATATGACAGACTATCAGGATCACTACTATCCGTCAGAGATGGCGGCTGATGCGCTGATCCAGACTTTCCTGATCGATAAAGATGTGGATGCGTTCCTGAATGACTTCGATACGCGCTGGCAGAGATATAACAGAGATATCATCCGCGAAGTTCAGGAATACAATGAAGAACACGGAACAGCCGAGTAGGAAAGGAGCGGGGAAAAATGAAAAAAGTAAATGACAGCAAGCGGACTTATATGCTGATCACAATACCGATCCTGGCACTGTTTATATGCTTTAATACAGTACCACTGATCCGCGGTGTGATCTACAGTTTCACGAACTTTAAAGGATTCGGAGATTACGACTGGGTAGGAATCAGAAACTATATGGATCTGTTCACAGACCCCAGAATCGGAAACTCATACCTGTTCACGATCAAACTTGCCATCGTGGCGACGATCGTGACAAATGTTATCAGTCTGATCCTTGCGCTCGGACTGAACAGTAAGATCAAAGGAAAGACATTCCTGCGCGCGGCGTATTTCGTGCCGAACGTGCTCGGAGCGCTGGTCGTAGGATATATCTTCCAGTATATCTTTACCTATATCCTACCTCAGCTCGGCAAGATGATCGGAAGTCAGACGCTGAGCACCAGCCTGCTCTCCAACGAGAGCCTGGCGTGGATAGCGATCGTTATTGTATGTGCATGGCAGAATATCGCGATGAACACGATCATCTATATTTCCGGTCTGCAGACAGTGCCGGAGGACGTGTATGAAGCAGGAGATCTTGACGGAGCCACCGGCTGGAAGAAGTTCAGATACCTGACATTCCCGCTGATCATTCCTTTCTTCACGATCAACATGGTACTCTGTGTGAAAAACTTCCTGATGGTATTCGATCAGATCATGGCGATGACACAGGGGGGACCCGCACAGAGTACGGAATCCATCTCCTACCTGATCTATCAGAATGGTATGGAGGGCGGAAGCTTCGGATATCAGAGTGCCAATGCGGTAGTATTCTTTATCGTTATCGTAGCGATCTCTGTGGCGCAGATGTCCATATCAAGTAAGAAGGAGGAACAGTTATAATGTATGAGAAAATGAAAGCAAGAGTAAACTGGCCTGTTACGATCCTTCTGTTTATCGGACTGCTCACAATAGCGTTCCCGCTGTATATGGCGATCGTTATCGCTTTTAAGCAGCCGTCGGAAATGACGACGAGCATTTCCGGTATACTTTCGCTGCCCGAGTCGTGGAGCTTAAGCAATTTTGCGCAGGCAATGGAAGTGACCGACTTCTGGCGTTCACTCGGCAACAGCCTTCTTGTCACGGTACTGACAGTTGTACTCAGCATCCTGCTTCATTCTATGATGGGGTATGCTGTAGGAAGAAATAAAGCGCACAGTAAATTCTATAATATAGTATATCTCTTTATCGTAAGCGGTATGTTTGTTCCGTTCGCGATCCTGATGATGCCTCTGGCAAAACAGACGGCGGAGATGCACCTTGCAAATTGGGCTGGTGTTATCCTCCTTTATGTGGTATTCTATATGCCGATGAATTTACTTTTGTACACAGGATATCTCGTAAATATCCCGATCGCACTTGAAGAAGCGGCAAGAGTAGACGGCGCGAGCACGTGGCGCACGTTCTGGAAGATCATCTTCCCGATCATGAAGCCGATGCACGCTACAGTCGCAGTTATCACAGCCCTTGCAGTGTGGAACGATGTTATGACGCCTCTTGTCATTATGGCGGGAAGCGGCCAGAACACACTGCCGCTGGCACAGCTGACATTCCAGACACAGTTCGGTACGAACTATAATCTGGCGTTTGCATCTTATCTGCTGGCATTGATCCCGATCATCATCTTCTATGTGATCTGCCAGAAACAGATCATCAATGGTGTTGTAAACGGTGCTGTGAAATAAATACCCGGATGTTCCTGTGACATCTGCTGCGGGCGGGCTGTGTACTTTTTGTGTACATATCCCGCCTTTTTGCAAGGACGACGAGCCAAAGTACGGGCTTGCCCGAGACACTGGCGACAGCTTACAGTTCCGGAATGTGCCTTTTGGTACTTCCGGTGATTACTAAAATCTCGGATCAGGAGTAGAACATTATGAGCATAGTATATGAGGAAAAACGGAAAACGATCACTCTTCACACAAAGAATACGACGTATCAGATGCAGATAGACAGGTATGGATTTCTTCTGCATCTGTATTATGGAAAGCGCGCGGACGGATGTATGGACTATCTGCTGACGTTCTATGACAGAGGTTTCTCGGGCAATCCATATGACGCAGGCAACGATAAGACATACTCTATGGATGCTCTGCCGCAGGAATTCCCGTCTCTCGGGACCGGAGACTACCGCACGCCGGCATGTATCATCAAGAATACGGACCGGACATACTGCAGTGATTTCCGGTATGAGAGCCATACGATAAAAGAGGGGAAATATTCTCTTGAAGGGCTGCCCGCAGTCTATGCTTCAGACGATGAGGCGCAGACACTGGAGGTAGTTCTGGTGGACCGGGTGACAGGAGTGCGCGCGGAACTGCTGTATGGTGTGCTGCCGGAATATGACATTATCACCCGCAGCGTACGTATTATCAACAGGAGCAATGGACATATCTCGGTGAAGAAGCTTGCCCCGGCATGCCTGGATATGGTAGGCGGTCAGTATGATTTTATTACGTTCTACGGACGTCATGCCATGGAGAGAAACTATCAGAGAATGCCCATCGGACATGGCGTTTCCAAGATCGGGAGCTTAAGGGGATCCTCCAGCCATCAGTATAATCCGGCGGTGATCGTCGCGGAGAAAGATACGACTGAGGACGCCGGAGGATGTTATGCGATGTCATTCGTGTACAGCGGCGGATTTCAGAGCGAGGCGGGGATGGACCAGTATTATCAGACGAGGGTGCTCATGGGCCTGTCGGAAGAGCAGTTTGCTTATCCGCTGAATGCGGGGGAGGAATTCCAGGCGCCTGAGGTGATCATGAGCTATTCTTCGGAAGGGCTCTCCAGGCTGTCCCAGAATCTCCACCGCTGCATGAGGACTCATCTCTGCCGCGGGAAATACAAAGAAGCAGTGCGCCCCATCCTCCTCAACAGCTGGGAAGCATCCTACTTTGACTTCACAGGAGATTCCCTGCTGCAGCTCGCACAGCAGGCAGCGGATCTGGGGATTGAGATGTTCGTCATGGACGACGGGTGGTTCGGACAGCGCGACAGTGAGCTCAGGGGCCTTGGAGACTGGACGGTCAATGAGGAGAAGCTGGGATGCACGCTCGGAGAACTGATCGGGAAGATCAATGATATGGGATTGAAGTTCGGCATATGGATCGAGCCGGAGATGGTGAATGAGGACAGCAGCCTCTACCGTGAGCACCCGGACTGGGCGTTCGTCATACCGGGACGCAGGCCGAACCGGTCGAGACATCAGCTTGTTCTTGATTTCTCGCGAAAAGAAGTTGTGGACCATATCTACGATCAGATCTGCGCTGTGCTCGATCAGGGAAATGTAGAATACATCAAATGGGATATGAACCGCAGCCTTGCGGATATCTACTCTGCGACTGCGGACAGTCAGGGAAGGGTGCTTTACGATTATGTGCTCGGGCTCTATGATTTCCTTGAGAGACTGGTGGAGCGCTACCCTCATATCCTGATCGAGGGCTGCAGCGGCGGCGGCGGAAGATTCGACGCGGGGATGCTCTACTACACGCCGCAGATCTGGTGCAGTGATAATACAGATCCCATCGACCGTCTTGAGATCCAGTACGGGACGTCGTTCATCTATCCGATCTCGTCAGCCGGCTCGCATGTGTCGGCTTCCCCGAATCATCAGACAGGCAGATGTACCTCGATGAAGACAAGGGGAGTGGTGGCTCTGGCGGGGACGTTCGGCTATGAGCTGAATCTGAATGATCTGAGCGAAGAGGAGAAAAAGGAGATCAGAGGCCAGATCGCGGAGTATAAGAGATTTGCGCCGCTGATCCAGGGTGGCCTCTACTACAGGATCACCAATCCCCAGACGGACAATCTGGGTGCATGGCAGTTCGTATCAGAAGATCAGACCGAGGCGCTGGTACAGGCGGTGAGTATCCGTCAGCATGCGAATATGACAGTGGATTATATCAGGATAAAAGGTCTCAAAGAGAACACGATGTACAGGGAGACAGGGAGCGGAAAGGTATATAACAGCACGGCTCTCAGAGAGACAGGACTGCCGATGCCGGTCGCGCTGGGAGAATACCGTGCATATCAGTGGCATTTTATATGTGAAGAATCATAAATGGGGGCACATGACATGGCAAAGAGAATAAAAGCTGCGGACAAGGTCTATCAGGAAAGACTTGCCCGCCATCATGATGAACTGCGCTGGCTCTATATGGAACTGTATGACAATGACGATATGTTTGCAGAACTGTGCGGACAGATGAAGCGCTGGTACGATGAGAGGAGCGCTAAACTCAGGAAGCTCGACTCTGAGCGCGAGGCGGCGGGAGAGTGGTACCGCAGGCGTGACATGCTGGGGATGATGATGTATATCGATAATTTCGCGGGCAATATCAAAGGCGTACAGGAGAAGCTGCCATATCTTGAAAAATGTAATGTGAACTATATCCATCTTATGCCGTTCCTTGATTCTCCAAAAGGACGTTCTGACGGAGGATATGCGGTCGCCGATTTCCGCAGGGTGAAGCCGGAACTCGGGACGATGGAGGACCTGTCCGAACTGGCGGAGAAATGTCATGAAAAGGGAATCAGCCTGTGTATGGATTTTGTCATGAACCATACGT
Source organism: uncultured Eubacteriales bacterium (assembly GCA_949294665.1). GTDB lineage: Bacteria > Bacillota > Clostridia > Lachnospirales > Lachnospiraceae > Mediterraneibacter. Next base: position 7,104 of record CASFID010000017.1, read on the forward strand.
CGGAGGACCATGAGTGGGCTGTGAAAGCACGCCGGGGGGACGGCGAGTATATGAGCCGGTATTTCTTCTATGCGGATCCGTCCATCCCGCAGGAATACGAAAAAACGGTCCCGCAGGTATTCCCGACGACGGCGCCGGGCAACTTTACATATCTGCCGGAGCTGGGACATTATGTCATGACGACATTCTATCCGTATCAGTGGGATCTGAATTACCGCAATCCCCGCGTGTTCAATGAGATGATGTACAACTTCCTTTATCTCGCAAACCAGGGCATGGATATCATCCGCATCGACGCGGTGCCTTATATCTGGAAAGAGTTGGGGACGAACTGCAGAAATCTTCCCCAGGTGCACTCGATCGTCCGCATGATGCGCATGATCGGAGAGATCGTCTGTCCCGGCATCGTCCTGCTTGGCGAGGTGGTCATGGAACCCGACAAGGTGGCGCCGTACTTCGGGACAGTAGAGAAGCCGGAGTGCCACATGCTTTATAATGTGACTACCATGGCGACGACGTGGAATACGGTGGCGACCAATGATGTCAGACTTTTGAGAAAACAGATGGATATCGTGTGTTCGCTGCCGAAAGAATATACATTCCTCAATTATCTGAGGTGCCACGATGACATAGGCTGGGGACTCGACTATGCGACGCTCAGCGAGTGGGGGATGAAAGAGGTCCCTCATAAGAAATATCTGAACGATTATTTCCAGGGTAAGATCAGGGGAAGCGTAAGCCGTGGAGAACTCTACAATGAGGATCCTGTGACGGGTGACGCCAGGTTCTGTGCGACTACGGCTTCTATGTGCGGTATCGAGAGCGCAGGGTTTGAACAGGATGAGCAGAAGATGGATCAGGCGATCACAAAGGATGTGATGCTCCACGCCTATATGTTTACCCAGTCGGGAATCCCGATGCTCTACAGCGGGGATGAGATCGGACAGGTAAACGACTATACCTACAAGGACGATCCTGAAAAGGCGCCAGATTCCCGTTATATACACAGAGGAAAGTTCTGCTGGGATCTGACGGACAATATCCGGGATAAGAAGAGCGTTCAGGGGCGGATATTCCATGCGCTCGACAAACTCGAGACGATCCGCAGAAATGAAGCTGTATTTAGCGCTGACGCGGAAGTGTACACGAAAGACTACAGCGACCGGTCCGTCCTCTGGATCGTCAGAAGAGCAGAGGGCGAGGAGCTCCACGCGGTATTTAATTTCAGTGATGAGGCGAAAAAGATATGGATGCCGGAGAAGGCGGAGTATACCGATCTTCTCACCGGAAATACGAAAGAGACCGAGACGGTAGATCTGCCCGGATGGGGCTTCATGTGGATGAAACGACAGGCATGAAGAGAAAAGATGCGGAAGAATCGTTTGACATTTGTGTGAGCAGACTATATAATGAATGACGAAACAAGGGCGTTTTCTAATGGATGAGAACGCCCTTTTATCTTTATCTTATCTTTCGAGGAGAGATTCCGGCGAAGAATTCTAAAATGAAAAGGAGGTTTCATTTTTATGCATAACTACACAAGAGAGGATATCCTGCGGCTCGTGGAAGAGGAGGATGTGGCGTTTATCCGCCTGCAGTTTACGGATATCTTCGGGACGATGAAAAACATGGCCGTGACAGTCAGCCAGCTGGAAAAGGCGCTTGACAACAGGTGTATGTTCGACGTCTCCTCCCTGGACGGACTCTCAGGAGAGGAGGATTCGGATATGTATCTCTATCCCGATCTGAATACGTTTGAGATATTCCCGTGGCGTCCTCAGCAGGGGAAAGTGGCCCGTCTTATCTGCGATGTGTACCGGACGGACGGCACGCCGTATGAGGAGGATCCCAGATATGTCCTGAAGAAGGCGATCGCCCGCGCGGCGGAGTTCGGATATACGCTGAATGCCGGACCGGAGTGTGAGTTTTTCCTGTTCCACACGGATGAGGACGGACTGCCGACGACGCTGACGCACGAGAGAGGCGGATATTTCGATGTGGGACCGGTCGATTTCGGTGAAAATGCAAGGCGTGACATGGTGCTGACGCTGGAGGAGATGGGATTTGAGATCACGTCGTCTCATCACGAGATAGCGCCGGCACAGCATGAGATAGACTTCCGGTATGATGAGGCGCTGGTGACGGCCGACAATCTTATGACGTTTAAGATGGTCGTGAAGACGATCGCGAAGCGGCATGGACTTCACGCCACTTTCATGCCAAAGCCGAAGATCGAGACGTACGGCTCCGGCATGCATATCAACCTCTCCTTGAACCGCGGAGGAGTTAATATCTTTCAGAGTGAGGAGGATAAAAACGGCCTGAGTCAGGAAGGATACTACTTTATCGGCGGTCTGATGAAGCACATGAAAGCGATCACATGCATTACAAATCCGACGGTCAATTCTTATAAACGCTTTGTGCCGGGATACGAAGCTCCGGTCTACATGGGATGGTCCTCTAAGACAAGAGGCCCGCTGATCCGCGTGGCGTCCGGCAGGGGGGAGAATACCCGGATAGAGCTCAGAAGTCCGGATGCAACGGCCAACCCGTATCTTGCGCTGGCGGTGCTGCTCATGGCCGGCCTGGACGGGATAGAGAATAAGATCATGCCGCCGGAAAATATCGATGAAAATATACAGAAGATGACAGCACAGCGCCGGGAAGAACTTGGCGTACAGGAGCTGCCCAGATCCTTAAAAGACGCGGTGGAAGAGCTGGAGAAGGATGAGATGATACTCGGAGTGCTCGGAAAAGACCTGGCGCATAAGATCATAAAAGCACACAAGAAAGAGTATAAAGCATACTGTATGCAGGTGACGGACTGGGAGATCGAGAACTATCTTTACAAAGTATGATATGGGGGATCATACGGATCTGCCTGCGCGTCAGGGAATACACGTTATCGGAGAAGGAACGCCGGGCCGGGAACGCGTGGCCCCGGGGGGCGCTAAAATATCATACAGCCAGAAAGAACATCGGGAGGAGGCATGGATTTGAGCAATATCATCGTTGCATTTTCAAAACGGGAAAATGCGGTAAATATCAGAAACGTCCTTGTGAAATCCGGCCTCGAAGTGAGCGCTGTCTGTCAGACCGGCGCCAAGGTCCTGCAGTATGCGGAGATGTGGAACGACGGGATCGTAGTCTGCGCCAGCCGGATGCAGGATATGCATTATATGCAGCTAAGAGAGTATCTTCCGCCGGAATTTGAGCTCCTTCTGATCGCATCGCCGGATCAGTGGGCGGACGGCCTGCCGGACGGAGTAGTAGGACTTCCCATGCCTATCAAGATATACGATCTGCTCAATACCATAGAGATGATCCAGCACTCTCAGGAACGACGGCGCAAGAAGCGGCGTGAAAGTGGAAAGACAAGGAGCGTCCGTGACCGTCAGATCATCGACCAGGCGAAATCCCTCCTGATGGAACGCAATAACATGACCGAGGATGAAGCGCATAAATATGTACAGAAAACAAGCATGGAGAGCGGAACGGATATGGTCGAGACGGCCCGGATGATCCTGACGGTGATGAAAGAGTAGATCATGACGGATGATGAAAGGGTGGATCGGGTTTGATTTCGCGGCGACAGCGTGTATAATAGGGATAGCAGAATCTATGGAAAGCAAGGGGTATATTTATGAGATTTACAAAGATGCAGGGCCTTGGAAACGACTATGTATATGTGAATTGCCTGAAAGAAAAGATAGAAGATCCGTCATCGCTGGCGGTTAAGATCAGTGACCGGCATTTCGGAGTGGGATCGGACGGCCTGATCCTGATCAATCCGTCTGACCAGGCAGACTTTGAGATGGAGATGTACAATGCGGACGGCTCCCGTGGGGAGATGTGCGGAAACGGCATCCGCTGTGTGGCCAAGTACGTGTATGACTATGGCCTGACTGACAGGACTCATATATCGGTAGAGACACTGGGCGGTATAAAGTATCTCGATCTGACAGTGGAAAACGGAAAAGTAAAGCTTGTAAAAGTAGACATGGGAAAACCAGAACTGGAACCGGCGAAGATCCCCGTAGTGGCAGAAGGAAACAGAGTGGTGGACGAACCGATCCTCGGCGACGGAAAAGAATACCGCATGACATGTGTTTCCATGGGGAATCCCCACGCAGTCGTATATGTAGACTGTGACGTGAAAGAACTGCCCCTGGAGAAGATCGGTCCGAAGTTCGAGACACACGAGCGTTTCCCGAACAGGATCAACACAGAGTTTGTACGGGTGCTGGATCGTGATACGGTAGAGATGCGCGTGTGGGAGAGGGGCTCCGGCGAGACGCTCGCATGCGGCACCGGCGCCTGCGCCGTGGCGGTGTCCAGTATCCTCAACGGACTGACGGATGAGGACGTGACAGTAAAGCTCCTGGGCGGCGATCTGCAGATCAGATGGGACCGTGAGAAAGACACGGTCTATATGACCGGGCCGGCAGAAGTGGTGTTTGAAGGAGAATGGCCGGAGTGAGACCGGGGAAACGGCAGGTGCAGATAATATAAATCATATTGTTCTTTGAAAACAATAAAAATGACCACTACATTGAGTAATGGTCAATTGTTTAAAAAATCAGCAACACTGATGATTCGTGGATCTGTGATTGATGATTCGAGAAAATCTTTATCCCCTGTAAGGAATAGATCAGCATGTGCAGCCAATGCTGCCCGCAGGATCGGGCGGTCTTTTGGGTCACGGATTTTCTTTTCTGTTTCGGAGACTGTCTCGGGCGTGGAAACTACATGAATATAGGATAATGTATTATATAAAAAAGCTTCCAGTTCAGTAACGCGGTCAGGAAATTTTTCACAGAATTTTCTGTGCAATTCATCAACAATATAGTCACAGATTATAGGTTCATAAGGCAGATGTAGTGCTTTGTAAAAAGCCTGAGCGGCCTTCCCATTTGGGAAAAGTGCCGCTGATATGATGATGTTGGTATCAATCATTACTTTCATTCTTTATTTTCCTCGCGTCGTGAATTTGTAATCCAATCCGCTACATCTTCTTCTGCTGAAAAGCCGGCCTTTTCAGCCTGCCCCTGCATTTGTTTCTGAAATTTCTGTATGGCATAGATTGCTGAGTTGATTACTTTTACAGAGCCATTTTCCACGATAAATGTTACACGGTCGCCAGGAGATATACCCAATGCTTCCCGGATATTTTTAGGAATTGTTACCTGACCTTTTGACATGACCCTTGCGTCATTTACTAATAATTCGGACATAATAGATTAGCTCCTTTCTAAGAGTAAAAAAGTAGGGATTTCCTACTTTTAGTATATTCTATATTACGAAAAATATCAATCAGAGATTCAGTCAAATCGAATCGACCAAAAATGAAATTTTAAATTTCGCCTCTCCCCATTACATATGCTGCCAGTTTTTTGATCACACCATTATCACGTACCGAATAGTGGATTGCATCGATGAAGAGAATTGGATAGACTTCATCCAGAGGCCGGTTTTGCCAGTCTTCGATCTGAGGAAGGATCTTGTCTGTTACATCAGAAATAAAGCCTTCCGAGGTTTCAAACCCATAAATATCTTCAATTGTTTCAGAGATCTGCCGGGTAGTCATCCCTTTGGCGTACATGGAAATGATCTTCTGATCAATATCTGAAATGTCTTTCTTCCGTTTTTTGACCACTTGAGGATTGAATGCTGATTTGCGGCCCTGAGGCACTTCGATCTCCATGGATCCATAGCTGCTGTTCACGCGTTTGCGTTTATAGCCATTTCGGCTTCCATCATTTCTTTAATAGTTCCGCCAAGCAGGTCTTTTAAAGCTTCCTGAATATCATCTGCCGTCTGGATATCGTATTCTTCCAGTAATTGATGGATAATGTTGCGTTTACCCTCTGTCATTTGTACTCGATGTACGGGTTTCTTTTGTTTTGCCATAATAAAAGGCCCTCCTATGAATTAGATTTTATCATAGAAGAAGCTTTCAGTTACATATTTACAGAAAAAGTTTCACACACTCATTGATCGACAGCCCCATACAAGTTTTCACCACCAGAGCCAATTGCATAATTCATGGGAATTTCCTCCCACAATTCTTCCTCATTATCAGTAACGTCAAACCACCACTGCAAAGAGTAAAAAAGTGCATATTCATATACAGGCCTTAAACTATACCGTTCAAACTGATCACAACACATATCCAATAATTCAACAATAACATTTTTATATTTTTTGATATCCTCACGTAACATAAAAGGCGGAAATATTTCGCTCAATACTTCTTCATCAGATAAATTAGTACACATATCTAATAGGAGTTCAAAAATGCCTGTTATATTCTACATATAATTTTTTTCGCTTCTCTGCATATTTCGAGATGGACAGGTAACATAACATTCCTTTCAATCAGAATTCATTGTAATTTGAAGTTACTTAAACAAAAATTTTAGCGGAGTGAAGTTTTTCTTGGGCAGTCTGTAAACGATATTCAACCAGTTCCTTTTGATAATCAGGCACTTAGCTTCACTCCTTCCTGCGCAATATTTCTGTAATAGGGGAGTATATCTTTATAAGTTTCAAATTCACTATATGGAATTACGGTTGGCGAAATGATAACTTCATAATCCAACTCCAGATCTGAAACAACATCCCATATTTTCTTTAATTGATTTTGCAATTCCTGTCTTTCGCCTTTTACTATGGCTACAATATCAATGTCTGACTCTGTGTTATAATCTCCCCGCGCATATGAACCATATAAATATATATCACATAAATTTTGATTATAGATATTGCGGTATATTATAACAATTTTCTTCAATATTTTTTCGAGATCGTTCTGTGTACACATAGCATCTGATCCCCTTTCAAAAAATAAAAGTACAATTTATATTCAAAATATCTATATAAGTATTATACCTGCAACTCATATTTTAAACAATTACTTTGTTTGGAAGTGTAAAAATCGAAACGAAATAGAAGAAGATGCAATGTGATAATATACGAATGAAAAGGTGAAAAATAAATTGCAGAAAAGATATGTTAATTTCAGCTTTGTTATAAAATATAAGTATGATTAAGTTATAATACTCTTATAAATGATGTACTGTTTTGCCATGGCGGTGTGGTGAATACTTTGTAGAGAACATGGTGTCATCCGATATATCATAATGTTGATGAGGCGATTGACTTTATGCACTCTATCGAGTAAATGAAATGACGGCAGGAAAAGACCTTTGGTACAAGTCATATGAGGAAGTGCACGGATTATTCCTATTTTCTCCGCTCCGTTTGAGAAAATAAAAAAATACCGCAGAGCCCATATTTACAGGCTTTGCGGTAACCCAATAAAAAAATCGGAGTGACAGGATTTGAACCTGCGACTTCTACGTCCCGAACGTAGCGCTCTACCAAGCTGAGCCACACTCCGATAAAAAAGGGAACATGCTCTTCGCAAATTCCCAGCTACGGAAAAGGGACTTGAACCCCTACTAACAGAGTCAGAGTCTGCTGTGCTGCCAATTACACCATTCCGCATTATTGCTGCTTTTCGTAAGCAACATGGTTATTATATCAGACTTTGGGGAAAAATCAAGCATTTTTTTTATTTTCTTTACACTTTTTTTGATGAGTTGATTTTTCTGAATTTCGTATTCTTTTTATAAATTTTAAAAACATTTTACAAAAAAATCCATATAATGTTCACATTCAATGCCTATACTATTGCGATAAATACGGGAGATGCTCCCGTATGATCCATTTTGGGATGAAAATTCTGATGAAAGGAGCTGTAGTATATGATAAAAGGAGTATTAAATACCAATCCTAAAACAGGCATTTATGTTACTGATGAAGAAAGATCCGAAAGTGTAAATATCAGATCAGGGCAGTATCTCTATCTGGCTGTCAATGACTGCTGGATCCCGGTGATCATCCGTTTTTCTCCGAGATCACACGGCTGGTTTTTTCAGAATTTGGAAAATGTAGCTGTGGACGGACAGAAAGTCATGTTGAAGTCTTGATTTTACTGTTTCCGGTCTTTTTTGATGGATATGCCGTAAAAGTTAATAATAATTAAACAAATACCAGTAATTTCTTAAAAATCTCTCAGTATAATTGCCGATGGTAATGTATAATGATATATAGGGTAAAAGTGTGCCGCAGACGATGCCAATGAGGAGAACGGGAAGATGCGCAGGGAGAAAAGAACGAAGAGACAAAAGATAAATATAAATGGGATCATCCTGTGTGTCCTGGTATTTTTTGTGATTGCCGGGACAGTTTTCTGCATGGCTGTAAGCGGCAGAGACGAAAAAAAAGAAGCAGCGGCAGAGCAGTTTATTGCAGGAGAGAGCAGCCGTGCTGAGATGGTAAAAGATTTTACGGAAACAATGATAAACAGAAAGAGAGAAGAAGCTTTTTCTGTCCGGCCAGGCAGAAAGATAGGTGTGGAGAATCCGACAGATGACAAAAAGGTCGTCTATCTTACTTTTGACGACGGACCGTCTGAAAATACAAAAAAGATACTTGATATCCTGAAGCAGTATAATGCCAGGGCCACATTCTTTATCACGGGCGCCAATAAGGAATGCCGCCCATATATTAAGGAGGCATACGATGCGGGGCACACGATAGGACTGCACACATATACGCACAAATACAGCGAGGTATATGCATCGGAAGAGGCATATTTTGAGGATCTTGAGCGGGTAGGAAAGGTGGCGGAGGAGCAGATCGGCTACGTTCCCTGTTTCATCCGCTTCCCGGGCGGCTCGTCCAATACGGTGTCGGCAAAGATCGACAAAGGGATCATGACGAAACTTGTCGGGAAAGTATGGGAGAAAGGATATCAGTATTATGACTGGAATGTTGACAGTGGGGATGGAGAAAATAAGGACTGGAAGACGATAGAGACACGCTCGATGACGGAGGGGATAAATCATGTGATGATACTGTGTCATGATTCACAGTCAGAGACGGAAACAGTGGAGGCCCTTCCGTCGATCCTGGAATATTACAAGGAGCGCGGTTATCAATTTGAAGGGATCGATACAGCAAGTTACGTTTGCCATCATGATGTTAAGAATTAGTGTAATACCATGCCTTTCAGAGCAAGAATTCTAAAAATGTGAGCAACATGCAAATTGACGGAATTTCGCTTTTCCTTTATGCTGTTTTTGAAAAAATGACCGAAGAATATATGTAACAGGAACTGAAGGCCATTATGCAGGCAGGAAAGGAGACAGAAGTGAGAGAACATACGAAAGGAAGGGTTACCATACCCACAGACGTCGATGTAGTGCCGGAGACATTAGAACTTGTAGAACGCTGGGGGGCTGACGCCATCCGCGACTGTGACGGAACGGATTATCCCGAGGAGCTGAAAGATGTGGACGCCAAAGTATACTCCACATATTACACGACCAGAAAAGATAATACATGGGCGAAAGCAAATCCCGATGAGATTCAGCAGATGTACATTATGACGCCGTTTTACACCGCGGTGGACAGCAGCCTTTCCATCCACCTGATGGATCACCTGTATCCGGATATGCTGAAAGTAAATGACCGCGACGACATTACCCGCTGGTGGGAAGTGATCGACCGCACAACGGGGGAGACAGTCCCTTCAGAGCAGTGGAGTTATGACAGTGAGAGCGGAGACGTGACGATCCGCGATACAGCGCCGTTCCATGATTATACAGTCAGCTTTCTGGCTTATATCATGTGGGATCCGGTGCATATGTACAATGCTGTGACAAACGGCTGGACCAACTTTGAGAAACAGATCACGTTCGATGTGCGCCAGCCAAAGACGAGAGCGTATTCCAAGGAGCGTCTGCGCAGGTTCATCGCAGAGAATCCGCATGTGGATGTGATCCGTTATACGACGTTTTTCCATCAGTTCACTCTGATTTTTGACGAACTGGCCAGAGAAAAATATGTAGACTGGTACGGTTATTCTGCGTCTGTCAGTCCGTATATCCTGGAACAGTTTGAAAAGGAAGTGGGATATAAGTTCCGCCCGGAATACATCATTGATCAGGGGTATATGAACAATACATACCGAATCCCGTCAAAACAGTTCAGGGACTTTCAGGATTTCCAGAGAAGAGAAGTGACAAAACTGGCCAAAGAGCTGGTGGATATCACGCATGAGTGCGGGAAAGAAGCGATGATGTTCCTGGGCGATCACTGGATCGGTATGGAACCCTTTATGGACGAGTTTAAAAACGTGGGGCTGGACGCGGTCGTCGGAAGTGTGGGAAACGGAGCTACTTTGCGGCTTATCAGCGATATCGACGGGGTGAAGTATACCGAGGGGCGTCTTTTACCTTACTTCTTTCCGGATACATTCCACGAGGGCGGTGATCCCGTGAAAGAAGCCAAGGTAAACTGGGTGACAGCGAGACGCGCGATCTTAAGGAAACCGATCGACCGGATCGGCTACGGCGGTTATCTTAAGCTGGCTATGCAGTTTCCGGATTTCATCGACTATGTGGAGAGTGTGTGTCAGGAGTTCCGAACTCTGTATGATAATATCAAAGGAACGACTCCTTACTGTGTGAAGAAAGTTGCCGTCCTGAACTGCTGGGGCAGGATGAGAGCCTGGGGTAATCACATGGTACATCACGCTATCTATTATAAACAGAATTATTCTTATGCAGGCGTCATCGAGGCGCTCAGCGGCGCGCCTTTTGACGTCCGCTGGATCAGCTTTGACGATATTCGCAGTAATCCGGATATTCTGGACGACATTGACGTCATCCTGAACGTGGGAGACGCAGATACGGCGTATACAGGCGGGGAGAACTGGACGGATGAAAAGATCGTCACTGCTGTGAAGAAATTTATCTACAACGGCGGAGGATTCATCGGAGTGGGAGAGCCTGCCGCGCATCAGCATGAAGGACATTTCTTCCAGCTTGCCACGGTAATGGGAGTGGAAGAAGAAAACGGATTCACCCTGAATGTAGATAAATATAACTGGGACGAGCATAAACATTTTATCACGGAGGACTGTGGAGAAGAGATCGACTTTGGCGAAGGTAAGAAAAATATCTATGCCTATGAAGGAACTACGATCCTCAGGCAGATCGATAAAGAAGTGCAGCTTGCTGTCAGAGACTTCGGACAAGGACGAAGCGTATATATCAGCGGACTTCCATACAGCTTTGAAAACAGCCGTCTTCTGTACCGATCCATCCTCTGGGCGTCCCATGATGAAGGGGAACTGTATAAATGGTTCAGCACAAACTACAATGTAGAAGTGCACGCTTATGTGAAAAACGGAAAATACTGTGTGGTAAACAACACTTATGAACCTCAGACTACCACGGTGTTCAAAGGAGACGGTACGAGCTTTGAGCTTGAACTTGAGGCAAATGGCATTTACTGGTATGAGATCTGACCACGGAATCAGTCGTGGAGATTAAACAGACCTGCATGTCCGGCTTTCAAAGAAAAGCGGATATGCAGGTCTGTCTTCTCCGGCAGTAGTCAGGCGTTTCTTATATGCCCCAGAGTCTCGGGATAAGGACGGCCCGGGATAAGTCTCCCGCCGTCTGTGAATCCTTCCGGCCGGTCTCTGAGCGCATCGATCAGGCAGGAACGGAGATGATCGATCCTGTCTGCGCACCTGTCATCGTTTATCAGATCCGTCAGCTCGTGGGGATCGTCTTTCAGATCGAAATACTGCTCCTGACCGGTAACGGTATGCCAGATATATTTCTCCGTCTCCGTGACGATCCACTGGTTGGAATATTCCCCGTAGGAGTGCTCCCCGTGGAGCCACTGCCTTACGGTTTTTTCGGGATTTGCCGCAAGGGGGAGGAGATCGGCCCCATCCACCGAAGCGGGGATGGGAGCCCCGGCTGCCGACAGGAGAGTGGGCATAACGTCCCGCAGTTCAACAATGCTGTGGCATACACTGGATGGGGTGATGTCCAGGGGAACATTTTTCCCTGCCCGGATCAGAAACGGAATGCGACAGCTCCCCTCATAAGGCCGCGACTTTCGGAACATGTGATGATCGCACAGTTCCTCTCCGTGATCGGCGGTGAAGAGGATGATCGTGTCTTCGTATACTTCCTGCTCGATCAGAGCCATGATGAGACGGCCGATCTGGTGATCCAGATGGGTGATGCAGGCGTAATATCCGACCTGTGCCTGGCGGATCAGTTCCTCGTCAGCGGGCCCGGTCTTTGAATCGAATATACGGCCGTCCCGTTTCAGGTACACGTCGCTTTCCCATGTGCCGACAAAAGGCTTCCTCAGATCCTTGCCGCTGTAAAGATCAAAGTAGTACTGCGGCGCATCGAAAGGCGGATGAGGCCGCAGATAGGAGGCCATAAGGAAGAACGGCCGGTCAGGATCTTTTCTGCGAAGGAAATCAAGACAGCGGTCGGTAACCCAGTTGGTTGGATGGTATTTCTCCTCATGCATCCACGGACGTGCGAGATAACTGTTGCATTCCACACCGGTATCCGTCACATCTGCGTCTGCACCCAGTTCCTTTTTTAACCAGTAGAAATAGTCGTCCGCTACGAACTGGGACTCACGGTAAGGGACGCTTCCGTAACGGGCGGCGTGGAGATAACCGTCGTGGAGGTCTACATTGTTGAAACCAAGATAATTTCTCAGGGGATGGACGTGCATTTTGCCCACGCACTGGGTGTAGTATCCGGCTTTTGTGAGTTCTCCGGCGAGCGTGTGTTCATACCGCCATGGGATATTGTCCTCATAGCCTACTCTTCCGTGATGGCTCTGCTCCATGCCCGTGTGCAGGGCGGCCCGGGCGGCGATGCAGCTCGGGCAGGCGCTGTAAGCCCGGTCGAAATGGATCCCCTGAGAGGCAAGCGTATCCAGATAGGGAGTCTTGACGTCAGGATGTCCTGCGTATCCGAGAGCGTCCCCTCTGAGTTGATCGGTCATAAGTAAGATTATGTTTGGCGTTTTCTTCATGGCAACTCCTTTGTTTCTGTATGTCCTTTGCGTGAAGACAATGTCTGATTTAACAATAATACAATCGACAGGAGAAAGCAAGGCTACAGGCTGGTGTATTCCTGGAAAGCGATAGTAAGCTGTCCCCTGTCTACCCGGATCGGCAGGATGCTGTAGCCTGACCTCTGCAGATCCTCCGGTATCCAGTGATCCAGCATGAGATAATGTACGCCGTCCTTCTCAAAAATATAGGTGCTCTGTCCGAAATAGGTCTGCCGGGCGTTTTCTCCTGTGCACGGATCGCCGATCAGTTTCCAGCCTGAGAAGACGTTTCCGGAAGTGCCGAACAGGGCGTTGTTGGGATCCCACCCCGTACAGCCGGAAGTGATCATGTAGTATACTCCGTCTTTTGTAAAAAGGGCGGGAGCTTCCCGCTCCTGCTCCGGAAAAGCATGGCTGAAGATGCCGTTCACATCGAGAAAGTCCTCTGTAAGCTGTGCGATGCGCAGCGTTTTGTTCCAGTCGGAACTGTAGATCAGATAGGCTTTCCCGTCTGTATCCTGAAAGAGCGTCATATCCCGGCAGTCATAGCCGTTAGGGCTGATCTCCCGTACAAACCGGAACGGACCGGTGGGGGAATCTGATACAGCCACGCCTGCGTGTGCGGTAAGGTAGTCGCTGGAGTCGAGGTGGAACCAGAGAACGAATTTCCCGGTCTTTTCGTTGAAGAGCACCTTGGGACGCTCGCCTACGCGGGACGGGTGCAGCGGATGGCCCGGTTCACTGCAGGCGGAAAGAGCAAGTCCTTCGTTTTTCCAGTGAATGCAGTCGGGGGAGGAATAGCAGGAAAAACCGACAAAGTCTACTCTGTGGAGACCGGTGTCCTTAAGGTCTGTCTCCCCGCTCATGTTCTGTCCGTACCAGTAATAAGTATTTTTGAATTTAAGGATCATGCCGGCGTGTGCCTGGATGGGATCGCCGTCTGTGTCATACCACATACATCCGTTTTTATTTTTGTTTTTCATAGTTTCTGTATTCCTTTCCTGATGGGTATCTGTGTGTAATGTGCCTGGTCGTCGGGATAAATCGGAAACCATGATAAAACAACCTTACAAGAAAAGCAAGAGGAAAGGGGAAGACAATGAAAAAAATATATCTTGGGATTATGGAAGACATTCGGGATGAAGCGGTCAGAGAGCTTCTGGAGGAACGCGGATGGGAGGTTCGGTCCTGTACCCTCCGCGGGAAGGAAGAGGAAGAAGACGCTCTGACGCTTAAAGGCAGGATTGACAACAGACTCGGATATGCCGCTTTTAAGACCGAACGGCGTCAGGGAGAAGTGGCGTTCGTCTATGGATCGGCCACCGGTTTCTTCCGCGGACTCGGTGAATTCCTCCTGGGCAGCGGTCGGGGAGAGAGGGAAGGATGTTCCGGACGACACGGAGTTATGTTTGACTGTTCGAGAAACGGCGTGCTGAAAGTTGATGCGGTCAAAGAACGTATCCGCCAGATGGCTCTCCTCGGGTACAGCCGTCTGTTTCTCTATACGGAAGATACATATGAGGTGGAGGGGTATCCGTATTTCGGAGCCCTGCGCGGTCGGTACAGGAAGGAAGAGATCCGGGAGTGCGATGCATACGCGGCTATGTTTGGCATAGAGATGATCCCGTGTGTACAGACGCTGGCACATCTGCGGACTATGCTGCGCTGGCCGGCCATGATGGGATACAGAGATGATGAGGATATCCTGATCGCAGGGGAGGAAAAGACATATCAGCTGATCGACGCTATGCTCAAGTCGCTGACCGGCATGTATACGTCCAAAAAGATCCATCTCGGGATGGATGAAGCGTTTTATCTCGGATATGGCAATTACAGAAGAAAGAACGGAGTTCCCGATCAGGGAGAACTGATCAAGAAGCATCTCGACCGTGTGCTGGAGATCTGCAGGAAGTATGATCTGGAGCCCATGATCTGGAGCGATATGTTTTTTGTGAATGCGGGAGGCGGAAATTACTACAATGTACCGGCGGACTACGAATGGCCGGAAGCAGAAAGGCCGGACCGCTCTGTGACGCTGGTCTACTGGGCTTATGAGGGGCATGATAAAGACCGGTATGCACGGATGGCGGGACTGCACAAAAAGCTGACGGACAAGGTGTGCTTTGCCGGGGCGTCCTGGATCTGGAACGGACTGGCGCCCAACTATGCAAAAGCGCTCGATGCTACACGAGCCGCCTTTACAGGGATAAGAGAGGCCGGTGTTGAGGATACTTTTCTGACGCTCTGGCTGGATAACGGAGCCGAGACTCCTATGCAGACAGGGCTGCCTATGATGGCGGCATACAGCGCATACATGTACGGCGAAGAAGTGGACGGGGAGCGGATGGAACAGGTTATGCAGATGATTTGCGGCGCCTCCTGGGAAGACATGCTTCTGCTGAACTGTTTTGACAATATTCCCGGGACGGGTACTCACAACGAGAAGTTTGCAAATCCATCCAAGACGATCTTCTACCAGGATCCTTTAACGGGCATTTTCGACAGACAGTTCGAAGATCTTGGGCTGGAAGACTATTATACCGGCCTGGCGCAAAAGCTGTGGGAAGCCGGGAAAAGGGCAGGAAAGATGAAAGGCCTCTATCGGTATTACCGGCTGCTTGCGCTGGTGGACGCCTCAAAGAGCACGCTGGGGACAAAGATAAGGAATGCATATCTGGACGGAGACAGAGCGGAGCTAAAGAAGATCGTCTCGGAAGAACTTCCGGAGCTGATCGCTCTGACGGAGGAACTGAGAGAAGAACGGGAGCGGCTGTGGTTTGAAGAATATAAGCCCAACGGCTTTGAAGTGCTGGATATCCGAATATCCGGTGTGTCGGCAAGGCTTGGTTCTGCAAAAAGACGGATCGAGGACTGGCTGGACGGAAGGACGGCGGATCTGGAGGAGCTGGAAGAAGAGAGGCTCCTGTATCTGCAAGGGGAAAACGGAGAGAGGGCAATTCCGAGCTGCAACCTGTGGGAGAATATCGTCAGCGCCGCAAATATAAAAGGTGTCTGACAGGATGGTTGAAATTGCATAAAACAAGAGCATTTATGAAAATAAAACAGGAGAAAGCTGTGTTATGATAGACACATCACAAGAAATTGTGCAAAATGACAGTCAATTTATCGTAAAAACCATGGAAGATAACAAAAAGCAACAAAAGATCAGGCAGGAACTGGAATTCCGATACTATGAAATGCCGTCAGATACTTATCTGATCGCCCTCCTTGGCGAAAGATGGATCCTGAATTACGGGAAAGAGGCCATGCATTTCCACAATTATCTGGAGATCGGATACTGTTATTACGGCGATGGATGCATGATACTCGGCGACAGAGAGTGCGGTTATGAAGGAGGCGTTTTCACGGTGATACCGAGAAACTTCCCTCATTGCACAAGGAGCAGGGAAAACACCGTCAGCAGGTGGGAATATCTGTTTATCGATGTAGAGGGGTTCCTGAAACGACAGTACAGAGACAGACCGGTCATAGCGGACAGGATTTTAAAGCGTGTGGAACAGAAAGCGTTTGTCAGCACATGTGAACAGAATGGAAAGATAGCCGGCCTCATTACTGATATCATCGAGGAGATGAGAGGTCAGAGAGAACTGTACAAAGAGAGCGTGACAGGTTATCTTGTCGCTCTGCTGTCTGAGATATCAAGAGCGGCTCATGACGGCGGTAACGGATACCAGATGTTCCAGCGCGTCGGCGGTCAGGGAGAAGAACGGGTGATGAAAGCGATGGAATACATCGCAGGACATTACCGGGAAGAGATCAGAGTATCGTCTCTGGCGGAGATGTGCCATGTAAGCGAAACGCATTTTCGCAGGATCTTTGAGAAGATCACACACACGTCGCCTCTCGAGTATATCAATATGGTACGCATACAGAAAGCCTGTATCCTGCTCACGGAGACGGCTGACAGCGTGGAGGAAATACGCGGGAAAGTGGGGTTTCCCACAGCGTCGACTTTTAACAGGAATTTCAGGAAATTGGTAAAAATGTCCCCGGGAGAGTGGAGGAGACAGGAACAGGGTAAACTTGCAGACTATGAAATATCCATCTACAAAGGGTGGTAGCGCCGGCGCCGTCCGGCATAGAAGGGGGAAAAGACATGAGTTCAAAGGGATGTATTACTCTGCTGGTCGAGCAGGGAATGGATGATTTGTTAAAGGAGATCGCTGACAAATGGGGGGCGGACGCCGTGCGCAACAGCGATGGCACTGAACTGCCGGACTGCGTCGGAGATCTCGGTATGGAGGTGTACTCTACGCTGAGCCTGACGCGTGCAGATCAGGACTGGGCGAGAGAACACGAAGACGAGCTGACGCAGAAATTTCTGATGTCGAGTCCGGTCACTGCGTTCGGAGATACAGTCACTGTCAATATCATGCAGGGGTGGTCGGACCAGCAGTTCCGCCCGGACGCAAGAGAGACAAGCCGTAAGTGGTATGAGGTCTGGGACAGGACTGCCGGAAAGAGAGTGCCGGAGGAGAAGTGGAACTATGACGCGGAGAACACCACGGTCACTATTACGGGGGCGGAGAAATATCATGTCTACACGGTAAGTTTTCTGGCATATCAGATCTGGGACACAACGTCTATGTACAACTACGTGACGAACAACTGGACAGGGGAACATGTGCGCCCGATGGATCCGAACCAGCCGGCCACGAGAGAACATCTCAAAGAGTTCCTGAACGAATGGCTGGATAAAAACCCGCAGACCGATGTGGTGAGATTTACATCCCTTGCCTATCATTTTACGAATAACTTTGATCAGATAGACGGCAAACTTGTCAACCGCTACAGAGACTGGATCGGGTACCATGACTGCACGAGCGCTCTTGCGCTGGAACAGTTTGAGAAAGAATACGGCTATGCGCTTGTGCCCGAAGATATCGTCCGGGCAGGCACTATGAGCGACGTCAACAGTGTTCCTACGAAGAAATACAGAGACTGGATGGACTTCATCCAGAGAACAGTGGCGGACATCGCCAGGGAATGGGTGGATATCGTTCACGCAAAAGGCAGAAAGACGATGATGTTCTACTGCGACCACCATATCGGCTCAGAGCCCTACGGGAGATATTTTCCGTCCATCGGCCTTGACGCGATCGTCAATCCGTGCATGAGCGGCGTGGAACTCAGGAGGATCGCGGATATACCGGTTGACATTGTAAAAGAAGTAAGACTTTATCCTTACTTCTTCCCGGTAAATCTGGAAGGCAAGCCGAATTTCCCGGACGGAGATCCGGTGGGAGACTGCCAGAAGTACTGGAAAGGAATTCGCCGCGCCATGGTGCAGAATCCGGCGGACCGCATCGGCTTCGGAGGTTATCTGAGCCTTGCAGTGACGAGACAGGATTTCATGGATTACGTGGCAGTGCTGGCGGAAGAGTTCCGCACGATCAAGGACACCGCGAAACAGTATAAAAAATATATGGCGCCTTTTAAAGTGGGCATCCTGAACGCATGGGGAAAGATCCGGTCATGGATCGACGACGATATCAACGACTGGACGAAACCTTACAGGGGCGGTGTCCAGGAGTGCCTCTCCGGCATGAACGTGGAACTTGCATTTCTCTCCTTTGACGAGGTGCTCGAGGATGGGATCCCATCTGATATCGACGTCATTATCAACATGGGCGATGCTTATACTTCATGGAGCGGCGGCGAATACTGGAAAGATGAAAAGCTTGTCGGGATGATCCGCGAATTTGTACATAACGGCGGAGGCCTGATCGGAATCGGCGATCCGACCGCGTATCAGTATGAGGGGCATTTTTTCCAGCTCTTCGACGTGCTGGGCGTGGACCGGGAGATGGGGCCGAGCAAGAGTACGGCAAGATGGCCGTTCGAGCCTGTGAAAGAACATTTTCTCCTGGAAGACGGCGCTGTAAAAGAAGAGATGACGCACAAAAAGGACGGGGTGTTCATCAACACAATGGGTACGGACGTTATCCTTGCAGATGAGTTCAATGTGCTTATGGCCGCAAATACATACGGGAAAGGCCGTGGGCTGTACATGACGGATCTGAAGTATTCCGATGAAAATGTCCGTCTGCTCCTGCGCGCACTGTACTGGGCCGCAGGAAAGGAAAACGAGCTGAAAAAGTGGTACAGCGAGAACCTGAACGTGGAGTGTACCGCTTTCCCGGAGGCGGGGAGATTCATCGTGCTGAACAACAGCCGAACAGAGCAGGATACGGTTATCTGGAACGCAGAAGGCAAAACCGTGGAACTGACACTGAGGCCGTTTGAGAGCCGTTGGGTGGATATAGGGCTTTTTGAGTAGAGGAAGAGTCGAAAATTGTCTTATCATTGTGTAAAATGCTGTAGAAATAAATGTGTTTTTAATCTTTGGACGGCATGATGCACAAATAAAGCAAGAAACATAAAAAACGAAGCAACAGAAAGATAGAATACGCTGTATGCCGGGAATATAATGAAATACAAGAAGTTCATAGAAAAGCAGACAGGGGGAAAGCATGAATTCAAAACGTATTTTTTATGTCAGTTCTCTGAATGGAGACGATAAGAATGACGGAACATCTAAAGCACACCCTTTTCGCAGTCTCAGGATGATCAACAGGCAGAAGAGAGAGCCGGGAGATGTGATACTTCTGGAAAGAGGATCCGTCTTTCAGGAAGAATATCTCCATATTTTCGACGGAGGGACCAAAGAGTTTCCTGTCACAGTCGACGCGTATGGAGAGGGAGAAAGACCGGTGATCGAGGCCGCTGGAAGCGGCCTGTGGTATCAGAACTACGGGGCGCCTCTTGACAGTCCGACGCATGTATGGAAAGGATATGTGTCGTCTGCGATTCTTTTATATGATGTACAGTATATCACAATACGGAACATTGAAATCACGAACCAGGTACTCCTGGAGGGAGAATATTACAATCAGGGCGATCTGATGAATCGTACCGGAGTCAGCATTGTCGCTAAAGACAGAGGGACACTCCATCAAATTGAACTGGAAAGTCTCTATATTCATGATGTAACCGGTAATGTTTATGACAAGCATCTGAACAATGGTGGCATTTATGCATGTGCTCTTACCCCGCAAGATGAGGAACGTACGGGAATCGCCCGGTACGACGGACTGCATATCCACCATTGCAGAGTTGAACGCTGCAGGAGATGGGGGATTTCGGCAGCGTATACATACAGGCACGGAGAATTCGCAACACTGGAGATCCCGGACGAGACCGCACAGACATATGGATCTGTCCATGTAACGATAGAACATAACAGTCTGAAAGATATCGGCGGCGATGGGATTACTCCTATGCATTGCTTCCGGCCTCTGGTCCAGCACAATATATCAGAAAATACAGCTCTTGAGATGAACCCTGAGGTGTATATTGAGGCGGGAGAAAGAGCGGGGATGACAGCAGCGGCTATATGGCCGTGGAAATGTAAAGACGCACTCTTTCAGTATAACGAGGCGTTTGCCACTCGTTTTAATCAGGATGGACAAGCCTGGGATGCAGACTCCGGAGACGGAACCGTTTATCAGTACAATTACAGTCATGATAATGAAGGCGGCTGTATTATGTTCTGTGAAGGAGAGAGTGTCAACAATATCTTCCGGTACAATATAAGCGTGAATGACGGAACCGGCACTATTACTCCGGTCCGCAATGTGGATGCGCATATATATAACAACACATTTATCATACCGGAGGGGGTTCCGTTTATTCGGCAGGGAATGTCGGAGGGCGGAATGCTGGTAGAAAACAATATCATTATAAAAGAAGGAAAAACGGCAAAAAATGAGGACTGGCATCATCAGACCGAGAAAGCCGTTTATCATAACAATCTGTACTGCAATTACCGGAATGTCCCGGAGGAGGATGATAAGGCGGTTATTGCAGAAAATGCAGATAAGATACTGGAGGATCCGAAAGCGGTATATGAGGGATTCAGACTGACAGAAGAGTCCCCCGCTGTCGGAAAAGGAAAACGGATAAAAGGAGATGCAGAAGTGGACTTCTTCGGAGAACATGCCGGCAATTCTCCTGATATCGGGGCCTGCTTTGCCCGTACCAAAAAGCAGAACTAAAAACCCAATTTTTTAAGGAAGGTGAGGTAACATTATGAAAAAGAAATTGGTAAGTGTGTTATTGGCAACTGCTATGATCGCAACACTGGTAGCAGGATGCGGATCTGGTTCCGGCTCCGGATCAGACGGAGGCGATTCAGGTTCTGATTCCGGATCGGCAGGCGAGCTCACATACTGGTCTATGTGGAACTCTACAGAGAACCAGGCGAAAGTTATCCAAGAAGCTGCAGAAGCTTACGAGGAAGAAACAGGCATCCATGTAAATATCGAATGGAAAGGCCGCGATATTAAAACTCTTATCGGTGCTGCTCTCGACGCCGGCGAAGATATCGATCTGTTTGACGACGACTATATGCGTATGTGCCAGAACAATACAAAATATCTGCTGGATCTGACGGATTATGCGGCAGAGGATGATCTTGAGTCACACATTATGCCGATCATCCTTGAGAAAGCAAAAGAGTGGGGCGGCGGAACACTGTACTGTATCCCTTATCAGCCGTATACAACAGGTGTGTGGTATGACAAAGATATGTGGGAGGCAGCAGGTCTGACAGATGCGGACAAGCCGGAGACATTTGACGATCTCCTTGCAGTTTGCCAGAAACTGAAAGATTCAGGCGTGAATCCTATGACATGTAACTCTGATACAACGAACCTGCTCTACGGATTCCAGCTTGCAAGATACATCGGACAAGACGCAGTACTTGACTGCTACAATAACTCTGACTGGGCAAATGTTCCGGAAGCAAAACAGGCCGCAGAAGATATCCAGACGTTGTTCGCAGAAGGATATATGTCTCCGAACGCTCCGGCACAGTATCCGGACGGACAGAACGAGATCGGTTTCGGGGAGAGCTGCATGGTTCTGAATGCATTATGGATCCCGAATGAGATCAACCAGAACACAGGTACAGAAGTTAACTTTGGATTCTTCCCGTGGCCGTCAGTTGAAGGCGGAGTAGACGGACCGGAGGCCTCCATGGTAGGCGCGCAGTCAATGGGCGTTGTTGCAGACAGTGACATGACAAAAGAGGCGTATGATTTTGCGAAAATGGTTGCAACAGGAGACTATGATCTCCAGATGGCAGAGTCTGTAAGTTCAATCCCGGCTGACACAGCTAACACAGAGTGGCCGGCAGCAATCGCAGAGGCTGAGCCGTACTTTAAAGAAATGACAAAGGCTTATGACTGGGCAGTTGGTCTTGAGACAAATGTAGATATCAAAGTTATCCTGAATGATAACATTATTAAACTGTGTACATCTGAGATCACACCAGATGAATTTATCAGCAACATGGCCGCAACTAAATAGCAGGCTGAATTAAATCAGGAGGGAAGTATGGCGGGAGAGAAAGCGGCTCACCGCCGTATTTCCCTTGTTTTATAGACAGATATAAATCCGAACAGTACAGTTGAAAGTGCTGTCCGGTACGAGAGAAAGGGGCAGGTAATCTTGAAACAAAATAAAAAGATGATCGTGTGTTTCCTCACCCCGGCGCTGATATTCTTTGTCCTAATGTTTCTTTATCCGATCATCAGGACGATCATTATGAGCTTTTTTAAAGTCGAAGGCGTCAGCGATGCAGTGAGCACATGGAAATTCGTGGGAATATCCAATTACCAGAAACTGTTTACCACCTCCATATTCCAGATCTCCATGGTCAATATGGGAAAGATATGGCTGATCGGCGGGATCGCCGTTATGGCGATCGCTCTGTTATTTGCAGTTATCCTTACAAGCGGCGTAAGACTCAAGTCTTTTTGGCGGGCTGTTATCTATGTGCCTAATATTATAAATGCCGTTGCCATGGCTACGATGTGGATCCAGTATGTATTCAATAAGAGGTTCGGTCTTCTTCACAGCATATTTGCGGCTTTGGGACTGGAAGAGCTGGCCGGCATCGACTATATGAACGGATCATGGAAGTTCTGGTCATTGCTGATCGCGTTCTGTTTCGGATCAGTCGGATACTTTATGTTGATCTATATCAGTGGGATTGAAAGAATCCCGAGAGACTACTATGAAGCGGCTACTATTGACGGAGCAAATAAACTGAAACAGTTTACATATATTACTCTGCCTCTGATCAAGGGCGTTTTCAAAACATGTATGACATTCTGGACGGTCAGTGTCGTAGGCTTTTTCGTGTGGTCACAGATGTGGGCTGCACCACAGCCATCTGATATGCAGACGATCACTCCGTTTGTTTATATGTACAACATCGTATTCGGAACAACAGGAAACGTACAGCGTGACGCAGGTATGGGCGCGGCAGTCGGTATCCTGATGGCAATTGTTGTTATGATCGTATTCTTTATCGTAAATAAATGCGTCAAAGATGACGAGCTGGAATTCTAAGGAAGGGGGATGGCGAATATGTTTGGCAAGAAAAAAGAAAAAGAAAATAGAGAGCCGTTTAATCTCCGCAAAGAGATAAAACTCCTTCCGGGTTATATTCTCGTGGCCCTCTGGGTTGCGTTTACGATCTTCCTTTTAGTCTGGATCGTAGCGGCAAGCTTCTCTACGGCGCCTGAGATTATGCGCGGTGAAGTATTTAAGTTTGAGTCCGGATTTCATCCGGAGAACTATGTCAATGCGTGGACTGCAAGTAATATATCAGGGTTCTTTATGAACTCATTATTATATTCGATTGTTACTATGGTGTGTGTGATCCTCATCAGCGCACCGGCAGCTTATGTGCTTTCTAGATTTACTTTTCTGGGGAACAGACCGATCAAATCCAGTTTTATCATAGCGATGAGTATCCCTCAGGTTATGGTAGTGCTCCCGCTGTTCTCGCTCGCGACGGCAACGCATCTGACGGGCTCAAGAATTGTGCTGATACTCCTTTATATTGGTATGCAGGTTCCCTATACGACTACATTCCTGATGACATTCTTTCAGAATCTCTCCAGGACATATGAAGAGGCGGCGGCCATTGACGGGTGCTCACCGATGATGACATTTTGGAAGATTATGTTTCCGCTGGCTCAGCCGGGTATTATTACGGTAGGAATTTTCAACTTCATGAATATCTGGAATGAATACTTCATTTCACTGATCTTCGCTTCCTCCGCGGATACAATGCCTGTCGGTCCGGGACTTAAGAGCGTACTTACATCCATGCAGTACACAGGAGACTGGGGGGACTGTTTGCGGCTGTGGTTATCGTATTCCTGCCGACACTGGTGCTCTATATCTTCCTGTAAGAGAAGATTATTTCCGGTATTACCGGCGGCGGAATTAAAGGATGAACATGTATTATACGGCTTGATTGCGGCGGAGCATTTCCGCCGCTTTTTATGAGATATTATTCATAGTGAAAGAAAGGGCGATAAACGGGCCCTTCGGAGAAGAAGGAGCCGGAAAATATGGAAATGAAGGGAGAGACGGTGTATGTGCGCACAAAGACCAGAATTGTATTTCAGCACTAAGAAGATGAGGATCGCTTCGCTTGGAGTGTCGTCTTCGCTTCCCGATCTTTCAGGGGAACATATCCTGCAGAATGATCTGGAGTTCCGGCTGGACGAAGAGGACGAGATCTATGAGGGGTATGGGAGATGCCGGAACGCTTATCCCTACAGGCAGTATAATGCTTATGCAAGAGAATTGGAAGTAAGTGAGGTAAAGATCGCTGTCCTGGAAAACACATATGTGAAAGCAGTCTTTCTCCCGGAATATGGCGGGAGATTGTGGGAACTGTGGGATAAAGAAAGGGGAACGAATATCCTTTATACAAATGATGTGCTGAGATTCAGTAATCTGGCTGTGAGAAACGCCTGGTTCAGCGGTGGTGTGGAATGGAATATCGGCGTTATCGGACATACGCCTCTTACGACAGAGCCGCTGTATACGGCGAAACTGACAGACGACAAGGGGAATCCGGTGCTCCGCATGTACGAGTATGAGCGGATACGCGGAGTAGTGTATCAGATGGATTTCTGGCTGGAAGATGAGAACCGTCTGTACTGTCGTATGCGGATCGTAAACGGAAGCGGCGAGGTGATCCCCATGTACTGGTGGAGCAACATGGCGGTACCTGAATATGAAGACGGGCAGATCCTGGTGCCCGCTGATAGTGCGTTTACCTATAAAGACGGCGTAGTGATGAAGACGGAGATTCCATTCGTAAACGGGACAGATGTGACGAAATATAAGAACATCCCGAGATCCGTCGATTACTTCTTTGATATCCCGGAAGAGATGCCGAAATTCATCGCCAATATCAACGGAGACGGGTATGGACTTCTGCAGGTGTCTACAAAACGGCTCCGCAGCAGAAAGCTCTTTTCCTGGGGAAAATGCAATGCCTCGAATCACTGGCAGGAGTTCCTGACAGATCAGGCGGGCAGATATGTGGAGATACAGGCGGGACTTGCAAAGACGCAGTATGGATGTCTCCCGATGGCGCCACATACTGCATGGGAGTGGATAGAAAGTTACGGACCGGTGCAGATCCCTCCGGAGATGACGGATCAGTCCGGCACGGAGAAAACCGTATGGCTTGCCGGGAAACTGAAGGAAGAAAAAGTACCGGAAAGCCTGGAAATGCGCAGAGTCGCAACAAAGAGTATGGCAAAGCGCCCTGCGGAAGTGATCGGTCATGGAAGTGGATTCGGCGCGATGCGTCCATACACAAAAGGAACGGAACATCTTGCATTTGAGATAAGAGAGCCGGGGCTCCTTAGATGGAAAGAATTTCTTGAGACCGGCAGACTTGAGAGAAAAGAACCTCTGGAAAGACCGGACGAATTCTGTGTGGACCGGGAGAATTATCATCTGCTGGAGCAGGCCGTACAAAATGCAGAGTCCGGAAACTGGTATGCATGGTATCTTCTTGGTATCGGATATTATATAGAAGACAGATGGATGGACGCATGCAGAGCATTTGAAAAGTCATGGGAACTCGATGAAAATCCATGGGCCGCTCACGGCATGGCATCCGCCTGCCTGATGCGGCAGGACAAGAATCAGGCCGCCCGGTGGATCGCCAGGGGAATCCCGATGAAAAAGGAGGACGTATCTTATCTGAAAGAGGGCCTGAGACTGCTGCTTCAATGCGGTTCATATGACCTGCTCAGAAAGAGTTATGAAGAACTGGATGGAGGTATGCAGAGCGTCGGAAAACTGAAATTCTTCTATATCAGCGCCCTGCATGCGCTGGGGGAAGATGAAAAGGCGTACGAGCTCCTGGAAGAAGACGGGGGACTGGAGGTGGAGGATATCCGGGAGGGAGAGGATTCCATCGCGCAGCTCTGGATGGAGCTTGACCGGTCTGTAACGGGAGAAAAGAGAGAAATCCCCTATCGCTATGATTTTAAGGCATATTAGACTTATCGACTTATCCCCCTTTTTATGCTATGATAGTACAGTCATTATCACAGTATAGAAAGGGGTATTTTCATGGAAAATACGTCTGTAAATAGAGAGAAAGATACCGGAGGAAAGCTGCCGGGGCATATCAATATCGGTCTTGTAGCCCATGTCGACGCCGGGAAAACAACATTGTCGGAGGGGATGCTTTATTTAAGCGGAAGTATCCGGGATATGGGGCGTGTGGACCACGGCGATGCATTCCTGGATACGTACGAGATGGAACGGGAACGGGGGATCACGATCTTTTCCAAGCAGGCGGTCCTTACGTGGAAAGATCTTGAGATCACGCTTCTGGATACGCCGGGACATGTGGACTTCTCCGCAGAGATGGAGAGAGTGCTGCAGGTGCTGGATTATGCAGTGCTCGTGGTGAGCGGAGCCGACGGCGTCCAGGGACATACGGTGACGCTGTGGAGATTACTGAAGCGGTATCATGTCCCGGTGTTTCTTTTCATTAATAAAATGGACCGGGAGGGAACGGACCGGGAAAGGCTGATGGCAGAACTCAGAGAGCGGCTGGATGAGGGGTGCGTGGATATCGAGGCGCTCGGCATCAGAGCCGGGGGCCGGAAAAACGGACCTGGCGGAGGCGATATGGTTTCGGAACGTCTCGAGGATCTGGCAGTGTGCGACGAGAGGATGCTCTCAGAATACCTGGATTCGGGAACAGTGAGCACAGAGTCGGTAAGACGCGCTGTGGCAGAGCGAAAGGTCTTCCCGTGCTGGTTTGGCTCGGCGCTTCGGGCGGAAGGGCTGGAGGAATTTTTGGACGGGATCAGAGAGTATTGTATCTGTCCTGCCTATCCGGCTGCATTTGGAGCCAAGGTATATAAGATCGCGCGGGATCCGCAGGGAAACCGGCTGACTTATCTTAAGGTGACCGGAGGCAGGCTTCTGGTGAAAGAGATGCTGCCGGACACAGAAGGAAAAGTGAACCAGATCCGCATTTATTCCGGTGAGAAGTACGAACTGGTGCAAAGCGCGGATGCGGGGACAGTGTGTGCGGTCACCGGACTTGAGGGGACCTGTCCGGGGCAGGGGATCGGAGCGGAGAAAGATTCGGACATTCCGGTCCTTGAGCCGGTGCTTACATACCGCGTCGAACTGCCGGAAGGGTGCGACGTTCATAAGATGCTGGAACATCTTCGGCAGCTTGAAGAGGAAGAGCCGGAACTGCATATCGTCTGGATCGCGGAGACGAAGGAAATCCATATCCAGCTTATGGGAGACGTTCAGATAGAAGTGCTGCAGAGGATGGTAAAAGAGCGTTTCGGCGTACTGATAGAATTTGGCGAGGGAAATATCGTTTATAAAGAGACGATAGAAGATACAGTTGAAGGAGTCGGGCATTTTGAACCGCTGCGCCATTATGCCGAGGTGCATCTTATGCTTGAACCCGGCGAACGGGGCTCGGGCATGCAGTTCGCTTCGGAGTGCAGCGAGGACATACTTGACCGGAACTGGCAGAGACTCGTGCTTACTCATCTGGAAGAAAAAGAGCATAGAGGCGTTCTGACAGGTTCCGCACTCACGGATGTAAAGATCACGCTAATGTCCGGGCGCGCTCATCAGAAGCATACAGAGGGCGGGGACTTCCGGCAGGCCACATACCGCGCAGTCCGTCAGGGACTGAGAAAAGCGAGGAGCATACTGCTGGAGCCGTACTATGAATTCCGGATGGAGCTGCCTTTG
The DNA here is from genome assembly GCA_949294665.1 of uncultured Eubacteriales bacterium. Lineage (GTDB taxonomy): Bacteria > Bacillota > Clostridia > Lachnospirales > Lachnospiraceae > Mediterraneibacter. The sequence continues at coordinate 35,211 of CASFID010000017.1, forward strand.
GAAAATGTCGGGCGCGCGATGACCGACATCCAGAGGATGAGCGGAAGTTTTGAGGGGCCGGAGACAGAGGGAGACTCTGCAGTCCTCACCGGACGGGCGCCTGTGTCCGAGATGCGGGGGTATCAGAAAGAATTTGCCGCATATACAGGCGGATTTGGAAGACTGTTCTGTACTCTGCAGGGATATGACGTCTGTCACGACGCCGGGGATGTGATTTCAAGGATCGGCTATGATCCTGACAGTGATGTGGAAAATACAGCAGATTCTGTATTTTGTGCGCATGGAGCCGGATTTATCGTGCCGTGGTATCAGGTGGAAGAACATATGCATCTGGAGAGTTCTTTATCTGACGGCAGATCTTCTGATGAAATACCTGTTCCGCACGTTCCGGTACGACCGGCGTCAGGGACCATCGAACTGACACAGGAAGAACTGGACGCCATCTATGTGCGCACGCCGGATCCTGTGAGACGGAATACGGGCAGTACGCCGGTCACAGTCGGTTTCCGGCAGGAGACGTCGGAGCAGGCGGGGAAATATAGCGGACAGAACAGAAAAGACGACAGAGAAGAGTATCTTCTCGTAGACGGCTATAATATCATCTTCTCCTGGGACGAACTCAGAGAACTCTCAGAGACCGATCTGGCGGCAGCGAGAGGAAAGCTGGCGGATATCCTGTGTAACTATCAGGGGTATCGCAAGTGTACCCTGATCCTTGTATTTGACGCTTACAAGGTAGAAGGAAGCCCCGGGGAGATCGCGAGATATCACAATATCCATATCGTCTACACGAAGGAGGCCGAGACTGCAGATCAGTATATAGAAAAAACAGTGAGGAAGATCGCCCGACGTCACAGTGTCACTGTGGCGACGTCCGATGCGCTGGAGCAGGTCATCATCCTCGGGCAGGGGGCGCGCCGGATGTCTGCGGACGGGCTGAGAGAAGAGGTGGAGCTTGCTCTGCGGGAGATACGGGGCGAACATCTGAGCAGGGAGGGCGCTCTTCGGACTTATCTTTTTGACGGCCTTGAGGAAGACCAGGCAAGAGAGATGGAGCGTATAAGACTGGGAAAGCAAAACTGGCATGTATAAAAAAGATAGAACTGGACGTTTTAAAGTAACCAGTTGAGTGCTAATATACCTGTAATGAATACAGGGAAAGAGGTACTTACTATGGAAAGACGAAATGAAACACTCATAAAGATCGCACAGACAGCGCTGCTGGCAGCTCTGTGTTTTGTATCATTTACATTTTTGCAGATCAAAATACCGATGCCGGGCGGCGGAGCCACATCGTTCCATGTGGGCAATGCATTCTGCGTGCTGGCTGCTCTCATACTGGGAGGATGGTACGGAGGTCTTGCCGGAGCGATCGGTATGGGCCTTGCCGACGTCCTGGATCCGGTCTATATTACCGGAGCGCCCAAGACGTTTGTGCTCAAGCTGTGTATCGGACTGATCGTGGGACTTGTGGCGCACCGGATCGCGAAGATTAATGAGAGTCAGGACAAGAAATATGTGTTCCGCTGGAGCGTGATCGCGTCTGTGGCGGGACTTGGATTCAATGTGGTGGCAGATCCTCTGGCAGGGTTTTTCTATGATCAGTATATACTCGGCCAGCCGCAGCAGATGGCGGAACTGCTTGCCAAATGGAGTACGGCGACGACATTTGTGAACGCGGCTATATCGGTGGTCCTGGCGGGAGTCCTGTATAATGCGCTCAGACCGGTTCTTATGAAGACGGGGATGATCCATCCGGTAAAGGCGAAAAAATTACAAAGTTTTTAATGATTTTTCTCTCATTCAATGGTATTATTATTGCAGTACCGTAATAGGTATAATACGATTATGAGAGTGAGGTATGACAAATGAATTGCGTGAATTGCTATCAGGAAATTCCAGATGGATCAAAATTCTGTCCGCACTGTGGAGCACAGCAGCCGGAGACAACAGGGACGGATCCTGTGAATACACAGCCGGATACGGCAGGACAGCCGGGAGCAGAGGCACAGACAGGAACAACAGAGACGTCCTCACAGCCTGGTGCTCAGACTGTGGGAGCACAGTATCAGAATCAGTATCAGAGTGATCCGTATCAGAACGGACAGTATCAGAATGCTTCTTATCAGACTCCTCCGGTATATCAGTCGACTTATGAGCCGGCGCCGCAGGTTAACTGGGTTCCTTATCTGGTACTTTCTATTATCTCTACGGTATGTTGTTGTGTACCGTTTGGTATCGTTGCGATCGTCTATGCCGCGAAGATCAACAGTTCCGTATCGGCAGGAAATATCGAAGAGGCGCAGAGAGCGGCCAAGACTTCAAAGATATGGATCATCGCTGCATTTGCATCAGGTTTCATCGTGCTGGTGCTCTACCTCCTGTTCTTTCTGGTGATCGGAGATACCGGGTATTATTATTACTAAGATAGAGAGGAACTGAGACGTTACTATGCTTATGGGATTAGCAGAGAAGTTCCGAAACAGCATAAAAGCGCGTATCGCCCTTGTACTTTGTGCAGGGGCGATTGCCGCTGCGGGAGCGCTGTATCTGTATTTTCACAACCCGTATTCTTATCCTCTGCCGTGTATCTTTTATTCACTGACAGGGCTGTACTGTCCGGGATGCGGTGCGGGGAGAGCATGCTATTCGCTGCTGCATCTCAGATTTGCAGATGCATTCAGCTACAATCCGCTTATGGCGGTCCTTCTGCCGCTTATCGGACTTTACATCGTCGCCCGGGCGCTGGACTGGATGCTCACAGGCGGTAATCATGTCGACAGCAAGATCAGTGTAAAGCTGCTTGTGTGGATACTGGTGATAGTGCTTCTATATGGTGTCCTCAGAAATATACCGGTATATCCGTTTACACTGCTTGCCCCGGGAGGACTCCGGCAGCTGCTCGGCTGAACCGTGGGGCGGACGATGCGGGATCAGCGCTGGATAAGGAGACGAACGCCTGTATGAACTGTCGTAGAAACAGTTCACGGGCGTTTCTTTTTGTTTTACTATGGTGTGGACTTATGGTATGATAAAGGGCAGGGATATTTGAGAAAACGGAGGAAGAGCAGATGATCAATAAATTAGTGAAAAAGATCAGGAAAACAGGAGCGCCGATCGTAGTAGGACTCGATCCGATGCTGAACTACATTCCTCAGCATGTTCAGGACAGGGCGTTTGCAGAATATGGAGAGACACTCGAGGGAGCGGCAGAGGCAATCTGGCAGTTCAATAAGGAGATCGTGGACAAAACATACGATCTGATCCCTGCCGTGAAGCCGCAGATCGCCATGTATGAGCAGTTCGGCGTACCGGGTGTTATGGCGTTTAAGAAGACGGTAGACTACTGTAAATCAAAGGATCTCGTTGTGATCGGAGATATCAAGCGGGGAGACATCGGTTCTACTTCAGCGGCTTATGCGGCAGGTCACCTCGGCAAAGTACAGGTAGGAGACAAGGAATATGTTCCGTTTGATGAGGATTTTGCGACGGTAAATCCTTACCTTGGCTCGGATGGCGTGAATCCGTTTATCAATGTATGCCGGGAGGAAAAGAAAGGCATCTTTGTACTTGTCAAGACTTCCAATCCGTCCAGCGGGGAGTTTCAGGACAGGCTGATCGAGGGACGTCCGCTCTACGAGCTGGTGGGAGAGAAAGTGGCCGAGTGGGGCGCGGCATGTATGGGCGATGAGTACAGTTACGTGGGCGCTGTCGTTGGAGCGACTTACCCGGAGATGGGCAGGATACTCCGAAAGATCATGCCGAAAGCGTATATCCTAGTACCGGGATATGGCGCACAGGGGGGACAGGGCAAAGATCTGGTCCATTTCTTCAATGAAGACGGACTTGGAGCTGTCGTTAATTCTTCCAGAGGCATTATCGCGGCTTACAAGCAGGAAGCTTATGCAAAGTACGGTGCAGAGAACTTCGGCGACGCATCCAGAGCGGCGGTGGAAGCCATGATCGCGGACATCAGCGGAGCGCTTGGCTGAACCGCTATAAACAGACAGTTTCAAAAAAGGAGCCATTATGAGTAAAAAAAGGGAAAATGCACTGGTTGTCTCTCAGGAGGAAATCGCGAAAGATATCTACAGTATGTGGATCGAGACAGCTGCGGCGTCTGAGGCGAAGCCGGGGCAGTTCATTTCAATGTACACGAACGACAGCAGCAAGCTTCTTCCCCGTCCGATCAGTATCTGTGAGATCGACAGGGAAGCCGGAAGGCTGCGCGTGGTATACCGCGTCACAGGAAAAAATACAGGGACAGAAGAGTTTTCACATCTGAAAGCGCAGGACACGATTCCGGTGATCGGACCTCTGGGGAACGGATTCCCCGTAGACAAGGCGAAGGAGAAACGGGCGTTCCTTATCGGCGGCGGCATCGGTGTGCCTCCGATCCTGGAACTGGCAAAGCAGATGGACTGCAGGAAGAAGCAGATCATTGTGGGATACAGAGACGCAGAGACATTTCTCCGGGAGGAGTTCGAGCAGAACGGCGAAGTGTTTCTTGCGACGGAAGACGGCAGTGCGGGAACAAAGGGAAATGTGATGGACGCGATCCGGGAGAATACTCTTGAGGCGGATATCATCTATGCCTGCGGGCCGACGCCGATGCTCCGCGCGGTCAAGGCGTATGCAGAGGAGAACGGAATCGAGTGTTATATCTCCCTTGAGGAGCGCATGGCGTGCGGGATCGGCGCCTGTCTGGCGTGTGTGTGCCGGTCAAAAGAGAAAGACAGCCATAGTAATGTAAATAATAAGAGGATCTGTAAAGACGGTCCGGTATTCCTTTCTGCGGAGGTGGAGATCTGATGGATATGAAAGTAAATATCGCCGGCGTGGAGTGGAAGAATCCTGTGACGGTGGCTTCCGGTACATTCGGTTCGGGAGAGGAGTTCGCGGATTATGTAGATTTAAACTGCCTGGGCGCGGTGACGACGAAAGGTGTGGCAAACATTCCCTGGACCGGAAATCCGACTCCGAGAGTCGCGGAGGTCTACGGAGGGATGATGAATGCGGTAGGCCTTCAGAATCCGGGGATCGACGTGTTCTGCGAGAGGGATATCCCGTTTTTGAGAAAGTATGACACGAAGATCATCGTAAATGTGTGCGGCAAGTCTACGGAGGACTACTGCGAGGTCGTAGAGCGCCTGGCGGACGAGGACGTGGATATGCTTGAGATCAATATCTCCTGCCCTAATGTCAAAGAGGGGGGCATCGCTTTCGGACAGGATCCGAAAGCGGCCGAGGATATCACAAAAGCGGTGAAGAAGTACGCAAAGCAGCCGGTGATCATGAAACTGAGTCCGAACGTGACGAGCATTGCCGAGATGGCAAAAGCTGTGGAAGCGGGCGGCGCAGACGCGGTATCTCTGATCAATACGATCACGGGGATGAAGATAGACATCAACCGCAGGACTTTCGTACTGGCAAACAGGACCGGCGGCGTGTCCGGTCCGGCGATCCATCCGATCGCGGTGCGCATGGTATACGAGGCGGCGAATGCTGTGAATGTGCCGGTCGTCGGTATGGGAGGCATATCGACAGCAGAGGATGCTATAGAGATGATCCTTGCGGGAGCCAGTGCGGTATCTGTCGGAACAGCGAATTTCCATGATCCGGGCGTGACGGTGAAGATCGTGGACGGAATTGAGAAATATATGAAACGGTATGGATTTAAGACGGTCAGCGAGATGATCGGGATCGTGAAATAATATGATGCGGGAGGAAGGACACTTCATTTTTTGAGGTGTCTTTCTCAATTGAAAATACTATGGACTTGTGTTAGAATTGTAAAGAATCAGAGATTACTATATCCTGTACAGGAGGTTATGATATGGAACAGTACAAGCAGGAATTTATACATTTTATGGTAGACAGCGATGTGCTCAAATTCGGAGAATTTACATTAAAGAGCGGCAGGAAATCGCCGTTCTTTATGAATGCAGGAGCATATGTGACCGGCTCGCAGCTAAAGAGACTGGGCGAATACTATGCGAAGGCCATCCACGACAGGTACGGGGATGATTTCGACGTCTTGTTCGGACCGGCCTACAAAGGCATCCCCCTCAGTGTTGTGACTGCCATCGCTTACAGCGAGCTGTATGGCAAGGAAGTGAGGTACTGTTCTGACCGCAAGGAAGAGAAGGATCACGGCGCGGACAAGGGCAGTTTCCTTGGCAGCAGTCTAAGAGACGGGGACCGGGTGATCATGATCGAAGATGTGACCACATCCGGCAAGTCTATGGAAGAGACGGTGCCAAAGGTAAGAGGAGCGGCTGACGTGACGATCGTCGGGCTCATCGTATCCCTGGACAGGATGGAAGTGGGAAAAGGCGGCGCAAAATGTGCGCTGGATGAGATCAGGGAGCTCTACGGATTTGATACGGCGGCGATCGTTACGATGGAGGAAGTGGTCGAATGTCTGTACAATAAAGAATATAACGGAAAAGTTATCATCGATGATACATTAAAGGCGGCGATCGATACATACTATGAAACATACGGTGCAAAGTAAGGAGGCGCGTGATATGGAAAAGGCATATACAGCGATGAAAAGCAGCGGCGCGGGCAATATAGCAGTCGGGATCATTATCCTTGTCGTCGGGATCACGGCGGGAGTCCTTTCCATCGTAAGCGGCGCGAATCTGCTGAAGCATAAAAAGGAAATAACTTTTTAAACAGATATATTATTTGCAACAGCAGCATAAGGGGGCGGCGGAAATGGCCGGTCCCTTTTCAAAGTGTCAGGGGAATCATTTTGGGTATCAAGAAGGTGAATGTCATCAGGACTCTCGGTAAAGTCCTGTTTATATTATATGTCGGTTTTCTGATCTATTTTCTGTTCGTGGCAGAGTGGTACGGGAGGACAGAGGTTTCGGAGAATTACCGGTATAATCTGGAACTTTTCAAGGAGATCAGGCGTTTTATCACATACAGGGAACAATTGGGTACGTTTACGGTGTTTGCCAACCTGTTCGGCAATATACTCATCTTTGTCCCGTATGGTTTTTTTATCTCTATAGCGGGCAGGTCGCGGGGATTTTTTAAAACTTTTTTCTTCAGCATGGGGCTTAGCCTGTGCGTGGAGACAGTACAGCTCTTTACGAGAGTGGGGAGCTTTGACGTGGACGATATCCTGCTGAACACGATCGGCGGTGTGGTAGGATATATTTTATTTGCGGTATGCAATGGGATAAGGAGAAAGCATCATGTTCGGAGTCGGAAAGAGTTCTGCGGAGCGTCAGAAGGAAAGAGAGAGGAAGAAGAGGGGAACGAGGAAATACGGGCAGGCAAATCTTAAGCATTCCCGTAAGGGGATTGCGTCCTGTTTCAGCGGATTTGCAGGGCTGCTCATCCTTCTCTGGTGTATTCTCTATGCATTTATGGAGCGGGGAAACGCCCACGGGATCATCGGCGGACTTGCGATCGTATCGCTGTTCCTCTCTGTCAACGGAGTGCGTCTTGCGATCCGTGGCTTCTATGAGCGGGAACGCAGATATCTGACGTGTAAGATCGGGCTTCCGGTCAGTTTCGTATCAGTGATTTTTTTTCTCGCGATATTCATAGGCGGCTTAAGTTGAATAAAGGAGGTCTTATCAGATGAATATAAGAGAGATACAGGCAGAAAAGAACGCGCAGTATGAAGAACGCCATGCTCTGGCAGTAGGCAGGCTCCGGGGGATCGTCTCAGAGGAGACGGTGCCGGAACGGTTTCTGGCTTATTTCCAGGATGTGGCGATCTTTTTATTAGAACTTGAGAATGTCAGGCGGAAAGTGGAAAGCGGCGAGTGGGAGAGATACAGTGTTGAGGAGATGAAGAGTCTGAACGAGATCCTCTACCGTGATGTTATGGAAGAGCAGTACGTCAGGAGCTTTGCCAATCCTGCGTATGCGGCGGAAAGATTCGGACTGGAAATGGGGCGGCTCCTCAGTATGCTCTATGCGGAGATGCGCTCCGGCATTCCGTACTGTTTTGAAAATCACACGGACTATCTGACGATACTTTTTGAACTGTTTATCGAGGTATACAATGCGTTTGAAAGTGCATGCCGGCAGGAGAAAGATATGCCCGGAGGAGAGGAAGGACCCGGGGCCGGCGCGGTCCGGGATATCCTCTACTGGTATGCCAGCGATTACTGTGACGTCTTTCTGGCGGACCGCATCCTCGAACAGATCGATCCTGAATACTCCTTTGCGGTGGATATCATAGAGCACGAGGACCTTGACAGCGACCGCTATCTGTACCGGTTCGGGGAATACATCACGGAGAATGAACTGGGTACCGCCCGGCATCTCAGGACGCTTCCGGAGGAGACGCTGCGCAAGATGGCGGATGTGTACACGGAAGGGTACCGCATCGGATTTATCAATACGGGCAAGGATCTGTCGAAGAAATCAGTAGTCAACATCCGTTATACTCTGGGATTCGAGAAAGTCATCCGTATTGCCATGGAGAACTTCCGTAAAATGGGGCTTGAGCCTGTCATTTACCGCGCTGCTTCTGGAATTGTCACAAAGCGGGAACACCATAAGATCGGATATCACGGGGCTGTCGCCAACTGGCAGTACGAGTATGACCATCGCCAGGATCAGGCGCTTATCATGGACAAACGTTATATCGAGCGGCGGCTTGAGGTGATGCGGACCGTTTATGAACAGCACAGGGATCAGGCGGCGCAGTTTGCAGGTCCGGCGGTCATGGAGACCTTCGGGGAGAAGCCGTTCTCGCCCGGGACAGTGCCGGAAGCCCCCCGCTATGACGAAGAGCAGAAAGAACTTGCGGTCAGCTACGACAGCCGTTCGGGACAACTTACCAATGAATATATCAAGGGGGAGGAGCGCAGTTTTACCATCGTCGCATATCCGGTACCGGAGATCGGAGAGGATTATCCCGAGATATTTAACGAAGTGATCCGCATCAATACACTGGACGCCGGCCTCTATGAAAATGTGCAGCAGACGATGATCGACGCTCTGGATCAGGGCGACTATGTCCATGTGACGGGAAAAGGAGATAACCGGACGGATATTCGGGTGAAGCTGTACCGTCTGAACAATCCTGAGAGAGAGACGGTCTTCGAGAACTGCGTGGCGGACGTCAACATCCCGGTGGGAGAAGTGTTCACATCTCCCGTGCTTGAGGGGACAAATGGGACTCTCCATGTAAGCCGCGTTTATCTGGAAGGGCTTGAGTATAGAGATCTGGAGCTGATTTTTAAAGACGGCATGATCGCAGACTATCGCTGCGGAAATTTTGACGATACGGAGGAAGGCCGAAGATATATAGCAGACAATGTATTAAAAGGGCACAGAACGCTGCCTCTCGGGGAGTTTGCCATCGGCACGAACACAACCGCCTATGTTGTGGGCAAAAAGTACGGCATTGAAGACAAACTGCCCATACTCATTGCCGAGAAGACGGGACCGCATTTTGCAGTGGGAGATACCTGCTACTCGCTAAGTGAGGATATCCGGGTGTATAATCCGAACGGCAAGGAGATCGTGGCGAAAGAGAACTCTGTCTCAGCCAGACGAAGAGAGGATATGTCGAGGGCCTATTTTCACTGTCATACAGATATAACCATACCTTATGAAGAGTTAGAAGAAATATGTGTAGTGACAAAAGAAGGGAAACACATTATACTATTAAAAGACGGTAGATTCGTTCTGCCGGGAACGGAAATCCTGAACGAGCCGTTCCGTGAATTATGATTCGACCGCGGATGTATGCGGTCTGAGACGCGAAAAACAAATGCAGGATCAAGGAGGAGCAAAGATGCCAAGAGCAGCAATCGTAATGGGCAGTGATTCAGACCTGAAAGTCATGAGCAAGGCTGCGTCAATGCTTGAAAAACTGGGAATCGACTATGAAATGACGATTATTTCGGCGCACAGGATGCCGGAGACATTTTTTGAATGGGCGAAGGGCGCCGAGGACAGAGGAGTCAAAGTGATCATTGCAGGAGCAGGGATGGCTGCCCACCTTCCGGGAATGTGCGCGGCGCTTTTCCCCATGCCGGTGATCGGCGTGCCGATGTCCGGCAAGAATCTTGACGGTATGGACGCGCTTTATTCAATCGTGCAGATGCCGCCGGGAATTCCGGTAGCAACAGTTGCCATCGACGGAGGCATGAATGCGGCGATCCTCGCGGCGAAGATTCTCGCTGTGTCTGATCCGGCGCTTCTTCAGAAACTTAAAGACTACTCCGAAGAGATGAAGGCGGGCGTCCAGGCAAAAGCGGACAAGCTGCATGAGATCGGATACGAGGCTTATCTGAACGAGAAATAAGTGAGCACGCTCAGACATGATCACAGTAGATAGGAGATTAAAGCATGGATTATAAAAAAGCAGGCGTTGATATCGAAGCCGGTTACAGATCAGTGGAACTGATGAAAGAGCATGTGAAGAAGACTATGCGCCCCGAGGTGCTCGGCGGCCTTGGCGGATTTTCAGGCGCTTTTTCGCTTGCCGGCATCAAAAAGATGGAAGAACCGGTGCTTCTGTCCGGCACGGACGGATGTGGGACGAAAGTGAAACTTGCCATGATCCTTGATAAGCATGACACCATAGGGATCGACGCAGTTGCGATGTGCGTCAATGACATCGCATGCGCGGGAGGGGAGCCTCTTTTCTTTCTGGATTACATTGCATGCGGCAGAAACGAGCCGGAGAAGATCGCGGATATCGTAAAAGGCGTGTCGGAGGGCTGTATTCAGGCAGGAGCGGCTCTGATCGGCGGAGAGACCGCCGAGCATCCGGGACTTATGGCGCCGGACGAGTATGATCTTGCCGGTTTCGCAGTAGGCGTCTGCGACAGAAAAGATATGATCACGGGTGAGACTCTCAAACCGGGAGACGTGCTTATCGGCATGGCTTCCACCGGCATACACAGCAATGGTTATTCTCTTGTGAGACAGGTATTCAGCATGAAGCGTGAAGCGCTGGATACATATTATGAGAGTCTTGGGTGTACTCTGGGAGAGGCGCTCCTTACACCGACAAGGATCTATGTAAAAGCGTTAAAGAGCATCTGTAAGGCCGGTGTGACGGTTAAGGCGTGCAGCCATATAACAGGCGGCGGCTTCTATGAGAATGTGCCCCGTATGTTAAAAGACGGCACAAGAGCAGTGATCCGCAAAGGAAGCTATCCGATCCCGCCGATCTTTGACATGCTTTCCGTAGACGGCGATATAGAAGAACAGATGATGTACAATACATTCAATATGGGACTCGGCATGATCGTGGCCGTCGACGAGGCGGATGTGGACCGGACGATGGAAGCGATCCGTGCTGCCGGGGATACTCCGTATGTGGCGGGAAGTATTGAGGCAGGAGACAAAGGAGTAGAGTTATGCTAGATGGGCAGACCGGCATAAATAACGGCAAAAAGGGCAGTGCAGACGAGTGGAGCGGATCATGCCGCAGCGGAGCCGGGAAAGGGCCTCTGCGTATTGTGGTAATGGTATCCGGCGGAGGAACGAACCTGCAGGCTGTTATTGACAGTATAAAGGAAGGGACGATCACGAATACGCAGATTGTAGGAGTGATCAGCAATAACAGAAATGCATATGCGCTGAAGCGGGCGGCTGAGAATGGTATCCCGTCTGTGTGCGTATCCCCGAAGGACTTTGAGACACGGGATATCTTTAATGAGAAGCTCCTGGAAGCGGTGGACGGCTATGAGCCGGATCTCGTTGTGCTGGCGGGATTCCTTGTAGTGATTCCACCGGAGATGATCAAAAAATATGAAAACCGTATGATCAATATCCACCCGTCTCTTATCCCGTCGTTCTGCGGGAAAGGATATTATGGTCTTAAGGTCCATGAAGCGGCGCTGGCGCGGGGCGTAAAGGTAGCAGGAGCTACGGTCCATTTTGTGGACGAAGGGACGGACACGGGCCCGATCATCCTGCAGAAGGCTGTAGAAGTAGAGCAGGGAGATACTCCTGAAACACTTCAGCGCAGAGTGATGGAGCAGGCGGAATGGAAGATCCTGCCCCGGGCGATCGATCTGATCGCAAACGGAAAGGTCAGTGTCAAGGGCAGAAGGACAGTGGTCCTGCCATAGTGCAGTTGACGCGAAGCAATAAGAGAAGAGAAAACCGGTTGAGGAGGTTATTACATGAAAGTACTGATCGTAGGCAGCGGGGGAAGAGAGCATGCAATCGCAGCGAGCGTTGCGAAAAGTCCCAAAGCGGACAAGATATACTGCGCTCCGGGCAATGCCGGCATTGCAGAATATGCCGAGTGCGTGGATATCGGAGCAATGGAGTTTGATAAACTGGCTGCATTTGCAAAGGAACATGAGATCGATCTGTGTATCGTCGGCATGGATGATCCGCTGGTAGGCGGTCTGGTGGATGTGATGGAAGAGGCGGGGATACGCACATTCGGTCCGAAGAAAAATGCGGCTATTCTTGAAGGATCGAAAGCATTTTCAAAGGATCTTATGAAGAAATATCATATCCCGACGGCGGCTTATGAGAATTTCACGGATCCCGATAAGGCGCTTGCATATCTTGAGACGGCGAAATTCCCCATTGTCCTGAAAGCGGACGGTCTCGCTCTGGGCAAAGGCGTACTTATCTGCCAGGATCTTGAAGAGGCGAAAGAAGGCGTGAAGACGATCATGCTGGATAAGAAGTTCGGATCGGCAGGAAACGAGATGGTCATTGAAGAATTTATGACCGGACGCGAGGTATCCGTGCTCTCTTTTGTTGATGGAAAGACGATCAGGACCATGACGAGCGCCCAGGATCACAAACGCGCAGGCGACGGAGATACCGGCCTGAATACAGGCGGTATGGGAACATTCTCCCCAAGCCCGTTCTATACGAAAGATGTAGAAGAATTCTGTGAGAAATATATCTATCAGCCGACGGTAGACGCTATGGCGGCGGAGGGACGTCCGTTTAAAGGGGTGATCTTCTTCGGGTTGATGCTGACGGAGGACGGACCGAAAGTGCTGGAGTACAATGCGCGGTTCGGAGATCCGGAGGCACAGGTTGTCCTGCCCCGTATGAAAAATGATATCATCGACGTAGTCGAGGCGTGCATCGACGGCACTCTGGACCAGATCGATCTTCAGTTCGAGGATAATGCGGCTGTGTGTGTCGTGCTTGCATCTGACGGGTATCCGGTGAAATACGAGAAAGGGTTTCCGATCAGAGGGCTGGATGAGTTCCGCAAGCATGACGGCTGTTACTGCTTCCATGCGGGAACGAAGTTCGACAACGGACAGATCGTGACGAACGGAGGACGCGTCCTCGGTGTGACAGCCAAGGGAAAAGACCTCAAGGAGGCGAGAAAGAACGCCTATGCAGCCACAGAGTGGGTAGAATTCGAGAATAAATACATGAGACACGATATCGGAAAAGCGATCGATGAAGCGTAGGATCTTCCGATCATCCTGTCTGTCGGAAAAGAGACCGGTGGCCGGTCTCTTTTTCTGTAGTGTCTTCACAATATGAAACGTCTCTTCATCTGAAAGCCAGGAAAAGGCACATTGACATTCAGAAAGTATTGACGCATATATTAATTGCGCATACAATAGTTGTATCTACAACTATGGAAAGGCGGCGTCAAATATGCTGAGAAGGATCTTCTCCTATTCCGGGAAATATAAAAAATATCTTGTGTTTGCGGCTTTGTGTATCACGGCAGAGTCGCTTTTTGAGCTCCTGATCCCTCTGATTATGGCGGATATCGTGGATATCGGAGTCGCGAACGGCGATAAAGCCTACATTTTCCGACAGGGCGGATGGATGCTCATATGTGCGGCAGCAGCGTTTCTGCTCGGTGTCGGCAGCGCGCAGTTCTCCGCGATAGCGGGGCAGGGACTGGGCGCGAATTTAAGAGAAGCGGAGTACGCCAAACTGCAGCAGTTTTCCTTTGCAAATGTAGACCATTTCCAGCTGTCATCTCTTGTGACCCGCATGACGAGTGATGTGACGAATATCCAGAACAGCATCTCGAGCGGTATGCGCCCTGCCTGCAGGGGACCGGTCATGCTGATCGCAGCCACAGCCGTCGCATTTTCCATCAACGCGAAGCTGGCGCTTGTGTTTATGGTGGCCCTTCCAACGCTGGCTGTCTGCCTGTGGCTGATCATTAAAAATGTGCGGCCGCTCTACGGACGGATGCAGGAGGCAATCGATCTGGTGAACCGCATCATTCAGGAAAATCTTACTGCCGTCCGTGTAGTGAAGGCATATGTGCGGGGCGAATATGAAATCGGAAAATTCAATGAAGTCAATGCAAACCTGCAGACGCAGTCTGAGCGGGCATTCAGGCTTGCCACGACCAATATGGCAGCCATGCAGTTCGTCATGTACGGAACGATCATCAGCATCCTCTGGTTCGGGGGCGGTATGATCCGGATCGGAACCATGCAGGTGGGCGAGCTGACCGGTTTCCTGAGTTATGTCCTGCAGATCCTGAATTCCCTCATGATGATCTCAAATATCTTTCTTATGCTGACCAGATCTCTGGCTTCGGGAAAGCGTATCATAGAGATCATGGATGAGGAGATTGACATCAAGGAGGATCGGGCAGAGAACATTTCGGTCAGCCGCGGAGAGATTGAATTTTCCCATGTATATTTTAAATACAGAAAAGATGCGAAGGAATATGTCCTTTCTGATATTAATCTCCATATCAGTGCCGGACAGACGGTAGGTATCGTGGGGCAGACCGGATCTGCCAAGACAACCCTTGTACAGCTCATTCCCAGATTATATGACGTAACAAAAGGAGAGCTGCTGATCGACGGGAGACCGGTAGAACAGTATCCGCTGCGGCATCTCCGGGATTCCATCGCCATGGTGCTCCAGAAGAATACGCTCTTTTCCGGTACATTGCGGGAGAATCTCCTTTGGGGGAATAAGGACGCCACGCAGGAGGAGATCGAGGAGGCCTGCCGGATCGCCGGGGCGGATGAATTTATCGGAAGGCTGGAAAAGGGATATGACACGGAGATGGGACAGGGCGGTGTGAATGTCTCGGGCGGGCAGAAGCAGCGTCTCTGCATTGCAAGAGCCATACTGAAAAAGCCTAAGGTAATGATACTGGATGATTCTACCAGCGCGGTGGACACAGCGACCGAGGCGCGGATCCGGACCATGCTGCAGGAAAAGCTGCCCCGTATGACGAAGATCATCATTGCACAGAGAATCTCTTCCGTGCGCCATGCTGATATGATCGTAGTGCTTGACGACGGCAGGATCAAAGGCTGCGGCA
The DNA here is from genome assembly GCA_949294665.1 of uncultured Eubacteriales bacterium. GTDB lineage: Bacteria > Bacillota > Clostridia > Lachnospirales > Lachnospiraceae > Mediterraneibacter. Next base: position 50,452 of record CASFID010000017.1, read on the forward strand.
CTCATGAGGAACTGCTGGAAAGCAACAGGATATATCAGGAAATCTATGAGTCTCAGAAGGAAGGAGCTGATCTGTAATGGCAAGATATACGGGGTATAAGCGTCCGAAAAATACGCTGAAAGCATTGCGCCAGCTGTTTCACTATATGGGATATCACAGATGGCTGCTTCTTGTAGTGGCTGTTCTCGTTTTGATCAGTACCGGCGCCAGTGTGGCGGGAACCTATCTCCTCAAACCGGTGATCAATGATTTTATCCTTCCGGGAGATGTAAAAGGACTGATCCTTGCGCTGATCGGAATGGGGATCATGTATCTGTGCGGCGCCCTGTCCACGTTCGGCTATAACCGGCTGATGGTAAAGACGTCGCAGAAGGTAGTAGGTGATATCCGTCGGGATCTGTTTGCACATGTGCAGACACTGCCTCTGAAATACTTTGACGCCCATACCCATGGAGAACTGATGAGCCGGTTTACCAACGATGTGGATACGATACAGGAGGCGCTCAACAACAGCTTCACCATGGTGATCCAGAGCTCTCTTACCCTGACCGGAACGGTCGTTATGCTTCTTGTGCTGAATGTGAGGATGGCTCTTATCGTGATCGTATTCCTTCTGATCATGTTCTGGTTTATCAAATGGAACGGAAAGCGGAGCAAAGCGTATTTCGACCGGCAGCAGGAGTATCTGGCCGCGATCAACGGATTCACTGAGGAAATGGTGGCAGGCCAGAAAGTAGAGAAGATCTTTAATCACGAAGAGGAAGACATGAAAGTGTTCCGTAAGAAAAACGAGGACCTCAGGGCAGCGTCCACAAAAGCACTCGCCTATTCCTCCATGATGATCCCCAGCATTGTCAGCCTTTCCTACGGCTGCTACGCTGTCTCGGCCTGTGCGGGAGGCCTCCTGGCGATTGCGGGGCTGATGGATCTGGGAAGCCTTGCGGCCTATCTCGTCTATGTGCGGCAGAGCGCCATGCCTCTCAACCAATTCACACAGCAGGTCAATTTTATCCTGTCTGCGTTAGCCGGAGCGGAGCGCATCTTTGATATGATGGAAGAACCATCAGAGATCGATGAGGGCACTGTCACGTTGGTCCGTGTACATGAGAATGAGGAAGGTACGCTTACGGAGGCCGAAGATGGAAGAAATGAAGAGACAGATGTAATACACCCGGGAAAGACAGAGTACGCATGGAAGGACGCACAGGGAAATCTGACTCTTCTTCGCGGGGATGTCAGGTTTGAAAACGTCGTGTTCGGCTATGTTCCCGGAAGAAAAGTGTTATCCGGCATCAGTCTCTATGCAAAGCCGGGACAGAAGATCGCTTTCGTGGGCTCTACCGGCGCCGGCAAGACGACCATCATTAATCTGATCAACCGGTTCTATGAGATACAGGGGGGACGGATCCTCTATGATGGTATCGATGTCCGGGATATCAGAAAAGATGATCTGAGACGCTCCCTCGGAATGGTCATTCAGGATACGCACTTGTTTACGGGAACCATTGCCGACAATATACGGTATGGAAAACTGGACGCAGCGGATGAGGAAGTGATAAGAGCTGCGGAGCTTGCCAATGCGGACTCCTTTATCCGGAGGCTCCCGGACGGATATGATACAATGCTGTACAGTGACGGAAGCAATCTGTCACAGGGACAGAGGCAGCTTCTCGCCATCGCCCGGGCGGCCGTCGCACAGCCCCCGGTACTGATCCTTGACGAGGCTACATCCTCTATCGACACAAGGACAGAGCGGTTGATTGAAAAGGGGATGGATGCTATCATGGATGGCAGGACAGTATTTGTGATCGCCCACCGTCTGTCAACCGTGAGAAATTCAAAAGCAATCATGGTGCTTGAGCATGGCAGTATTATAGAGCGCGGAAGCCATGAAGAACTGCTGGAACAGAAAGGCAGATACTATCAGCTCTATACGGGGATGTATGAGCTGGAGTAAGCGCGCTGCTGTACGGCCTTCGGCGCATACTGCGCTGGCGGAGATGAGACGGAATGTGGAAATGAGGTGTGAAGATCGTGAAACAGAGACTGAGACGGCTTCTGTTTGAGATAGAGCAGCTTAAGCGGAATAAGGTACAGGATTTCCTTCTCAGTATCGGGCTTACGCCGGGACAGGGGCAGGCAAGGATCCTGGTGTCTCTGGCGTCTTCGGAGCACGTTTCTCAGAGAAAACTGGCGGACGAATGCATGCTTGATGTGACGACGATGTCACGGACGCTGGACAGACTGGAGAAGAAGGGGCTGATCGAGAGAAAAAGGGATCCCGGCTGCCGGAGAGCTTATCAGATCAGTCTGACAGATGCAGGCCGGATGAAAGCGGAAGAGGTAAAAGAAGGATTTGCAAGGCTGGAGGAGATGCTTTTTGACGGATTCGGACAGACGGAAATGAGAGAGCTGTCTGTAAAACTGGAGAAGATAAAGGATAATCTGGAGGGGAAAATGTATGAAAAACAGTGACCGGCCGGACATCAGAAAACAAAAGGGACATATGCGGTTTTCGGTCAGAACGAAGATACTGATGCTTGCAGCTATGGTCGTGTTTCCGTTCCTGCTTGCAATCTTCTATCTGCTCGCGTCCATGAGTAATTACAGCCGGGTCTATGAGCGGATCGTAAGTGATATCACCGTGGCAAACAACTATAATCTCAATTTTAAGGAAGAGATGGATGAAAGTATGTATAAACTGGTTGTGGGCTACGTCACATTTGACAATATTTCAGAGGCGGAGACGCTGGAAGATCCTTACGAGCTGATCGATGAGCTGAGAAGTGAATTTACTGACCTGATGGATGTAACGACCGAGAGCGAGAGCAGAGTGTGGCTCCAGAGCCTTCTGAATAATCTGGACACGCTGGAAGACAGGGTGGATGACATTGTCGAGACTACGTCTTCTGACGGACAGTATGACGATAATATCAAAAGGCTGGACAATAACATTTATGTCCTTACAGAACTGATTCAGGATGACATTCAGTATTATATCTATTACCAGATTCGGAATATGGAGGAAGTGACCGCAGACCTGAACGACCAGATCAGGGATTTTATTGTGCTGTTCGGAAGTCTCATTGGCGTTCTTGTGCTTGTCGTCACGGTGACGGCAGTCCTGATCGCCTCAGGTATCATAAAGCCTGTGCGCGAGCTGTATAATGCAACCCAGAAAGTTGCGCAGGGAGACTTTACCGCGCGGGCCCGGATCAATACGAGGGATGAAATCGCGGAACTGGCGGACGGATTTAATAATATGGCCGGAAATATGCAGGGGATGATCCGGCAGATCAAAGAGGATGAACAGAAACTCAGACGGACGGACCTGCGGCTTTTGCAGGAACAGATCAATCCTCATTTTCTCTACAATACGCTGGATACGATCGTATGGCTGATTGAGGGAAATGAGCCGGATCAGGCCGTCAATATGGTAGTCACTTTGTCCGGTTTTTTCCGGCAGGTTCTCAGCAAGGGAAAAGAACTGATCACCATACGGGAGGAAGAGCAGCATATCAGGAGCTATCTTGAGATCCAGTCTGTGAGATACCATGATATTCTCGAATATGACATACAGATCGATCAGGTGCTTTACGATTATCAGATCCTTAAGCTTACCCTCCAGCCTGTAGTGGAAAATGCACTCTATCACGGAATTAAATATAAGCGCGCAAAAGGATACATCCATGTCAACGGGGAGAAGGCGGGGGAGCTCATCCGCCTGACTGTCAGGGACAATGGAGCCGGAATGGAAGAAAAAGAGCTTGAGGAGCTGCGCAAGGAGATCAGCCGTCCCTGCAAGGAGACAGAGAAAGGTTTCGGACTCGCCAATGTAAACGAGCGGATCCATATGTATTTCGGGGAACAGTACGGGCTTTCAATCCAGTCGGTAAAAGATAGGGGAACCATCGTGGAAATCCTGATCCCGGCGATAAAAGCGGGTGCCGGGATATCAGGCCAGATTGAGACGTCTCAGCAGAATCATTTAGAGGGAAAGGAAGAATTATGACAGCATGGATGACGGGCTTTGCACAGAAGGCGGGGAAGGCGGCCTGTGCGGTAATACTGCTGATCCTGCTTCTTGCAGGGTGCGGCAAGCAGTTTGATGTCGGAAGTTCAGAGCGGGATAAGGCAGAAGATGAGGATCTGATCGTGGTAGGCGTATCCCAGATCGGCAGTGAGTCAGTGTGGAGGACAGCCAATACTGCTTCGATACAGAACGTATTTACAAGAGAAAACGGATATCTGCTGATCTTTGACAATGCGAGGCAGAAACAGGAGAACCAGATAAAGGCGATCCGGAATTTTATCTCCCAGCAGGCAGACTATATCGTATTTTCTCCTATTGAGGAGGACGGCTGGGATGATGTTCTCTATGAGGCAAAAGAAGCAGGGATACCGGTTATCCTCATGGACCGTATGGTGCAGACAGAAGATGAGTCGCTGTTTACCGCGTGGATCGGTTCGGATTTCTTTCAGGAGGGAGTGAATGCCGGGAACTGGCTGGCCGGTTATCTGGAAGAACAAAAACGCGCGGAAGAAGAGATCAATATTGTAGTGCTCCAGGGGACGGACGGCGGTACATCTACTATCGGACGCACGAACGGCTTCAATGATGTGGCAGCCCGGCATGATAACTGGAAGATACTGGAACAGACCGGCGGAGATTTTACAACCGCCAAGGCGAGGGAAGAGATGAAAAGGCTTCTGGATACATACGGGGATATCGATGTGGTCGTATCCCAGAATGACGATATGACTTTCGGAGTGCTGGAGGAACTCGAAAATGCGGGGATATCTACAGGTACAGACGGCGATGTTATCGTGATCTCCTTTGATGCGGTGAGGTCTGCCCTTGAGAAAGTTCAGGCAGGATTGATCAACGTGGATATTGAGTGTAATCCGGAACAGGGACCGTATATCGAGCAGGTGATCCGGAAACTGGAAGACGGGGAGCAGGCAGAGAAGTATTCTTACGTGCCGGAACAGATATTTACCCGGGATAACGTAACACAGGAATTGATTGACAACAGAAGTTACTGACGATATAGGAGATTGGTATGTTAAAAGTATTTCTTGTAGAAGATGAAAGTGTAATAAGAGACGGACTCAGGGACAACATTCCGTGGGAGCAGTACGGATTCCGCTTTGTGGGAGAAGCGGCGGACGGAGAGATGGCTCTGCCGCTGCTCCGCAAGGCCCGGCCGGATGTGCTCATTACGGATATCAAGATGCCTTTTATGGACGGGCTGTCCCTGAGCAGGATCGTGAGCAAGGAATTTCCGAAGATGAAGATCATTATTATCAGCGGGTATGATGATTTTGAATATGCGAGGCAGGCGATCGAAGTCGGAGTCGACCAGTTCCTGCTGAAGCCGATCACCAGACTTACCCTGAAAAAGACACTTCTGGAGCTCCGAGATAAGATCGAACAGGAGAGGGATAAAAACGACTATCAGATCCAGTACCAGACAGAGATGCATGTCTATGAACAGTTTTCCAGAAGAAGGTTTATGGAGAAGGTGCTGACAGGAGAACTTCCGGTCAATGAGATCTATGAGGAGGCGGCGAAGCTCTCTCTTGAGATCGCGGCGCCCTGCTATAATCTGCTGCTGTTCTACCTGCAGGAGAAGAATCCGGATTTTTCAGGAGAAGGAATGGAAGAATTTATGAGAAATCAGGATGAAGTGATCCTGTATTTCCTGCGGCACCCGGAGTATCTGCTGTTCCGGTGGAATGCCAGCTCCTACGGGGTACTCATCCGCGGGGAAAAGGCGCAGATCGGAGAATTTACGGAAAAAGGACTGGCGCATATCCGGGAGTTCTGTGTGCGGCAGGAACATCTGGAGTGGTATGTGGCCGTGGGCAGTCCGGTGGAAAGACTGAGCCTTCTGCCGGAATGTTACCGGCAGGTGAACCACTATTTTGCCTATCGCTTTATAATGCCGGATCTCCATGTGCTGTCCGGGGTGACGCTTGAGGACTATATCAATGCTCAGGAGGAGCAGAATATAGACAGTGTCGATCCGGCTACGATGGCGCAGGAAGTGATCCGGGATTTTCTGGAACATGGAAATGAGGGCGAGATCCATGACTTTGTAGAGTCTTATCTCCAGAGTATCAGCAAAGCGCTGAAGTCCAGAATGTTCCGGGCTTATGTTGTTCTCAATATCCGGTTTACGACGATTGCATATGTAGAGTCTCTGGGGGCTTCCAAAGAAGAGTATATGGACAAGATCGGCGATTACGCTCAGGAGATGAATATAGAAACGGACGAGGTGCCTGCCTATTTTGTCCACATGCTTCAGGCCGCTTTTGAGATCAGGGAAAAGGCCAGCAGCAGACAGAACAAAAAGATGATCAGCCGGGCGCTGGCATACATTGATGAAAATTATATGCATGACAGTCTGTCTCTTAATACGGTCGCCGCAGAGGCAGAGGTGAGTGCGAATTATCTGAGCGCCGTATTCAGTCAGAGCATGGATAAGACATTTGTGGAGTATGTGACGGAGAAGAGGATGGAGAGCGCAAGGAAACTCCTAAAGAGCACAGATCTTCCATCCGGGGAGATCGCCGCCCGGGTGGGATATAAAGACGCTCATTACTTTAGTTTTGTATTCCGGAAAACACAGGGTATGAGCCCGAGGGAATATCGTTCCGGCAGCAAAGAGGGGGCGACGGAATAGCCCTGTTTGCTGTATCGGACGCGACGGCAGATGGCTATATCATATGATTCGTACTTTCTTTCAGATTGAGCTTCCATGGGACTTCCTGCGAACCTGCGGGAAGTCCCTTTAAGCGCCGGATCAGTGTCTTAGCAGCCAGAGTACCCATTTCGTGGGGCTTGTGGGAAAGTGTAGTGACAGAGACGGGGCCGTAATTGCTCAGGTAAGTGTTGTCGAAGGCCGTGACAGCCATATCTTCCGGAAGCCGGTAACCGGCCCGCCCGAGTTCCTGCATCAGATAGAATGCGATCATATCGTTATAGCAGACGACAGCAGTGCAGGAACACAGAGCATTTTTTGCGATTTCTCTGAGAAACGAGGTGTCCCTTGCAGATTCCAGGGCATATTGGTCACGGGAATCAAACCAGCCGATCCTTTCATCTGCTATGTTAAGGTGCAGGGCGCGCATTGTCTCCACAAATCCCTGATAGCGTTCGATACTCTGCAGATCATCGGTTTTAAAAATGCCGCCGATGGAGATATGTCCCCGCTCAGCCAGATGCCGCACAAGTATGGCGCTTCCGCCGGCGTTATCGTCTTTTACATACAGGCTGTCCGCCAGCGCAGGATAATAATTGTGGAGAAACACAACAGAAGTTCCTTTTTTGATGAGACGGCGGTACAGATCAAGATTAGGGCTGGGAAGAGCGCTTTTACATCCTTCTGCAATGACTCCGCGGGGAGGAGCATCGAGCAGATCAAGCAGGACCTGATACTCAATCTCTGTCCGGTTCCCGGTAATATAGACGCGGCTGGAAAATCCGTTCTCGTCCAGTTCGGTCCGGATATCTGAAAGAACGCCCGGATAAATGTATTCCTGATCGGCGGAAATCAGGACTGCCACCGTGTTGCGGGAAGGATCAGAAGAAAGTCCCGTTATGTAAGAGCCGCTCCCCTGCTTCCTTACAATAAGCCGGCTGTTCTCCAGAAGGGACAGCGCCTGCCGTACTGTCTGGCGGCTCACATGATATCTGGAACACAGTTCATGTTCTGTGGGCAGTTTTTCTATTCCGGCTTTTCTGTATTTCTCTGTCATTTCTTTCAGCTTTCCGGCGAGCCATTTGTACTTGATCGACATGGCAAAATCCTCCTTTAATTTTCGACTTTTTAATTCCCCTAAAGTAAAAAATCTTATATAAGAAACAGAAGAGTAAATAATTATCAAACTTTATTCTTATCAGTATTCATTGTGCACAGTATATAAAAAAGAAACGAACCGTTTCAAAAAATTGTGCAAAACAGTACAAATATAAAAATATTATACTTGAATCTGAAAATAATTCCCCTTCTGATTAGATTTGTATTTAAAGATTATAATATCACGCAAAATTTGTATTGTAAATATGTTATAAACCTTGATAAAACGGGCGTTTTCGGATTGAAATGAAAATTTCGGAATGGTATCGTATAGACACAGGGATGAGACATCCCGGAACAGACGGTCCGCGAAAGAGCGGGAGAATAACTTATCAAAAGGGAGGAACAAAAATGAAAAGAAGAATTGCAGCATTATTAATGTCAGCAGCAATGGTAGCAAGTCTTGCAGGATGCGGCGGAGGAAGTGCAGATACTTCATCTTCTGGATCAGATGACACAGCAGCGACAGCAGAAGATTCCGGGAGCGGAGATCTGATTAATGTCGGCATCATCAACAATGATCCGAACGAGTCGGGATACCGCACGGCAAATGACAATGACATGAAAGCGATGTTCACAGAAGAGAACGGCTATAATGCCTCATTTGCATACAGCTTAAAGAATGATGAGCAGATCACAGCGGCTCAGCAGTTTATCCAGGACGGTGTTGATTATCTTCTCCTCTCTGCGGCAGATACGGCAGGATGGGATACAGTACTTCAGGATGCACAGAACGCAGGAACAAGAGTTATCCTTTTCGATCGTGTCATCGATGCAGACGAGAGCCTTTACGAGGCAGCGATCATCTCCGATATGGATAAAGAAGGCGAGACAGCAGTTAACTGGCTGAGAGATCAGGGGCTTGATGAGTACAATATCATCCACATCCAGGGTGTTATGGGATCAGCAGCTCAGCAGGGACGTACAGGTGCTCTTAATGATGCAGTTGAGTCCGACGGCTGGAATCTGGTAACACAGCAGGCAGCTGACTGGAACGCTGAGACTGCACAGCAGATCGTTCAGTCTGTAATCGACTCCGGGGAGGACTTCAATGTAATCTATGCTGAGAATGACGATATGGCCAGAGGCGCGGTTGCAGCACTCGATCAGGCGAACATTTCACACGGTGTTGAAGGCGACGTTATCATCATGGGATTCGATACAAACACATGGGCTCTGGAAGAACTGCTTAAAGGAAACTGGAACTATGACGGACAGTGTAACCCGTATCAGGCTTCCTATATCGACGAAGTAATCCAGACGATCGAGAGCGGCGGAACAGTTGAAGAGAAGACGATCTACCTTGAGGAGCAGGGCTTCGACGCAACAACGATCACACAGGAAGATATCGATAACTACGGTATCTAAGTACCGGACGGTCACAGACGCCGGGAATACATAAAGGTATAAAAGCACGCGGCGCGGCGGAACAAAAAGAAGTACGTCTGCGCCGCATTTTTTCTAAAAAAGGTTGAGAGGTGAATATACTGGTGAAAGAAAAATCTGTACTCGAAATGAGAGGCATATGCAAATACTTTCCCGGAGTGCGCGCCCTGCACAAAGTGGATTTTACACTGTGCGAGGGTGAAATCCATGCTCTGATGGGAGAAAACGGCGCCGGAAAATCAACACTGATCAAAGTTCTTACAGGAGTATATGAGAAAGACGAAGGAGAAATCTACCTGAAAGGTCTGGATAAACCTGCAGTGATCCATTCTCCGCAGGATGCACAGAATCTGGGAATCAGTACCGTATATCAGGAGATCACGCTCTGCCCGAACCTGACGGTTGCCGAGAATATGTACATCGGACGTACCAAAGGAGTGGGACAGAAATGGAAGAAGATGAACAGGGATGCAGACAAGATCCTGAAGTCTCTTGGCATCCCGGCAGAGGCGACACAGCAGCTCTCCAGCTGTTCGATCGCGGTACAGCAGATGGTAGCCATTGCGCGGGCCGTGGATATGGAATGTAAGGTGCTCATTCTGGATGAACCTACATCCTCCCTGGATGACAATGAAGTTGAGAAGCTGTTCGGTCTGATGCGGGATCTGAAGGCAAAAGGTGTAGGTATTATATTTGTTACTCACTTCCTTGATCAGGTGTATGAAGTCTGCGATAAGATCACTGTTTTAAGAGATGGACAGCTCGTAGGCGAATATGAGATCGAGAATCTGCCCAGAGTCCAGCTTGTAGCGAAGATGCTCGGAAAAGAACTCGATGATATGTCAGAAATCCGCGACGAGAGTCTTGTATATCACGGCGCAGATGAATCTGAGTATGTAATTGAAGCAGAAGGTCTTCAGAGTGACGCCGGCATCAAACCGTTTAACTTCCATATCAAGAAAGGCGAAGTTAACGGTTTTGCAGGACTGCTCGGTTCCGGCCGAAGCGAATGTGTTCGTGCGATCTTTGGCGCGGATCACGTTACTGCCGGTTCTGTAAAAGTGAAAGGAAAGAAAGTAAAGATATCAAAACCGATCGATGCGATGAAGCACGGAATCGCATATCTTCCGGAAGACCGCAAAGTGGACGGTATTGTCGGAGATCTTTCTGTGCGGGACAACATCATTCTTGCCCAGCAGGTACTGCGCGGATTCTTCCGTCCATATTCAAAGGCGGAGGCGAACAAGATCGCGGAGGAGTATATCAAACTTCTTGACATTAAGACAGCCTCTACCGATACTCCGATCAAATCGCTCTCCGGTGGCAATCAGCAGAAAGTTATCCTTGCACGGTGGCTGTTGACACATCCGGACTATCTCATTTTGGATGAGCCTACCAGAGGTATTGACGTCGGTACAAAAGTGGAGATCCAGAAACTGGTACTCAAGCTGGCGTCTGAGGGAATGAGCGTTACGTTCATTTCTTCAGAGACAGACGAGATGCTCCGTACATGTTCGCGTCTTATCATTATGAGAGACCGCAAAGTTGTGGGCGAGATATCAGGGAATGAGCTGACACAGAACAGCATCATGAGTACGATCGCCGGAGGTGATATAAAATAATGGAAAAGACAAATATGAACAAAAAAAGTGCAGGTCAGATGTTAAAAAATCTGACGAGAAAACAGATATTTATCCCGATCGTGGCACTTCTGCTGCTGGCTTTGTTCAATCTGATCATGGATCCGGGGTTCTATCAGATCAAATTCGGCTACAACAGTGCGGGAAGTCCGGTACTGTCGGGATATATCATCACGATCCTTGACAATGGTTCAGAACTCGCGATCCTTGCCATCGGTATGACGCTTGTCACAGCGGCGACCGGCGGACAGGATATCAGTGTGGGCGCGGCGATCGCGATCGCCGGAAGTGTGATCCTGCGTGTACTCTGCGGCACAGAGGCGAGACCGGCAGAGCTTCAGGCGCCGATCATCGTTGCTTTTCTCGTGGCCTGTGTGGTGGCAATGCTGTTTGGCGCGTTTAATGGCATCCTTGTAGCTCAGTTCAAGATCCAGCCTATGGTCGCAACGCTGATCCTCTATACAGCAGGGCGGAACATCGCCGCATGGATCAACCAGAATCAGCTTCCGATCGTCAGTGACGCTACATTCGGATACTTTGGAGGAATGATTCCGGGAATCCCGATTCCGACGCCGGTATTTATTGCGATCGCATGTATTGTTATCACTGCTCTGGCACTGAAATTTACGAATCTCGGACTTTATACACAGTCAGTCGGAATCAATGAGAGTTCCTCCAGACTGAACGGACTGAACCCGAAATTCATCAAGTTTATCACTTTCGTCATTCTGGGACTTTGTGTTGCAGTTGTCGGACTGATCAAAGTAAGCCGTCTGTCTACGATCAACTATTCAGTCATCGCGAAAGATATTGAAATGGATGCCATCCTGGCAGTCGCACTTGGCGGAAATGCACTGAGCGGCGGTAAGTTCAATATGCCGGCTTCGATCATGGGTGCGTATACGATCCAGTTCCTGACGACGACTCTGTATAAGTTTAAAGTCGCATCAGAAGCCCTTCCGGCATATAAGGCCGTAGTCGTGATCATTCTGGTGGTTATGAGTGCACCGATCGTAAAAGAGCGTCTTGCTTCTCTCGGAAAGAAGTTAAGAGCGCACAATGCAAAGGAGGTCGGCTGATATGGCATTATCTACGAAAAAATCTGCAGCTGCCGGTCAGGTGCAGAAGAAAAAGAAGATTACAGATGCAAATCTGCTTTTGATCATAACAATAGCAATATTCCTTATTATGTATATCGGAGCCATGATATTCCTTGGAGGAGGCTTCTTAAACGCACAGAATCTGTTTAATATCCTGATGCAGCAGTCTGCGCTGATCATTACAGCCTGCGGCATGAGCCTTGTTATGATCACAGGCGGTATCGATATCTCTGTCGGCGGTGTAGTGGCACTTGTCTGCATGAGCTGTGCAGTCAGCCTCGACTATATGAACTGGAATGTGCCGATGTCTATCCTTCTGGCTCTCGGTATCGGTCTTGCATATGGTATCGTTCAGGGATTCCTTGTTGCGTACCTTGAGATCCAGCCGTTTATCATCTCTCTTGCAGGTATGTTCTTTGCAAGAGGTATGACGACGATCGTACATACAGAGCCGTTCAACGTACAGAACGAAGCATTTACAGCACTGAAAAACACACGTATCATCGTTCCGGGGATGGGAAATGTAAACCGTCTCGGCAATTACATAGATGCTTACATCAATATCGGAGTTATCGTGGCGCTCGTTATCGTGATCGGACTGTTCGTCATGCTCCGCTGGACGAAGCTCGGACGTTCTTTCTACGCGGTGGGAGGCAACAGCCAGAGCGCGTTGATGCTTGGTATCAATGTAAGACGAACGAAATTCATTGCACATCTGATGTGTAGTGTCCTGGCAGGAATTGCCGGTTATGTATATTTCCTGTATGTAGGTTCCGGTTCCGCATCCCATGCATCCGGTATGGAGATGGATGCCATCGCATCCTCCATCATCGGCGGTACTCTGCTGACAGGCGGTGTCGGAAACATTATCGGTACATTCGTGGGCGTGCTGTCTTTAAGTACGATCCAGAACATCGTATCCTCCGTCGGACTGGACGAGGCATGGTGGACAGGTATCACTGTAGCGGCTATGCTGTGTCTGTTCCTCGTGATCCAGAGCGTGATCACATCACGGAAGAGAGATTAAGTATTTTAAGATTAAATGAAGAAAAAGCAGTCTATGCAGGCTGCTTTTTCTGTTTCAGAAAATTTTACCTGAATTATAAAATCATTCCTCTATCGATTGACATCCCTGTCAGATAGTATATATTATAGAAAATAAAATCAGGAAAGGCAGGAAAAGCGATATGGTAAGAAAAGGATTTAAGATGAAACTCTATCCGGGGATGGAAGAAGAGTATGAGAAACGCCACAACGAGCTGTGGCCGGAGATGCAGGAGATGATCCATGAATACGGCGGAAAGAATTACACGATCTTTCTCGACAGAGAGACGCTGGTCCTGTACGGGTACATAGAATTGGAAGATCCTGCGAAGTGGGATGAGAGCGCAGATACTGCTATCAACCGCAAGTGGTGGGACTTTATGGCGGATATCATGGAGACGAACCCGGATAACAGCCCGGTGTCCGCAGATCTGCACGAGGTGTTCCACTTAGATTAGGAACAGTAAAAAGAGAAATTCTGATTTATGGTTTTCAAAAGTTAAGCCTGCAATGCCGGACAGACCATGCATATTGACAGGAGCATATATAATATAATATGGAAAGAGATCCGTAAGTTCGGATCCGACAACAGATATTTTGCCGCAGATGTGATATAGACAAGTCACGGCACAGGAGTGGAATGGATTAATGAAGTGGAGCAGCAACACGTTTAAGCGATATATGGAAGCAGGACTTGCAGTTCTTATTGTGCTCACGCTCGGACTGGCCGGGGCCGCGGGACTCTTTTCGCCCGGCGCGGCCGGGAACGACCAGACAGAAACCGCAGCGGCAGCCGGCGGTGACGGCGAACAGACTGGTGGAGAGAGTGCAAGTGACAGCGGCGGGGAGCCGTCTGAGCCCGGGGATGCAGAGGTGCAGGAGGCAATCGCGGACGGGCAGTATCCGATCATGGGGAAGAGCGATATCACGGTTCAGGAGATGGTCGATTATTTTAATGCGTCCGGCGAGACGTATCCGGCGAAAGAACTTTCCGAGGGCGGTGCAGATTCCATCGAGACATTCTGCCAGATGTATTACGATGAGGCGGCGGCAGAGGGAGTGCGTCCGGAAGTGGCGTTCGCCCAGACGATGAAGGAGACGGGATTTCTGCAGTTTGGCGGTGACGCATCGATCGAGCAGTTCAACTTTGCGGGACTTGGTACGACCGGAAACGGAGTGCCTGGAAATTCTTATCCGGACGTACAGACAGGGATACGGGCGCAGATTCAGCACCTCAAGGCATACGCCACATCAGACGCTCTGAACGGGGAGTGCGTGGACGACAGGTATGAGTACGTCAGGAAAGGTTCCGCGCCTTATGTGCAGTGGCTCGGACAGCAGGAAAATCCGGAGGGATTCGGATGGGCGACAGGTGATAACTACGGATACGATATCGTGGGGATGATCGAAGATATGATGGAATGAACTGATATCTTAAGATTTACTAAATATCTTGACAAATCTTCCTCTTGCGACTATAGTATTTGATAGTTAATTTTTAGTTAATACTATTGTAACAAAGGTGACGAGGAAGAGGAGTACGCTGTTGCTTCCGTCAGAGAGGACCGCCCTCAGGCTGAAAGGCGGTTTCGGGTAAGGACAGTGGAAGGTAGCTTTTGAACCGGACAGCCGAAGAGCATCTGTGCAGGGCGTGCAGCCCGACATGCGGGTAAGCTGTCCCGGAGTGGTCCACGTTACAGGACTTCAGAGATATATTTCAGATACAGGAGGAAACTCCGGCAGTATGGGAATATGTGAAATAAGGTGGTACCGCGGAATCCTCGCCCTTTACGTTCTGTAAAGGGCGTTTCTTTATGCAGCTGTGAAAATTCCGTGAACACCGGATGCACACAGCGCGGGGATAAGGGGCGGACGCAGGAATTCAATGAGGGAGAGACAAGGAGAGCACAATGAGTAAAGAATTGGCAAAAACTTATGATCCGAAAGCGATCGAGGAGAAACTGTATGACAAGTGGTGTGAAAATAAATATTTTCATGCCGAGGTAGACCGCAGCAGAAAACCGTTTACAACAGTGATGCCGCCTCCGAACATTACGGGAAAACTTCATATGGGTCATGCCCTTGACAACACGCTCCAGGATATCCTTATCCGTTATAAGCGGATGGAGGGGTACAATGCGCTGTGGATCCCGGGAACAGACCATGCGGCTATCTCTACAGAGGTAAAAGTGACAAACCAGCTGAAAGAAGAAGGAATTGATAAGAAAGAGCTGGGACGTGAGGGATTCCTTAAAAGGACCTGGCAGTGGAAAGAAGAATATGCAGGGACCATAGAAGCCCAGCTTAAGAAGCTTGGCGTCTCCTGTGACTGGGACAGAGAGCGTTTCACTATGGACGAGGGATGTTCCAGGGCGGTTGAGGAAGTATTTATCAGCCTGTATAACAAGGGATACATCTATAAAGGTTCCAGGATCATCAACTGGTGCCCGAAGTGTAAGACTTCCCTTTCCGACGCAGAGGTAGAGCATGAGGATCAGGAAGGACATTTCTGGCATATCAAATATCCGATCGTCGGGACGGACAGGTTCCTGGAGATCGCGACGACACGCCCGGAGACGATGCTGGGCGATACGGCCATTGCCGTACACCCGGATGACGAGCGTTATAAGGACATCGTAGGAAAGAACGTGATCCTGCCGCTTGTAGGACGCGAGATCCCGATCGTGGCGGATTACTATGTAGACAAAGAGTTCGGTACAGGTGCGGTGAAGATCACGCCGGCGCATGATCCGAATGACTTCGAGGTAGGCAAACGCCATAACCTGCCGGAGATCAACATCATGAACGATGACGCCACCATCAACGAAAACGGCGGAAAATATGCAGGCATGGACCGCTACGAGGCGAGAGAGGCCATCGTAAAAGAACTGGATGAGCAGGGATACCTTGTGAAAGTTGTTCCGCACACGCACGCAGTGGGAACTCATGACCGCTGCGGTACGACAGTAGAGCCGCTCATCAAACAGCAGTGGTTCGTGAAGATGGAGGAGCTGGCAAAGCCTGCCATCAATGCGTTAAAGACCGGCGAGCTTAAATTTGTGCCGGAACGTTTTGACAAGATTTATCTCCACTGGCTGGAGAATATCAAAGACTGGTGCATTTCCCGCCAGATCTGGTGGGGGCACAGGATCCCTGCATATTACTGTGACGAGTGCGGTGAAGTTGTCGTTGACCGTCATGCGCCTGAGAAGTGCCCGCACTGTGGATGCACACATTTCACACAGGATGAGGACACTCTGGATACATGGTTCTCGTCAGCGCTGTGGCCGTTCTCCACACTGGGATGGCCGGAGAAGACGGAGGATCTGGACTATTTCTATCCGACGGATGTGCTTGTGACAGGATACGATATCATTTTCTTCTGGGTAATCCGTATGGTATTCTCAGGTTATGCGCACACAGGAAAATCGCCGTTCCACACGGTGCTCATCCACGGGCTGGTGCGCGACTCCCAGGGACGCAAGATGAGCAAATCCCTCGGAAACGGTATCGATCCGCTGGAGATCATCGATAAGTACGGCGCTGACGCCCTGAGACTGACGCTTGTCACCGGAAATGCGCCGGGAAATGATATGCGTTTCTACAACGAGAGAGTGGAGGCAAGCCGCAATTTCGCCAACAAGGTATGGAACGCCTCCCGTTTCATCCTTATGAATATGAAGGATGACGCAGTCATTGAGAAACCGGACGACGCGCTGCTTACGCCGGCTGACCGCTGGATTCTTTCCACAGTGAACACACTGGCAAAAGACGTGACAGAGAACATGGATAAATACGAACTCGGAATCGCAGTACAGAAAGTCTACGACTTTATCTGGGACGAGTTCTGTGACTGGTATGTGGAGCTGGCAAAAGACCGCATCTATCATGCGGAGGAAGATCCGAAATCGGCAGACTGTGTTCTGTGGGTGCTGAAGACTGTACTTAGCCAGGCGCTGAAACTGCTCCATCCGTTCATGCCGTTTATCACGGAGGAAATCTACAGCGCTCTTGTGCCTGAGGAAGAGTCTCTGATGATGTCAGAGTGGCCGAAGTACAGAGACGAGTGGAATTTCCCTGCGGACGAGAATGTGATGGAACATGTGAAAGCAATCATCAGAGGCATCCGCAACATCCGTTCTGAGATGGATGTGCCGAACAGCAGAAAGACGAAAGTGTATCTCGTATCCACGGACGGGGATGTGTGTGAAGGCATTGCGGCTCTTGAGGGTTCCGTGAAGCCTCTCATGATGGCAAATGAGATCATCATCCAGCCGGACAGGGAAGGAATCGCGGACAGCGCGGTATCTGTTGTAGTTCCGGATGCGGTCGTATATATGCCTCTTGAGGATCTTGTGGATTTTGAACAGGAGAAAGAGAGACTGGCCAAAGAAGAAGTCAGACTGAATAAAGAGATAAAGAGAGCACAGGGAATGCTCTCCAACGAGAAGTTTGTGAACAAGGCTCCGGCGGATAAGGTCCAGGCGGAGAGGGACAAACTGGAGAAATATACTCAGATGCTCGAGCAGGTAAAAGAGAGAATGGCGGGGCTTGGAAAATAAACTTGCAGAGCTCTCCTCCCGGAGAAGAAAGGATGTAAGATCATACATGAAACGCATTCATATCAGAAAACCTGATATCAAAGGATTTTTTACAAAAATCAGAAATCTGAAAAAAGAAGATATCAAACGGCATTTCAAAGAGAAGAAAGAGCGGAGACAGCGCATACTGGAAGAACGGCGCAACAGCAGGTTCGCAAGAAAGATGCAGCCTGTCTATAAGTGGATGAACAGACTCTCGTTGCCGCTCCACTTCCTCCTGGCATGTGTGATCAACTTCCTTATTGAAACGGTATCCCGCCTGTCGTTTTTTGAGGCGTGGGATTACATGACCAAGACGCCGCTGGTGTTTCTGTACAATGCATTTATGATATTCGCAACCTTTTCTGTCGTTTATCTTGTCAGAAGGCGGATGTTTGCACGTATTCTTATCGGGGTGTTCTGGCTGTTCCTGGGGGTATGCAACGGCTATCTTCTCACCAAAAGGGTGACGCCGTTCAATGCCCAGGATCTGAAAGTGCTCTCCGACGCACTTGAACTGACGGGAAACTATTTTAACACTTTCGAGCTTATCATGATCATCATCGGGATAGTGGCTCTCGTGTTCTGGATCGTCTCCATGTGGAGAAGAGGCGGACAGTTTACAGGGAAAATGCACCGGATCCTTGCGCTTTGCGGAGTGGGAGTATCGTTTGGAGCATGCCTGTGGCTTACGGACGCGGCGATCGATAAGCGGGTGATATCGAATTATTTCGGGAACATCGCTTTCGCCTATGAAGATTACGGATTTCCATACTGTTTCTCGGCCAGTCTGTTTAATACCGGCATCAATGAACCGGCCGGATACAGCGAAGAGACGATGGACAATATCAACAGAGACGGAACTCTGACGAAGAGCGAGACGGGACTTTCAGCGGATGAGATGCCCAATATCGTATTTGTCCAGCTTGAGTCTTTCTTTGATCCGACCGAAGTAGAGTGGCTGAGATTCTCGGAAGATCCGATCCCTAATCTCCGCAGGCTCTTTAAGGAGTATTCGACGGGATATTTTAAAGTACCTTCCGTGGGAGCCGGTACAGCCAATACGGAGTTCGAGGTTCTCACAGGTATGAGCATGCGTTTCTTCGGCCCGGGAGAATATCCCTATAAGACCTATGCAAAGTATAATCCCCTTGAGAGCGCGGCGAGCGCATTGAAAGAACTCGGGTACGGCGCGGAAGCGCTCCACAATAACGGCGGTAATTTCTACAGCCGGGCTCAGGTATTTAACAACATGGGGTTCGATCATTATACGAGTAAAGAGTTCATGAACATCCTTCAGACTACCCCGAAGGGCTGGGCGACGGACGATATCCTCGTGCCCAATATCATGGAATCTATGGATACGACAGAGGGGCAGGATTTTGTCTTTACAGTAAGTGTTGAGGGACACGGCGATTACCCGACGGAGAAAGTGCTCGAAGATCCGGAGATTGTCGTCAGCGGCGTTGAGGATGAGGGAGAGAGGAATGCGTGGGAGTATTATGTCAATCTTGTCCATGAAATGGATAAGTTCGCCGGCGATCTCATCGAGGCGATCGAGGAGAGAAACGAGCCGACAGTCGTTGTGTTTTACGGAGATCATCTCCCGACGATGGACCTGGAGGCAAAGGACTTAAAGAGCCGGTATCTGTATAATACGAACTATGTGATCTGGGATAATATCGGACTGGAGAAGAAGGATGATAATCTGGCGGCGTACCAGATCATGGCGGAAGTTTTCGACCGTCTTGACATCCATACAGGGACAGTCTTTAACTATCATCAGGAGCGCCGACAGACGAAAGATTATCTCGCCGACCTGGAACTTCTGCAGTATGATATTATGTACGGCAGCCAGTATGTATATAAGGAGTGCGGCGCGCCGATCACAGAAGGTCATATGGTCATGGGCGTAAAGGATGCGGAGATATCCCAGCTTGTCGTTCAGGCGGACGGTACGACTTATTCAATCTACGGAGAGAATTTCACGAAGCAGAGCAAAGTCTATATAAATGGCGAGAAGCAGACGACCACCTTCCTGAACAATACAAGGCTTGACCTGAAAGAGTCTGAGATAGAGGCAGGAGATACAGTCATGGTAGCTCAGGTGGGATCAAGCAATACGATCTTCAGGGAGTCTAAGACTTATGAATACAATGACGACGGCACGCTGACAGAAGTGCCTGCAGATCCGGCAGCGCCGGAAAACGGCCGTCAGGCGTTTGTCAGCCAGGAAGAAGAACAGAAAGAATGAAATACACGGAGGCAGTAGATTATATACTGAATATCCCCAGGTTTACGAAGAAGAACGATGCGCTGCACACGAAACTTTTTCTGGAGCATCTGGGCAGCCCGCAGGCGGGAATGAAAGTGATCCACGTGGCCGGGACGAACGGGAAAGGCTCTGTGTGCGCGTACCTTGACGGAATGCTCCGTTCGGAGGACAGGCGGACGGGGCTTTTTACTTCCCCGCATCTTGTGAAGATCAATGAGCGCATTGCTGTGGACGGGCATCCGGTCAGCGACGAGGAGTTCTGTACAGCCTTTGACGCAGCTCTTTCAGCAGTGAAAGAGATGGAGAGAGAAGGACTGGCCCATCCTACGTTTTTTGAATTTCTGCTCGGCATGGCGCTGTATGCCTTTCGCAGAGCGGGTATAGAATATGCGGTGCTGGAGACGGGGATTGGCGGCAGGCTGGACGCTACGAGCGCGGTGGAGCCGCCGCTTGTCTGCGTTATCACATCGATAGGATATGATCATATGCAGTATCTCGGCGATACGCTCGAAGAGATCGCGTCCGAGAAAGCGGGGATCATTCGTCCGGGTGTGCCTGTGTTTTATACCCAGTCCTCACAGGAAAGCGACAGGGTAATCGAAAAGACGGCTGAGAAAAACAAAAGTTTCTGTAAAAAAATCGGGAAAGACGCGTACGAAATTCTTGGAATACAGGACAAACATATTGCATTTTCCTGCTCCAGTGATTATTATGGAAATACCACGTGGAAACTGAACAATACCGGCATATACCAGCCGGGCAACGCGATGCTTGCCATGGAAGTGATGCGTTATCTGTTTGCGGAGAAAGCGCATCCGCAGAGATGGCGGGAAGTCCTTGCAGACCTTAAATGGGAGGGCAGGATGGAGGAAGTGATGCCGGGGGTATACGTGGACGGCGCCCATAATATCAGCGCTGTCGAGGGATTTGTACAGAGTATCCCGAAAGATGAGACGGAGAATATCATACTGTTTTCCGCGGTAAAAGACAAGGAATATGAGAAAATGGCGGCCTGCCTCTGCAGCGGCCTTACAGCCGGTCTGTATATCGTGACGCAGATCGGAGGAAGCAGAGGGACAGAGGCAAAGCTGCTTGGCGATATTTTCAGGAAATATACAGATCAGCCTGTCATAGCTGCAGAGTCGGCGGCGGAGGCGCTTAAGTATGCTTTCGTTCACAGAAGAGGACGCAGGATATACTGCGTGGGATCTCTCTACCTGACAGGGATGATCAAAGGATGGATTCAGGAGGTCAGACAGATGCTGGATTATGAAGAGGAATTAAAGAAGTTTAAACCGAGTCTCGAAGTGGAAGAGATCGAAGACGCTGTGTATCAGGAGGATCTTTCCGACATGACAGATCTGTTGAAGCAAGTGATGGATCAGAAGAAATAGCATATACAGTGTCATACGATATCGGAAACACAGAAAGTTAATGGTGGAGACAGATGGATTACACGAAAAAAATCGTATACCAGTCCAACTACTGGTATAATGACGGATTGCGTAAAGCGCAGATCCGCGATATGTCGGGCGCGATCGTCTCTCTGCGGCGAAGTCTGCAGTTTAACCGGGAGAACATCGCCGCGAGGAATCTCCTGGGACTTGTCTATTACGGAATAGGCGAAGTGCCGGAAGCGCTGGTAGAGTGGATCATCAGCAAGAATCTGCGCCGCCGCGACAATATCGCAGATTATTATATCAATACCGTACAGGCATCAGCGAAGGAACTTGAGACGATCAATCTCGCCATCAAGAAGTATAATCAGTGCCTGGGATACTGCCGGCAGAACGGAGAGGATCTTGCCATTATTCAACTCAAACAGGTGGTGGCGTCGCACCCGTCGTTTCTGAAAGCGCATCAGCTCCTGGCGCTCCTCTATCTGCAGACCGGGCAGTACACCCGTGCCCGTCAGATGATACGGCAGGCAAGGAAGCTGGATACGGGCAATGAGATCACGATGAAATATATGCATGAGCTCACGCATCAGAGAGGGAAGCAGAGGCGGCGTGCGGCGAAGAAGAAAGAGGATGCCGTGGAGTACAGTCTCGGGAACGAGACGATCATTCAGCCGAAGCATTCGAGGATAAAAGAAATGGCAAGTCATCTGGCTGTGGCCAATATTTTTATCGGAGCGGCGATCGGAGCGGCGATCATATGGTTTCTCGTGGCTCCGGCTGTGAATCAGTCGGAGAATAACCGTATGAATGACCAGATGAGGGAGTACAGTGATCAGGTGAAGTCGCTCGAGGCGCAGGTCAGCGCCCAGACAAGGACGCTCGACAACTACAGGGCATCCGGGGAAGAAGTGGAGGCGGATGCCAATCAGGCGCAGTCTACAATGGAGAGCTATGAGAGTCTTATGACAGTGATAGATCAGTACAGCTCAGGCGGATACAGTTACTCAACGATGGCTGAGTCGCTGGTCGGCATTGACAGGGACGTTCTCGGTGAGAATGCGCAGTCCCGCTATGATGAGTTGACGGAACAGATCTATCCCAGCGCATGCGACGCAGAATTCCTGACAGGCACAGAGGCGCTTAACGTGGCGAATTACCAGACAGCTATAGACTCATTCTATAAAGTAGTGCAGATGAATGCAGGGTACAATAACGGGCAGGCGCTTTTTAATCTTGCGCAGGCCTATATGGGAAATGGCGACAATGACAAAGCCATCCGGTTTTTCCAGAAAGTCGTCGACGATTATGGGAATTCAGAATATGCCGGGGAGGCACAGACAAATCTGGATACACTTCAGTCCGCCTCGGGCGAGGAAGACGGTCAGAGCGACGGCGATCAGAACAGCGATGGCGACCAGAACAGTGGCGGCGGTCAGAACAGCGGTGACGACCAGGGGAGCGGAGAGTAGGTCGGATCATACATAACGGATAAAAGGGCGAAAGACAGACACGTAAGAAAAGGATATGCGGGACCGCATATCCTTTTTGATTTTGTATAGACGAGGAGGAGTAGACATGAAATATCAGGTGCAGGAGAATTGTCTGACAATTTATCTGCCCCGCGAGGTCGATCATCACAATGCGGAGGAGATGAGAAGAGAGGCGGATGCGGTGATCGACAGGAATCATATCAAATATGTGATATTTGATTTTGAGAAGACAGATTTTATGGACAGTTCCGGGATAGGCGTGATCATGGGGAGATATAAAACGATCAGCCTGATCGGAGGCGAAGTGTGGGCGGTCCACACAAATGACAGGATCAAGAAGATACTGACATTGTCGGGAGTGACGAAAATAATGCAGATATATGAGGAGGAAGTGATATGAGACATACGAATGAGATGGAGATCAGATTCGAGAGCCGTTCGGAGAACGAAGGCTTTGCCAGGGTTGCCGTTGCATCCTTTATGACGCAGCTGAACCCTACGGTAGAAGAGGTGGCTGATGTGAAAACAGCGGTTTCGGAGGCTGTGACAAATGCCATTATCCATGGATATGAGAATGAGATACATAAGGTAAGCATCCGCTGCACGATCTTTGAGAATGTGTTTACGGTAGAAGTATGCGATAAGGGCAAAGGGATCGAGAATGTGCAGGAGGCGATGCAGCCTATGTATACGACGAAGCCGGAACAGGACCGTTCAGGTATGGGATTTGCTTTTATGGAAGCCTTCATGGACAGTGTAGAGGTGGAATCCGAGCCGGGAAAGGGCACCCGTGTGAAGATGAAAAAGACCGTCGGAAAAGGAAGGGAGATATGGACCACACGATCGCTTTGATAAAGAAATCACACGACGGGGATAAAGAAGCGAGAGAACAGCTTGTAGAGGAAAATGTAGGGCTTATATGGTGTGTTGTGAAACGTTTTTACGGGAGAGGGACAGAGAAAGAAGACCTGTTCCAGATCGGAAGCATAGGACTTTTGAAAGCGATAGACAAATTTGATCTGTCTTATGATGTGAAATTCTCGACCTATGCCATTCCGATGATCTCCGGCGAGATCAAAAGATTTCTGCGAGACGACGGTATGATCAAAGTGAGCAGAACGCTCAAAGAACTCTCCTACAAAAGTCTTCAGGCCAAGGAGAGACTGACCGGGGAACTGGGAAGAGAGCCTACGGTGGAAGAACTCTCTGATGAACTCGGAGTGGAGAAAGAAGAACTGGTACAGGCGATGGAAGCCGGTACGGAAGTGGATTCCATCTATCGTCCGATCCATCAGAAAGAAGGAAGCGAGATACGTCTTCTTGACAAGATAGAGGAGAAAGAAAGAAGGGAAGAGAAGATTCTTGACCGCATTGTATTGAGACAGTTGCTGGAGTCTCTGAACGCAGAGGAAAGACAGCTGATCTATCTGAGATATTTTGCAGACAAGACACAGACAGAGGTGGGCAGGATGATGGGCATCTCGCAGGTACAGGTCTCAAGAATGGAAAAGCGTATCATGGCCGAATTAAGACGAAGAGGATCCTAGATTCTGTTTCGGCGCGTATGATTTCTTCAAGTCATGTATAATTCCTGTCCCACAGCGGATACTAGCATATGAGAAGATATGAAAGGACAGGTAAATGTGATGGAAGACGGGAAGAAAAAGATATGGCTGTGTCTCATTGTTGTCGTACTTGCGGCGGTCGTGATCGGTCTTCTCTATGAACTGAGTACATCGCGGGGGCAGGCAGGAGAGGGATTCCTCATAGAAAACAGCCGGCAGAGGGCGGCAGCATGCCCGGTATATCAGGAAAATACAGACGCGGCGGTCGTCAGGACAGGAGCGTGCGGCAATGGCATCTGAAAAGGATACTCTCTATATCAAAGGCAGCCGGGACGTTGAAGTCACAAAGCCGGATGTAACGCTTGGGGATCTGCTGAGTATGGAGTGTGCGGACAAGTCCGTCCTCCCCAGGATCAAGTCGCTAAAGCTGCTGAAATTTAAAGATTCAGGAAGACAGAGATGCGTGGTGTCGATACTGAAGATCATCGAGCGCATCCATGAGGTATGTCCCGCCCTGGATATCCAGAACATGGGCGAGCAGGATATCATTGTGACATACGAGGATCAGAAGACGCCGGCGTTTGTGTGGCATATCGTAAAGACAGTATTTGTGGCGGCTGTCACATTTTTTGGAGCGGCGTTCTCGATCATGGCGTTTAATAATGACGTGGATGTGACAAAGCTTTTCGGGCAGATATACGAGTTCGTCACCGGAGATGAGTCAAGCGGGTTTACTGTACTTGAGATCACGTATTCCGTGGGAGTGACTGCGGGCATACTGATCTTCTTCAATCACTTCGGAAGAAAACGGTTCACAGTCGATCCGACTCCGATGGAGATCCAGATGCGGCTGTATGAGAATGATATACAGACAACGCTTGTCGAAGATTCGGAGAGGAAAGGAGAGGAGATCGATGCTGGGAGATCTGGCGCGGCAAATATTTCTGGGGATCGTCGGCCTTAGCGCAGGAGTCGCCGTGGCGGGCGGTCTCTTTGCGTTCATAGTAGAGCTTGGTGTGATCGCAGATTTTGCGGACAGGACACACACAGGGGAGAAGATACTCCTGTATGAAGACAGTACGGCGCTGGGAGGCATCCTGGGCAATCTGGTGTATGTGTTCAGTATCGGAATTCCGGCGGGGATTCCCGCCCTCGGCATATTCGGGCTGTTTGCAGGGATATTTACCGGCTGCTGGGCGATGGCTCTGGCAGAGATCTTGAATGTATTCCCTGTGTTTATGAGACGCGCGAAGATTGTCAGATATATGACGGCTTTTATCCTGAGTCTCGCGCTAGGCAAAGGGCTGGGCGCGGGCCTGTTTTTCTTTAGAGGTTGGTAGGAAGCTTTGATGCTTATGCGGGCATAAATCTGTCTCCTTACGTCAGACGGATGAACTGTCACAGGTTATATGCACAATTTTTTTTGTACGGTGACAAATGTGATATTTTTCGTTATAATATCAACGTTGAGGGAGGAAGGTGTGATTACGGAAAGGGGATGCATCAATGCTTCAGATCAAAAATATCTGTAAGGAATACCGCACCGGCAGCCTGGTGCAAAAAGCACTGGACCATGTAAGCCTGAACCTGAGAGATAACGAATTTGTAGCTGTCTTAGGGCCAAGCGGATCGGGAAAGACGACACTTTTGAATATCATCGGAGGTCTGGACCGCTATGACAGCGGCGATCTTATTATAAACGGAATATCAACAAAAAAATACAGGGACAGGGACTGGGATTCCTACCGTAATCATACGATCGGATTCGTGTTCCAGAGTTATAACCTGATCCCTCATCAGACGATCCTGGCCAATGTCGAGCTGGCTCTGACGATATCAGGCGTCGGAAAGGCAGAACGAAAAGAGAGGGCGCAAAGAGCGCTCGAGGAGGTGGGACTGGGAGAGCAGGCACACAAGAGACCGAATCAGCTCTCAGGCGGACAGATGCAGAGAGTCGCTATCGCCCGCGCACTTGTCAATGATCCGGAGATACTGCTTGCAGACGAGCCGACCGGAGCGCTGGACAGCGATACAAGCGTGCAGGTGATGGAACTGCTCAAAGACGTGGCGAGAGACCGTCTGGTCGTCATGGTCACTCACAATCCGGAGCTTGCCCATTCCTATGCGACGCGTATCGTAAATCTGAAAGACGGGCGGATCAGATCGGACAGTGATCCATATGATATAAATGAAGAAAAACTTGACGAGCCGGAACACAGAAATATGGGAAGGGCTTCCATGTCCTTTCTGACAGCTCTGTCTCTGAGCTTTAACAATCTTAGGACAAAGAAAGCAAGGACACTGCTCACATCGTTCGCCGGATCGATCGGTATCATCGGTATTGCTCTTATCCTGTCTCTGTCAACGGGAGTAAATAATTATATCGGTCAGATCGAAGAAGAGACGCTCTCCGAATATCCGCTCCAGATACAGAGTACGGGATTTGATTTTACTTCCGCCATGATGAGCGGAAGCGCGGCGGCGGAGAAGAAACCGGAAGGGGAAATCTATGTAGTGGAGATGGTGACCGACATGTTCTCCACGATGGATTCCAACGACCTGGAATCTTTGAAGTCTTACCTGGACAGCGGCGAGAGCAAAATCGAGGAATACACGAACGCCATAGAGTATTCTTATAATACGGAACCTCAGATATACAGTGAGAATACAGACGAGATACGTCAGGTCCACCCGGATCATTCATTTGACTCCATGGGACTTGGTTCATCCTCGGGATCCGGCATTATGTCCACGATGATGAGTACCAATGTATTCTACAAGATGCCTGAGAATGAGCAGCTTTACAGGGAACAATACGATGTAAAGGCGGGAAGATGGCCGGAGGCTTACAATGAGTGTGTGCTCGTGCTGACGTCAGGAGGCGGTATGAGCGACTTTATGCTTTACACGCTTGGCCTGAGAGATCCCCTTGAGCTGGACGAGATGGTGCGGCAGTTTATAAACGAAGAGAATATCGATGTACCGGACGATATGGGGACCTATGATTATGACGATATCATCGGTATCACTTTCAAACTGGTGAACAGCGCCGATTACTACGAGTATGATGAACAGTACGGCGTCTGGACGGATAAGTCCGGGGATAAGGACTATATGAAGAAACTGGTGGAGAACGGAGAAGATATTACTGTCGTCGGAGTGGTGCAGCCGTCAGAGGATGCTAATGCCGCGGCTTTGAGCGCCGGAATCAATTATCCCGCATCTCTGACAGAGCATATGGCAGAGTACGCGGCGGATGCCGAGATCGTAAAACAGCAGCTCTCAGATCCTTCAGTCAATGTATTTACCGGTGAACCGTTCGGAACGGAGGACGGAAGCGGATTTGATATGACATCGCTTGTCACTGTGGATGAGGAGAAACTGCAGCAAGCTTTCGGGTTTGACGAAAGCGCGTTTTCCAAACTGTCAGACTCTTTTGATTTCTCCAGCGTGTTCGGAAATGCCGGTGATTCGATCGACCTTTCGGATATGATCGACCTCAGCGCGATCGATGTGGATCTGCCGGATATGGATGCGGTAAATCTGGAAGATATGATGGGTGATCTGAACATTTCGGTATCTTCTGAAGACTTTTCCCGGATAGCGGGAAGCCTTCTGGAGGGATATCAGGAATATACGCGGAAGCATCCTGAGGCGGACTACTCCGCTCTGCAGGAAAATATTCAGAAATATCTGCAGACAGACGCCGCCCAGGCCGTCATGAAAGCGACGATCCTGGATATCATCCAGGGAGAAGGAAAGAACGGGTTTGCCGTGACCGACAGCCAGATCGCTTCTCTGATGAGCAGCCTTAAGCAGGGATTTCTGGACTACGTATCAGACAAAAATATATCGGCAGAGGAATTTTACGCTGAATTGACAGCGTACATGCAGACGGAATCTGCACGTGAGAGGATCAACGACTGGCTGAACGGCATCTTCACTGCCAGACTGGCGTCTGTCTCTGTCAGCGACTCGCAGATGGCGGCACTGGCGGGAGGCCTGGCGGCCGGGTATGAGCAGTATGCGAGCGAAACCGGCGGACCGGATCCGGCCCGGATGGGACAGTATTTTATGGAGTATCTGGGGACACAGGATGCACAGCGAAGACTGTCGGAGGGACTTGCCGCATCGGTAGATATGACCGGGATCGAGAGACAGCTTACCTCCTCCGTGGAGAACTATATGAGAAGCGCTGCGGGTTCTTACGGAAGCGCCGTCAGCCGGGCTCTGGAGAGTCAGATATCTTCCGCTGTGCAGCAGATGATGGGCCAGATATCGTCGGGCATGCAGGATGCGATAAGCCGGGCAATGTCGGATGTGGGCAGCGCCCTCGAGGATGCGATGGATATTGATGCGGAGGCGTTTGCCGATGCATTTCAGATGAACATGACGGGGGAAGAACTGACGGAACTTATGATGTCCATGAATTCAGGACAGAGCGCTTCTTATGAGAGCAATCTGACGTCGCTGGGATATGTGGATTTCGACGTCCCCAGCGGTATCGATATCTATCCGAAAGATTTCGAGAGCAAGGAAATGGTCGTGAATATCCTGGATAAGTATAACAGCAGGATGGAAGCAGAGGGGAAAGACGAGCAGGTCATCACCTATACGGATGTTGTGGGAACGCTGATGTCGTCTGTGACGGAGATCATAGATATCATAAGTTACGTGCTGATCGCATTTGTCGCGATCTCTCTTGTCGTCTCGTCCATCATGATCGGAGTCATCACATATATCAGTGTACTTGAACGAAAGAAAGAAATAGGGATACTGCGGGCGATCGGCGCATCCAAAGGCAACATCTCCCAGGTATTTAACGCTGAAACGTTCATTATCGGTTTCTGTGCGGGGGCTCTCGGGATCATTATCTCTTCTTTGCTGCTGATACCGGGAAATGCACTGATACACTATCTGGCAGGGACAAATGACGTCAGCGCCAAGCTTCCGGCCGGCCCTGCTTTGATCCTGATCATCTTAAGCATCGTGCTGACGCTGTTAGGAGGACTGATTCCCTCAAGGAAAGCGGCCAAGAGTGACCCGGTGACCGCGCTTCGCACGGAGTAAAAGAAATATAATATGACAAAAGATCGCATGCTTCTTAGAGAAAACAATTGTATGTCGATGATATATACATAAGATAGAAGCTCAGGAGAGACATCATGGATGAAAATTCTTTAAGAAAACACTTAAACCGTCTGACAGTTGTGGTGGGCGCCATCAGCATTGCCCTTCTCGCTGCGGGAAGTATTGCTTCCCATTATCTGAGAAACATACTGGATGATACGTTCGTCAGCCAAATGGAGGGAGATACGCTCGAGAGTGTGAGCGAGAGCATCTATCAGCTTATGACATATATTCGTATCGTTACGGTCGTAGTGCTTTTTGTGCTGCTCATTATTATTATCTACGGATACAGGATGATCTACACAAGCAACCGGCGTCTGATAAAGAGCGTTTATTATGATCCTCTGACCGGGGCGTATAACATGCCGAGATTCGAGCATAAGATATCAAAGATCATTGAGACTACACAGAGGTACAGCCTGGTCGCGGTGAATGTCCGTCAGTTTAAATTTATCAATGAGATATTCGGGAACAGACAGGCAGACATGCTTTTATGCCATATCAAAGAAGTGATAGAGAACAACGTCCTGGAGAACGAGTATTTCTGCAGGAGCTCGGAAGATATGTTCTATCTCTTTTTAAGAGAGACAGACCGTGAGATTATCAGAAACAGGCTTGAGAAGATCCTTCACGAGGTCAGCCGGTTCACTGTAGGCAAGAACCAGAACTATCAGATCCTCCTCTACTGCGGTATTTTTATCGGTACGGACGTAAACGATGCCGAGCCGTCGGTACAGAAGAGCATGACGCATGTCAGATTTGCCCTCAACACTGCGAGGCAGTCTCTTAAGAACAATATTTGGTTCTATGATGCGCGCCTCCACGAAGTCGAGAAACTGGAAAATTACGTGGAGAGTCATATGTATCAGGCTCTGGAAAACGGTGAGTTCAAGCTCTACCTTCAGCCCAAGATCGATCTGGAGACCGGAGAAGTAGGCGGCGCGGAAGCTTTGGTCCGCTGGAAACGGGAGTCCGGCAGCGTGATCCTTCCCGGGCAGTTCATACCGATGTTTGAAAATAACGGGTTCTGCATTAATCTGGATATGTACATGGTGGAGCAGGTATGCCGGCAGATCCGTCAGTGGATCGATGAGGGGCGGGATCCGATACCGTTATCCGTCAATCAGTCAAAGCTTCTTTTTTACGAGGCGGACTATATAGATAACATGAAAGCGCTGCTGAAAAAATATCAGATCCCGGCGAATCTTGTCACGCTGGAGATCCTTGAAGGGCTTGCCATGAAAAATATAGACGAGCTGAATGAAAAGATCCTCCGGCTTAAAGAGATCGGATTTAAAATATCTCTGGATGATTTTGGAAGCGGTTATTCGTCTCTGAATACTCTGGCAATTCTGAAGATAGACGAGCTGAAACTAGATCGGGGATTTCTTCTCAAGATGAGAAACCCGGGAGAAGACTACGACCGCCAGCTCATCATAATGAACGAGATCGTAGATCTGACGAAGAAACTTAAGATCAGCACAGTTGTTGAAGGGATCGAGACAAAAGAAAACGAGGATCTCGTGAAGGAACTCGGCTGTGAATACGGGCAGGGTTATTACTACAGCAGACCGGTGAGCATAAAGGAGTTCTCCGCAAAATATATAAAGGCGTGAGATTGCTGATGCGCCGGTCAGTCACTGACTGCTCAAAGACAGTATGACAAAATCTGTTCCAATACAGGAAAGCGCCGTCGGAAGAGAGATGGATTACTCTTCCGGCGGCGCTTTTCACTGGAGTATACGGGATTCGAACACTTATACACAGCGCCGCAAATGCCCATAAAATCAGGCTTTTTTGAGAATTGGGATGATTACTTTTGATTACCTCTAAGAGAAAAAGTAATCATAGATACATAACTAGAGAAAGGAGAAGTTCCGGTATGTATGCTAAAATGATACAAAGTTTTGAAAATATAGAAAAAGGAGAGGTGCAGTGAACTGGAACACTGACTATTTGCGTAAAAAGTTCTTTTTCGATATATATTGAATCAGTCAAATTGATATGGTATTATATATCTAGATGGTGGTGAAATTTCTTGGATAAGAGAAATTTTACCACCTTTTTTACTTTTTTAGAGGGAGAAGTGTATATTTATGAAAAACGAAAGAGCAATTAATTTTATTTTGAATGCTATGGCTATAATAGGTTTTTTGTGTTCATTAGTAGATAGAATACCAGAGTTAATTAGCAAAATTTTATTTATATTAGCTTGGCTTTGCCTTTTAATTTTAATTTATGCAAATTGGAATAGGCGCACAGTTAGTAGAAAAAAGATGATTAAAGAAGGAAATAACATTTTACAAAATGTTGAGTCCAAAGCAGTTCTTTTTGGTGGAGATTTGAGTTGGTGTGATGATTATTGGGAAACGCTAAAAAAACTTTTGGATGACAATAAAATTGTGGAGGTATACTTCCCATCGACTAAGTTTTATAATGCACCAAATAGCTTCGCAGAAGAGAAGTTAATTAATCGTATTGATAAATTAGCACGTATAGGAGTAAACATATATACGATAGATAATGATTATCGTATGAGATGTATAATAACAGATCCTGAAGGCATTGGAAATCATGAAAAAACGAAAGTATTATTAGCTGATAGAAGAAAAATAAAAAGAAATAAAGAAAAAAGTAGGTATAAAATAGAGCATGTTACATATAAAGAAAACCAAGAGGTCTGTAAAATGATTATTACGGTTTATAATCTTATTAAAGTGGATGCAACGCTTTTTTAAAGTAAGAAGAGGTGTTTGGTATGAGTTCAAGGGTTGAGAATAAGCAATTAGTTGATGAATTGTATGATAGAATTACACGGCAACAAGCTATAGCAACTACATTTATTGTTGAAATTAGTGGTACACCTAATTCTGGTAAAACCACATCCGTTTTAAAATTTGAAAACATATTCAATAGAAAAAAGATGGGGTTTAAATTTATTCATGAGATGGCAACAAAATGCCCAATTAATGATAAATTACTTCCAGAATTTAATTATTGGACTGGAACGAGTACTATGACAAAATTTTGGGAATTATTGTATAAAAAACCCACAGTCATTATATGCGAAAGAGGAATTTTTGACGCCTTGTGTTGGTTAGAATTTCATTATAAGAGAAAAAGTATTAGTGAATTTCAGTTAAAAAAAATGGCTGATTTTTATTTGAATGATAGTTTAACAAAGTATAAAAAATATGTTTTAGAATTAGTTTGTTCGCCAAAATGTGCCGTTGACAGAGAGTATATGATTAATGATTATCATATCCCAGGTACTATCGTTAATAAAGAAATAGTTCAACAGATTAATCAATCAATAAAAACGTCTTCGGACAAATATAATGATTATTTTGATAGAATCGAAACTGTTGATAGTACAAATATGGATATGGAGTCAACTGTCACAACAGTTTTTAATAAAATTTTACGTTATTTACTTGACAATATTTAAAATATAGTTATTTTCCCTCTAGTTCAGGAGAAGGATATTGAATTAAATAGCATCGAAAGGGTAAGAAAAAATAGGGGTTGAAATTTGAGCAAACCTCATAATGATCCTTAGCTCAGTTGGTAAAGCATTCGGCTGTTAACCAACCGAAGTGCCGTTGGCTCAAGTCTGTGAAGTTTTATTTCTCCAAATTAAGTAACAGTTCAAGGAAATATATATCTATGGGATACATGAACTTGTACTAATCTTCCGATCAGAAAAAACTCTATATAGAATTATAAGACGCTTGTATAGATTTGCAGGCGTTTTTGATATAGAATTGAATAGTATGGAAATAGAATTAATGGATTTTAAAATGTCAATTGTTTATCCGTATAGATTATATTATACTTAGTACAGTACCATAAATGAGCAAGAAGGTGAAAAAATGAAAAGTGTTCTTATTACACCCGAAGGAATACAAAAAAATTTAAAAAATATAAAACCCTTGGATGCTATATGCGAATATATTTGGAATGGTTTTGATGCAGAGGCTACTGAGATTAAAATTACTTTACATGAAAATGGTCTTGGAATCATTAATATGATCACAGTAGAAGATAATGGAATAGGAATAGATTATGACGAATTAAAATATAAATTCCAGCCATTTAATGATTCAAAAAAGGCAGATTTATCGGCTAAGACGAATCATTCTTTGCCACATGGACGCAAAGGAATCGGCAGACTTACATTTTTTGCTTTTGCCCAAAATGCTCGTTGGGAAACTATATATGAAAAAGGCGGTAAGCGATATAAATATTTTATTGCGATGAATAAGGATTCATTAAACCAATATGATGATAATGGAGAAAAACCACCAGAACAAGTTTATGATATAGGTACGGGAACTAAGGTGATTTTTACCCAATTGGAATCCTTAGACAAGAAGGAGATTATAACAAGAATTAAAGAAGAATTTTTTTGGTTTTTGGAATTAAATGAAGAAAATGGATTCTCTATTATTGTTGATAATGACCGTATTGACTATGCAGATTATATTATAAAAAAGGAAAATATCGCTCCTCCCGTTGAATGTAAGCAGGAGTATGAAATTCGCTTTGTACAATGGAAAGTAAAATTAGGAAATGAATATTCAAGAATATATTATATAGGTTCAGATAACAATGAGAAATACAAGGAAACAACGAAATTAAATAAACAGGCTGATCATTTTTTCCATAGCGTGTTTATAAAAAGCAGTTATTTTGATAAGTTTTGTTTTAAGCAGAGTGAAATTGAAGGACAAGGAAATTTCTTCCCTGATAAGTCAGATGATGAATATAAATTAGTAATGAGAGGAATTAATGATTTCTTGCTTAAATACAGAAGAGAATATTTAAAAACTGCCTCTGACAAATATATTGCACAGTTAGTAGATGAAAATGTTTATCCTGAATTTGATACTGCTAGTGTGATTGGAGCGTATCAAAAGAAAGAATTGGACAATCTTGTTGGAACTTTGTATGCAGCACAACCTAAAATTTTTACAAATTTGAATGTGGACAATAAAAAAATTACATTACAGCTTTTAAAGTTGATAATGGATAATGGAAATAAATATGAATTGTTTAATATATTACAAAATATTGTGGATTTAGATGAAGATGAGATGAAAGAACTGTCGGATATTTTGCAATATACCACGCTGAATAATATTACACGAACTATTAAATTTTTATGTGACAGACAGAAAGTAATTCAGGCATTAAAGGAGGTTGTTTATACAAAGCCTTTTGATGCGTATGAGGTTGCTCACGTCCAAAAATTAGTAGAAAATCACTACTGGATTTTCGGCGAGCAATATAATTTAATTTCATCAGCAGAGCCGGATTTTGAGCTGGCATTGAAAGGATTAATTTTAAAAACAGCAGGTGTGGAAGAAGATGTTGATATAGATCATATAGATAAAAATAAAGAAATGGATTTATATATGATCCGTCAAGATAGGCAAGGAAAAGTTACAGAAAATGTTGTTGTTGAATTAAAGCGCCCCAAAATACCATTAGGAGAAAAGCATATTTCACAAATCAAAAGATATATGCGTGTGATTAAGTCTGACACAAGATTTAATGCGGGCAATGTAAAGTGGACATTTTATTTAGTTGGAAATAAATTTGATTCAACTGGTTATATCGAGGATGAAATAGAAAGCCATATGAACTATGGAGAACAACATCTTATTCATTGTCAAGATAAAGGATTAACAAAAATATACGCTTTTAAATGGAGCGAAATTTTTGAAGATTATTCAAGGCGGCACGACTTTTTAATGGAGCGATTAAAGTTAGAAGAAAAACTTTGGCTTGAAACACATAGTTCAGCAGACGATGCGGTCAATTCTGTCATAGATAATAGTGCGATAATGCCAGAGCCTGTAATTCCTAAAAGGCAGAATTAAAATTGATTAGATAAATCATACATAGCCGATTGATTTTCATATGAGAGTCAATCGGTTTTTACTTTTACATAGCCATTCCCCTCAAAAGGAGTGGCTATTACTATATCCGCGAAAGGAGGGAACTATTTACAATGCAGAAATGCAAGGTGATTGCGATTGCCAATCAGAAAGGGGGAACAGGAAAGACCACAACAACAGTGAACTTAGGCATTGGACTTGCCAATGAAGGGAAGAGAGTCCTTCTTGTGGACTGTGATCCGCAGTCCGATCTTACAACATCTTTAGGATGGCAGGGAGAAGACATTTCGGTTACATTGTCTGTACTTATGGAGCAGATGATACGTGATGAACCGGTAGATGTGCATAAGGCAATTTTACATCATGCAGAGGGAGTCGATTTGATTCCTTCAAACATTGAGTTGTCTGGCATGGAAGTTATGTTGGTGAATACTATGAGTTGGGAGTTTACACTAAAATCCTGTCTGTCAGAGGTGCAGAAAGACTATGACTATATCCTGATAGACTGTATGCCGAGTTTAGGTATGCTGACAATCAATGCTCTTGCAGCGGCAGACAGTGTGATTGTTCCGGTACAGGCTCATTATCTCCCGCTCAAGGGAATGACGCAGTTAGTAAAAACCATCCGAAAAGTACAAAGACAGATCAATCCACAGCTAAAAGTGGACGGCGTGGTCCTGACACTGGCTGACATGAGGACGAATCTGGCAAAAACGACTGCAGAGTGCCTGAAAGAAAACTACGGGAAAATGCTGAAGATTTATGACACGATTATTCCCGTAGGAATTAAAGCGGCAGAGACCAGTACGGCGGGGAAGAGTATTTATGCGTATGACAGAAGAAGTACCATTGCGAAAGCATATCAGGAGTTTACGCGGGAGGTGATACAGAGTGACGAAAAGAAACGCCATAGAGATGAACCTGCCCACAACAGATGATCTGTTCAGTACGCAGGAAGAAAGAGATAATGAGAAACGAGAGTATGTAAAAGCAATTCCACTAGATCAGATCAGCGATTTTCCGAATCATCCGTTTAAGGTACGGATGGATGAAAAGATGATGGAAATGATCGAGAGTGTGCGGGAATACGGCGTTCTAGCTCCGGCAGTCGTCAGACCAAAAGAGGGCGGCACCTATGAGATGATTGCCGGACACCGCAGAAAACTGGCAAGCCAAATGGCAGATCGCTCAGAGATGCCTTGTATTGTACGGAATCTGACAGATGAAGAGGCAACAATTATCATGGTTGACCCCAATCTTCAGCGTAAAGAGATATTGCCGTCTGAGAAAGCCTTTGCTTATAAGATGAAACTGGATGCAATGAAAAGACAGGCAGGGCGACCTAGCAAAAATTTGTCGCCACTGGCGACAGATTTAATCGGCAAGCGATTAGATGAGATTTTAGGAGCGCAAGTAGGTGAAAGTAAAGATCAGATTCGCAGATATATCCGACTTACGGAACTTATCAAGCCAATCCTTGACATGGTGGATGATAAACAGATTGCTTTACGGCCTGCTGTGGAGTTGTCTTATCTCTCTCAGGACCAACAGGAGATGCTGTTGGATACCATGCAGTTACAGGATTGCACACCGAGCCATGCGCAGGCAATTAAATTGCGTAAGTTTGCAGAAGAGGGCAGACTGAATGAAGATGTGATTTTATCAATCATGTCGGAAGAAAAAGGAAACCAAAAAGAACAGTTCCGTATACCAAGAGAACGTATCAGTAAATATTTTTCTCCGGGGGCGTCTGCCAAGCAGATCGAAGATACGATTATCAAAGCATTGGAACTGTACCGGAAAAGGGAGCGGAGCAGGGAACGTTAAGGGTTTTCCGCCGAGGGAGAAGTCTCTCCATCGGCAGGGAAGCCTTTTGTCGTTCTCCCCCTTCCCACACCCTACCCCCTCTGGATTACCAGCCCATACCAGCCGAAAAGAGAAGGGTATCGCTGTACAGTAAATCATTCAGAGAGTGGAATTTCAGAGAAAAGGAAAAAAGTGATGAAAGAAAAGAAGAAACATGGAAGAAGAGTGACAGCATTCCTGTTAAGTGTGGTCACGGCTTTGACGACGATATTCTCGTCCGGGCTGCCTGTGCTGGCGGCTGATGGAACGATTCAGTTCAATTCGGGAGAGAACATCTATTACGGGGATTATGTCACGGCTAAGATGACGTTTGACGGGGATAACGTGGCATATTGTGTGGAACCTTTGAAGAAAACTCCGCAGGCAGGAACTTATTCCTATAACCTGCTGTCAACGGATTCCCCGGTGAGGAAAGCACTGTATTACCTTCCCGGTGGATACGGCTATGATGCCAATATCAAAGGTCAGTATTTGACTGGCTGGTCAGAGGATCATGCTTATGTGATCGGACATCTGACCGTGGCTTACATTTATTCCGGGTATGACGCGGAAAGCGGGGCATTTTATGGTGCGCCACAGGACTATATCGACAAGGCGATTACAGTTGCAAATGCGATCAGTGCACTGCCGAACCCGCCCAGTCTTTCCGGGCGTTTATCGTACCATCAAATAACGATCAGACCATTGCCGGAAGCTGGTATCAGAAACCCTATGGTTATATTGAAATCCGTAAGTCCACGGCGAATGAGGGAATCTCTGGTGGAAACGGGAATTACAGTCTTGCCGGAGCAGAGTATGGCGTGTTCAACGGGGAGGTACAGGTAACATCTTTAGTGACAGACGAAAACGGCTATGCAACGTCCGGAGAGCTGGAGAGTGGAAGTTATACGATCCGTGAGCTGAAAGCCTCACCGGGCTATGCTGTTGATACGCAAAGTTATAACGTGACTGTGGAATCAGACGCGACAGTTTCTGTGGAGGTAACAGAAGTTCCGCAGAGCAATCCTCTGAGCCTGCTGGTACAGAAGATTGATTCTGAGACCGGAGAGGGAACAGCACAGGGAAACGCATCTCTTACCGGGGCGGAGTTTACCGTGAAATATTATACTGTACAGTCAGACGATGATCCGGCGGCATCCGGTACAGAGCCTGAGAGGACATGGGTTTTCCGGACAGATGAAGAGGGCAGGATCGAGTTTACGAGCGAATATCTGGTATCCGGGGATGTGTTTTATTATCAGATGGACGGAACAACACCCTGTGTGCCTCTGGGAACGGTAACGGTGCAGGAGACAAAAGCGCCGGAAGGGTATCTGTTAAATGAATCTGTCTTTGTACAGAAGATTGTGGCAGGGGGAACGCTGGAGACAGTAGAGTGCTACCAGACCACGACTGTTGCCGATCAGGTCTACAGGGGAGATCTGGAGTTTGTGAAAGTATCAGATGGAGACCTGAACCGTCGGCAAATGTTCCATTTTCCATTACGTCAAAAACGACAGGCGAAAGCCATGTGATCGTAACGGATCGGAACGGGTATGCCAGTACATCTGCTGACTGGACGCCCCATACATCCAATACAAACCGCGGGGAGAGCTCATCTGATGGTATCTGGTTCGGAACAAGCGAGCCGGATGATACAAAGGGAGCGCTGCCTTATGATACTTATGTGATCGAAGAGCAGCGGTGCGAGGCGAATGAGGAAATGAACCTGCTTAAGATCGAAGTGACAGTGTACCGGGATTCTATGATAATTGATCTGGGAACGTTGACGGACGACCGGATCGAGATTGGAACGACCGCACTGGATAAAGAGACCGGCTCTCATCTCTCTAATCCGGATCAGGAAGTTACCCTAATTGATACGGTGGAATACGAGGGATTAAAAAAAGGAGAGGAATACAGGCTGACCGGGATACTGATAGATCAGGAGACAGGAGAGCCGATCCTTGTGGACGGAAAGGAAGTGACCGCAGAGACAACGTTTACGGCGAAGAAATCCAGCGGCAGTGTTGAGGTGAAATTTACCTTTGATGGAAGTGGACTGCAGGGCAAAACGATTGTTGTGTTTGAGGAACTGTATCAGGAAGACTTAAAATTAGCGGTCCATGCGGATCTGGAAGATAAAGACCAGACCATCTATTTCCCGAAAGTGGGTACAAAAGTAGCGGATACAGAGACCGGGGAGCAGATCGCCAATGCTGGAAAGAAAGTAAAACTGACGGATACCGTTTCTTATGAAAATCTTGTAGCAGGGGAGAAATACCGGCTGATTGGCACTCTGCTGGATCAGGAGACGGGAGAGCCAATCTTAGTGGATGGAAAAGAAATGATCGGAGAGACTGAATTTACGGCAGAGGAATCTTACGGTACAGCCGAAGTCATCTTTTCTTTTGATGGCAGTACATTGGCAGGTAAGACTGTAGTGGTGTTCGAGAAACTCTGGTATGGGGAGGAGCAGATCGGTTCCCATGAAGATCTGGACAGCAAAGAGCAGACGCTCGTATTCCCTGAGATTAAGACCGAGGCAAAGAACCCGGCAACAGATAGTCAGGTGGGAACTGCGGAGCAGGAAACCACAATCCTTGATACAGTGTCTTATCATAATCTGATCCCCGGGAAGGAGTACACACTGAAAGGTGTCTTGATGGATCGGGAGACTGGGGAAGAATTTCTGGTCAATGGAGAGCCGGTGACATCGGAAGTTGTATTTACGCCGTCCGAACCGGATGGAAGTGTGGAGATGACATTTACTTTTGACGGAAGCGCGCTGACAGGAAAGACACTGGTGGTATTTGAGGATATTTATTACAAAGAAAAAACCGTAGCCAGTCATGCAGAGATCGAGTCTGATCCACAGAGTATTTATTATCCGGAAATCGGAACACAGGCAAAGGATGGTGAAGACGGAGATCAGGAGGCAAAAGCAGATAAAGAGGTAACGATTATCGATACAGTCTCTTATAAAAACCTTACACTAGGGCTGACCTATCAGGTATCCGGTGTACTCATGGATAAAAGTACCGGTTCGGAGTTGTTGATCAACGGAGAAACTGTAACAGGACAGACAGAGTTTGTGCCGGAGAGTGCAGAGGGAACCGTAGACGTGACCTTTACATTCAATGCCGAGGGGCTTGCAGGGAAAGAGGTTGTCGTATTCGAGAAACTGCATCTTATGTTAGATGGGAAAGCAATCCCGGTTATATCCCATGAAGATCTCTCTGATCAGGGGCAGACTGTAAAGCTGGTGGAGGAAGAAACACCGAAGACACCGGAAACGCCAACGACGAACCCACCGCAGACTGGAGATACTACAAGCCCGGTTTTGTGGATAGCCATAGCGTTGCTGTCAGTCGCAGGAATCGGATGTGGCATTTGGAAAATCCGCAGGAAAAAAAGAACGGAGGATAAAGTCTGATGATTATGTGTGAAACAGAGAATGGTAGTATAACAGATTTAAAAGCGATGGTAGAGCAGATGGCAGAAAACGATCTTCTTGTTATAGAGTTTCAGGAGGACAAAAATGAAGAATGAATTAGATGTTGTGAATATACGCTTAGTAAAAGAGCCGTCGCTATATAGCACAAAACCATTGAATTCCCCGGAGGCTGTGCTGGAACTGATGGCAGAAGAAATGTCCTCATATGATAGGGAGGTTTTATGTATCCTCAATCTGAAAGCAAACAGTCAGGTGATCAATATGAATATTGTGAGTGTTGGCACAATTAATTCTGCTCTGGTTAATCCAAGGGAGATTTTCAAGAGCAGCATTTTATCAAATGCGTGTGCTATCATTGCAATCCATAATCATCCGAGTGGAAATATAATGCCTTCAAGGGAAGACGTAAATATTACCAAACGGCTGAAAATGAGCGGGGCTATTTTGGGAATCGATCTCTTGGATCATATCATTATCGGAGGCACCAGCGGGGAGATGTATAGTTTCAAATCGAAAAGGAAAGATCTGTTCGCAGAACAGTATCATGACCACGAAAGATAGCATTTCAATACGGTATCGGGCGACTGATACCGTCTACATAGCCGGCAGTTCTGTCGGCAGAATCACCTTTATATGTATTTGCACAGTGGAAAGCACACCTTCTCTCTGCTATATTTTCAAAAAATACAGCGAGGAGATGAAAAGATGGGAAACATATTTGAGAACAGAAAGTGCCGACAATCAAGAAGGATAGGTTCATTTTGCCAGATCCAAAGATTGCAAGAGTACCGTAGGGAATATCGTAAGGTACGGGTAAGAGCAAAAAATATGCGTTGCCTGAAATATTTCTTGAAAATTGGGGCGGTGATGCAACGTGCAAATCAGTGAGATCGATCTGTATCATCTTCCCGGCTGGATGAACGCTGTCTTTGAGCAAGTGGAAAAGCAATGCGAAGAAGAATTGAAGCGGGAGTCAGAGACATACCGGGAGATCATAAAAGAAGAGCATACCCTGTTAGATCAATACTTGTTTCTATCTATGTTTACAGCTGGGGACGAGATTACTGAGGATATGAAACTGACGGTGGAAGAGGCGAGAGCACTGTCTCGTTTTCTGGCATTGGAGGATGATCGGAGAGAAATTGAGGCGGTGAAGTATTATCTGTTGGGAGGAAGGGGAGCAGTGGAGATGATGGAGTTGCGTGAATTGAAAAAGTAAATTCGGTATGAAAGAGTTAATTCTATGAATCTCTAAAAAGGTGCATAAAATTAGCTCTTTTTTGTGGATAGACAGAGGATTTTGTGGTAAACTGAATTCAAATTTATAGGAAAGTCCATA
>CASFID010000018.1 GCA_949294665.1 uncultured Eubacteriales bacterium
GTAAATCAATAACATTTCATATATTAAGGAGGTTCCACAATGGACACAATCAAATGGGCAGTGAACAAGATGCCGAAGACAGCGGATTCCAACCTGAAAATAATGGGGCTGGACGAGGTCAGAAAAGCGCGCACATTCCATGAAAGTTTTCCGCAGTACAGCGTCACTCCGCTGGCGAAGCTGGATCACATGGCAGCGCGCCTCGGACTGGGAGAAGTATACGTCAAAGATGAATCCTATCGTTTCGGCCTCAATGCTTTCAAAGTGCTCGGCGGTTCATTCGCCATGGCACGCTACATAGCAAAACAGACGGGCAAAGACGTCTCCGAGCTTCCCTATAACGTGCTCACTTCGGAAGAGCTGAAAAAAGAGTTCGGACAGGCTACATTCTTTACCGCAACGGACGGCAATCACGGTCGCGGCGTTGCATGGGCCGCCAATAAGCTGGGACAGAAAGCCGTTGTTCTCATGCCGAAAGGGAGCACACAGACAAGACTGAACAACATTCTTGCCGAGGGCGCACAGGCGACCATCGAAGAATACAATTATGATGAATGTGTCCGTATGGCAAATGCCATGGCGGAAAAGACGGAAAACGGCGTCATGGTGCAGGATACTGCATGGGACGGCTATGAGGAGATTCCTTCATGGATCATGCAGGGCTACGGAACCATGGCGATGGAAGCGGACGAGCAGCTCCACGATTATGACTGCGAGCGCCCGACGCACGTATTCATTCAGGCCGGCGTCGGATCTCTTGCAGGAGCTGTTCAGGGATATTTCGCAAACCGCTATCCCGAGAATCCTCCGAAAGTAGTCGTAGTAGAAGCTGAAGCTGCTGCCTGCCTGTACAAGGGCGCCTGCGCAGGAGACGGCGACATCCGCATTGTAGACGGAGACATGGTAACAATCATGGCAGGACTTGCCTGCGGTGAACCTAACACCATTTCATGGGATATCCTGAAAAATCACGTAGATACTTTTGTCGCATCACCTGACTGGGTGGCCGCAAGGGGCATGCGCATGCTGGCCGCTCCGGTGAAAGGCGATCAGCCGGTGACATCCGGCGAGTCCGGCGCCGCACCGTTCGGGACACTTGCGTGCATCATGACAATGGACGAGTACCGGCCGCTGAGAGAGCATCTCGGTCTGGATGAGAATTCAAAAGTACTCCTCTTCTCCACTGAAGGCGACACGGATCCCGAGAGATACGAATCCATCGTCTGGGGCGGGAACGACAGATAAGCATTCCGGTACCTGATGAACCATTACATTTACCAAACACCGCAGGGGTGTACCACTATGCCGCGTATTACACGGCGCAAACAAAGAAAGGAGATTAAAACTATGGACTTCAACAAAATCAAAGAAGCTGCACAGGGTTATCAGAAAGACATGACCGCATTTCTCCGCGCTATCGTAAAGAATCCGGGCGAGAGCTGCGATGAGAAAGCACACATCGACACAATTGCTGCTGAAATGAAGAAACTGGACTTCGACGAGGTCGTTATCGATCCTCAGGGAAATGTCATCGGATACATGGGAACAGGCGATAAAATCATAGCATACGATGCACATATCGACACAGTAGGCATCGGAAACATCGACAACTGGAACTTCGATCCGTACGAGGGATACGAGAACGACACAGAAATCGGCGGACGCGGTGTATCCGACCAGTGCGGCGGACTGGTATCTGCAGTCTACGGCGCAAGGATCATGAAAGATCTGAACCTGATCCCGGAAGGATGTAAGATCATGGTCGTAGGAACTGTTCAGGAAGAGGACTGCGACGGTCTGTGCTGGCAATACATCATCAATGAAGACAAGATCCGTCCGGAATTTGTCG
The DNA here is from genome assembly GCA_949294665.1 of uncultured Eubacteriales bacterium. Lineage (GTDB taxonomy): Bacteria > Bacillota > Clostridia > Lachnospirales > Lachnospiraceae > Mediterraneibacter. The sequence goes on from CASFID010000018.1 coordinate 1,850, forward strand.
TATCCACAGAGCCGACAGACGGCGGTATTTACCGCGGACAGCGCGGACGTATGGAGATCCGCATCGACGTCAAAGGCGTTTCCTGCCACGGTTCCGCTCCGGAGCGCGGTGACAACGCGATCTACAAGATGGCTGACATCCTTCAGGATGTGCGTGCTCTTAATGAGAACGACGATGCAGACGAGACAGAGATCAAGGGTCTTGTAAAAATGTTAAATCCGAAATACAATCCGGACTGGGAGGAAGCCCGTTTCCTCGGACGCGGTACAGTTACTGTTTCCCAGATCTTCTACACATCCCCGAGCCGCTGTGCGGTAGCCGATTCCTGTGCGGTATCACTTGACCGCCGCATGACATTCGGCGAGACATGGGAGAGCTGTCTGGATGAGATCCGCGCTCTGCCAAGCGTCAAGAAATACGGCGACGACGTAGTCGTATCCATGTACAACTACGACCGTCCGTCCTACACAGGATGCGTATACGAAATCGAGTGCTACTTCCCGACATGGGCGATCCCGAAAGACCACAAGGTAACAAAGGCACTTGAGAAAGCCTACACTTCTCTCTACGGAGACAAGAGGATCGGCGCTCCTGAGACACTGGAAATGCGCCAGAGCCGTCCGCTTACAGACAAGTGGACATTCTCCACAAACGGCGTTTCCATCATGGGAAGAAACGGCATCCCCTGCATCGGATTCGGACCGGGCGCTGAAGCTCAGGCGCACGCACCGAACGAGAAGACATGGAAACAGGATCTTGTAACATGCGCTGCCGTATATGCGGCACTGCCTGAGATTTATTGCGAATAAGACGTTCAAGAGGCGTCATATGTGTCCTTCGCTCCACTTGGTCTTCCTTCTGGCTTTAACTTAACTTTTGAATGCCAGTTTGTTTAACCTTCTTGATTTCGAAAGCGAAAATTTCCGATCTTATGGCACAGGAAATCCGTTTCTGTGTCCGGAATGGAGGTTAAGCGAAGCCTCGGAATGGAGGACACAGAAACGGATTTTCGTCCGCATACAACATAATTTTTTATTTCAATATTCAAGGAGGATAAACAAAAATGAAAACTTTACAGGATTATATCGACAAGCTGAACGCCCTGAACTTTAAGGATATGTACAACGGAGACTTCTTCCTGACATGGGAGAAAACAGACGACGAGCTGGAAGCTGTATTTACAGTAGCTGACGCTCTCCGCTACATGAGAGAAAACAATATCTCCACAAAGGTTTTCGAGAGCGGTCTCGGAATCTCACTGTTCCGCGATAACTCCACACGTACACGTTTTTCATTTGCATCTGCATGTAACCTGTTAGGTCTTGAGGTTCAGGATCTGGACGAGGGAAAATCTCAGGTTGCACACGGTGAGACAGTCCGCGAGACAGCCAACATGATCTCTTTCATGGCTGACGTCATCGGTATCCGCGATGATATGTACATCGGCAAAGGAAATAAATATATGCACGAAGTTGTTGACGCCGTAACACAGGGAAATAAAGACGGTATCCTTGAGCAGAAACCGACTCTTGTCAACCTGCAGTGCGATATCGACCACCCGACACAGGCAATGGCTGATATGCTCCACATCATCCATGAGTTCGGCGGAGTTGAGAATCTGAAAGGCAAGAAGATCGCAATGTCATGGGCTTACTCTCCGTCATACGGTAAACCGCTCTCCGTTCCGCAGGGAATCATCGGACTGATGACACGATTCGGAATGGACGTTGTACTGGCTCATCCGGAAGGATACGAGGTATTCCCGGAAGTTGAGGCTGTTGCTGCCGAGAACGCGAAGAAATCCGGCGGTACATTCACAAAGACAAACAATATGGCAGAGGCATTCAAAGACGCCGATATCGTGTATCCGAAGAGCTGGGCTCCGTTCGCAGCAATGGAGAAACGTACAGAGCTGTACGGAAACGGTGACTTCGAAGGCATCAAAGAGCTGGAGAAAGAACTCCTTGCTCAGAACGCGCAGCACAAAGACTGGGCATGCACAGAGGAACTGATGAAGACAACAAAAGACGGCAAAGCTCTCTATATGCACTGCCTGCCGGCCGACATCACAGGCGTAAGCTGTGAGGAAGGCGAGGTTGACGCAAGCGTATTCGACCGCTACAGAGATCCGCTCTACAAAGAGGCAAGCTACAAACCGTACATCATCGCAGCTATGATCTTCCTTGCAAAATTCGCAGATCCGTCTGACATCCTCAAGAAACTGGAAGAAAAAGCAACACCGAGAGTTTTTAAATAGAAATTGCAGCTTTGCGAATGGCGCGGGCTGAACAGTTACTCACTCAAAAACAATCTTATCATCAGGAGGTATTTACATCATGTTAAAATATGTTGACACAAAAAACGCACCTGCAGCAATCGGACCGTACTCACAGGGAATCGTCCTGAACGGAATCGCATTTTTCTCCGGACAGATCCCGCTCTCACCGGAGACTGGTGAAGTAGTCGGCACTACTATCGAAGAGCAGGCAGAACAGGTTATGAAAAATGTAGGCGCTCTTCTGGAAAGTCAGGGAGCAGCATTTACAGACGTCGTAAAGACAACCTGCTTCCTTGCAGATATGGCTGATTTTGCAGCTTTCAATGAAGTATACGCAAAATATTTCACCGGAAAACCGGCCCGCTCCTGCGTCGCTGTCAAAGCCCTTCCGAAAGGAGTGCTCTGCGAAGTAGAAGCCATCGCCGCTGTGAAAGAGGATTAATCTTCAGGAGGCAGTTTATGGAAAAGAAAAAACGTATCGTTATTGCTCTGGGCGGAAACGCCCTCGGCAATACTCTGCCGGAGCAGATGAAGGCCGTTAAGATCAC
>CASFID010000019.1 GCA_949294665.1 uncultured Eubacteriales bacterium
GCAGAGTAGCCAAGCCGGGAAGGGATAAACGCTGAAGGCATCTAAGCGTGAAGCCCCCCTCAAGATGAGATATCCCATAACGTGAAGTTAGTAAGACCCCTTGAAGACGACGAGGTAGATAGGGCAGAGGTGGAAGTGTGGTAACACATGGAGCTGACTGTTACTAATAGGTCGAGGGCATAACCAAAGCGGGAATAGGTAGGATGATTGATTCTTTGTATGTAGTTTTCAGGGTATACTTCATTTAATTTAATATTCCTCCTTAGCTCAGTCGGTAGAGCATTCGGCTGTTAACCGAAGTGTCGTTGGTTCAAGTCCAACAGGGGGAGCTTTAGATCTGCAAATTAGTATTGCAGATCTTTTTATATATTTTCTGCTATAATAATGTTATTACGGCAGGAACGAGTGCGGTAATATGGCCCTAATTTCATCTTTGGGAAAAATAGAAATCTCTTTATTGGAGGATAAATTTGGAAAATTCAGACAGATGAGATTATTCTTACAGAAGAAGGAATAAATCATATTAAAATACGTTATCCTGAGGATCACAGCCTGTTTAATATATACGGAGTTATAATATATATAATAAAGCGGAAAGGCATTTGAAGTAGAGAATGTGCTGCTACGCACCCCAAGAGGTCAAAAGAAATGCGGGAGAGAGCACACCCGCCAAATACCTTCCGTTTTTATTTTATATAACAAAAAACTGATATTACAAGCTCCGGTATGCGACCTCCTCGAGGGATAGAGTATTCGGCTGTTAACCGAAGTGCCGTTGATTCAAATGCAACAGGAGGAACCCCAAAGCCCGTAAATTTAGCTTTTACGGGCTTTTGTACTTTCTTCACAACCGATTTAAGGAGAACGGTCAGGATACCGGTGAGCTTCATAGCCTGGAATAGGAGGATGCATAGATGAAACAAGAACTGGATTATTTTAGGATTGGTAATTCTTATGGAGGGAATCAGGACTGGTTTCTGCTGACCGGTTATAAACTGGCTGTAAATATGTGTATGATAAAAGCAGTCACTTACGGTACATGGCACTGGCTGGATCTGGAGGAACTATGGGACACAGGCTGTAAAAGAAAAGGCGGGCTGGTTTTGTATCATTAAAGGAAGTTTACGCCTGCATATGGTGCTGTTCAGAAAATATAACATATGAGATAGGGTAACGCATTTTCTGGCAGCTGCGTTTGCATAATTCATATTCCCATATGGGGGAGGATACCGCATAATATTAACAGAACACAATTGCTTGATTCAAGAGAAAGGAAGGATATTATGCGGGTAACAAACAGTTTGTACATGCTCTCGGGGGGCGCCATATGGACAGATCGGAAATGTATATGCGGTCCTGTCAGAGGAAAAGGTATTTATTATAGATACAGGACGTGGAGGCGAAGCTCTGGATGTGATCAGAGAAAATTTAAAATACCACGAACTTGCCCGTTACCCGGTCACTCATGTTCTGCTGACACATATGCATGACGATCATTCGGGAAATGCATGGTATTTCAGGGAGCAGGGAGCACCAGATCCTGTGCAGCGCCCCGGACGCGGACGGCGTGGAGAACGGCGGTGTCCGGGCAGTTATGAATACGATAAGAAAAAGTATTTAAAGACGCTGGAAAAAGCGATCCGACTGGAGGCAGATGTACTGCTGGCCGGACACGGAGTGCCGGTGATGAAAGATGGAGCGAAGATTATCCGGCTTGCATATAAACTGGCGCTGCAGACGCTCAGGTGAGAAAATGAGAAAGAGAAAACCCCACTACAGCTGGCTGGTCTGCGCGGTCACCTGCTGTATTCTATTCTGTACTGTGGGAATCGTGTCATGCTCCATCCACGGTTCCTATCTGATCAAAGACGCAGGACTTACGAACACACAAAATTCTATGATTGTTGGAAACCATCCGCTTCGGAAGTATGAAGCGGGCTGCGGAGATGCTGAACTACACACATTCGGGACTTGTATATACCCTGAACTCTCTGGAAGAGGAGTTGGGACTTCCGCTTCTGAACCGTAATTTCCGCGGCGTGTCTCTTACACCGGAAGGAAAGAAACTGGAACCTTATATCAGGAGCGTAGTGGAGGATACACAGACTTTAGAAGAGAAGATAAAGGAGCTGATCTCCGAGAGGTCGAAGGAACTGTATATCGGTGCGTATCCGGCGATTGCACGGAATGTTCTTCCAGATGTATCCAGCAAATTTATGAAAGACTACCCGGAGGTTACGATCCATATCTACAGTGGGATGCAGGAGATCACATCATGGCTGGATGATGATGTGATCGAACTGGGAATCTGTGAACATGGGATTGCCGGTTCATGTCAATGGCTTCCTGTATTCAGGGACGAAACATGGGTTGCTGTTCCGTCACGGGACGGGTTCCCGGAAAATAAACCAGTCTCACTTGACGACCTGCTTGATTATACAGTGATGATGCCCTCCCATAATCCCCAAAGCGCAGGAAATGAAGAACTGTTTGAATGTCTTCCTTCTGTTCAGATGCTGCGGCTGGATCCTCCGATATATCGGGAGGTGGGGTGTATTTACAAAAAAGAATGGCAGCTTACGTCATATATGAAGGAATTTGTCGCCTCGTTAAGGAAGTATGCGCAGACGGAATTATTCTGAGAGAGTCCGTCTGGTACCGAGATAATTGTCTCCTCTGACCGGAAAATACCGATCAGAGGAGACAAACAGACATTGTATTTATTCGATTCCCACTACTTTGTAGTCTTTATCTTCTACAGTCTTTTTCAGCACGTCGTCGCTTACGTCGGAGTTGAGCGTCACAACAGCTGTGCCTGCCTCATGGCTTACTTCGGCTGAATCTACCTGATCGAGAGCCTCAAGGGCTTTCTTTACAGTAGCCTCGCAGTGTCCGCACATCATTCCTTCGATTTTTATTGTTTTTGTCATTGTTGTTTCCTCCTTGTCTTGTTTCTTTGTTTTGATTTTTCTATCTTTACTGGCATCATACATTTTAAACCAGTTAAGACGCAATGCATTACTTACCACACAGAAGCTGGAAAGGCTCATGGCTGCGGCGCCAAACATCGGATTTAACTGCCACCCGAACAGCGGGATCCACACACCGGCTGCCAGCGGAATGCCGATGACATTGTAGAAGAACGCCCAGAACAGATTTTCATGGATGTTGCGCAGCGTTGCGCGGCTTAAGCGGATCGCCGCGGGAACATCGGTAAGTCTGCTTTTCATCAGGACTACGTCTGCGGCGTCGATGGCGATATCTGTACCAGCTCCGATGGCGATACCCATATCAGCCCTGGTAAGAGCCGGGGCGTCGTTGATGCCGTCGCCTACCATCGCCACTTTACCCTTTTTCTTCAGAGAACGGATGACGCTTTCCTTTCCGTCAGGCAGTACGCCTGCAATCACTTCATCCACACCGGCCTGAGCGCCGATGGCTTTTGCGGTACGCTCGTTGTCGCCGGTCAGCATGACGACGCGGATGCCCATATTCCGGAGCTCTCTGATGGCTTTCGGGCTGTCCTCTTTGATGACGTCAGCTACGGCGATGATGCCCATCAGTTGGCCGTCCCTGCTGAAAAACAGAGGGGTTTTCCCTTCCTCTGCAAGACGGCCGGCGGTCTGTGAAGCCTCTTCGGATATCTCGGTATCCTGGCTGATGAATTTCAGGTTGCCGCCGCAGATCACAGCTTCGCCGATCTTCCCGGAAAGCCCGTTGCCCGGCACAGCCTGAAAGTCTTCTGCCTCGAGCTGTTTCAGAGAATCTTTCTGTCCGTTTTCTTCTGCTTTTACAATGACGGCGCGGGCAAGAGGATGCTCACTCTTTTTCTCCAGGGCGTATGCATAGGAGAGGAGCTCCTGCTCGGTAACCCCTTCTGCCGGGATCATATCGGTTACTTTCGGTTCGCCGCTGGTGATCGTTCCGGTCTTATCCAGTGCAACGATCTGCGTCTTGCCTGCTTCTTCCAGAGATACGGCGGTCTTAAACATAATGCCGTTCTTTGCGCCCATACCGTTGCCTACCATGATGGCGACAGGAGTAGCAAGTCCCAGCGCACACGGGCAGCTGATGACCAGCACGGAGATCGCTCTTGCGAGGGCGAATCCGACTGTCTGCCCGGCAAGGAGCCATACGATCAGTGTGACGATCGCGATTCCTATCACGGCGGGGACGAATACGCCCGATACACGGTCCGCTACTTTGGCAATGGGGGCTTTTGTCGCCGCCGCATCGCTGACCATCTGAATGATCTGGGACAGTGTGGTATCTTCGCCTACGCGGGACGCCTCGCACCGGAGATAGCCGGACTGATTTAGAGTCGCCGCTGAGACGGCGTCGCCGGCATTTTTATCCACCGGGATGCTCTCGCCGGTGAGAGCGGATTCGTTGACTGCGCTGGTACCTTCCAGCACGACGCCGTCTACCGGGATATTCTCTCCGGGCTTTACAACGAATATGTCGCCCTTATGAACCTGTTCTATGGAAACTACTTCCTCAGAGCCGTTCCGGATCACAGTGGCTGTCTTCGGAGCCAGTTTCATGAGACCTTTCAGGGCGTCCGTGGTTCGGCCTTTTGAGATGGCCTCCAGCAGTTTCCCGACTGTGATCAGTGTCAGGATGGTGGCGGCTGACTCGAAATAAAACTCATGCATATAAGTCATGGCGCCTGCCGCATCTCCCTGAGTCAGGGCGGTGGACATGGCAAACAGGGCATAGAGGCTGTAGACATAGGAAGCACTTGCGCCAAGGGCTACCAGGGTATCCATATTCGGTCCGCCATGGATCAGCCCCTTAAATCCGCTGATAAAAAACTTCTGGTTGATGACCATGACCGCGGTCGTAAGCAGCAGTTCGATCAGGCCGATGGCCATGTGATTGTCTGCGAGAACGGATGGGAGAGGCCAGTTCCACATCATATGTCCCATAGAAATATACATCAGCGGCACCCAGAAACAGATCGAGGCGATCAGCCGTTGTTTCATCTTCGGCGTCTCCCTGTCTTTCAGGGAATCCTCCGCCTCCGCGATCGAGATGCCGCTTCCTCCGGCCTGTTCCGCTGCGTGATGCCCTTTCTCTGAGGCGCCGTATCCGGCTTCCTCTACAGCGGAAATGATATCAGCCGGAGACGCAGTTCCTTCCACACCCATAGAGTTGGTCAGCAGACTTACAGAACAGGATGTGACTCCCGGAACTTTGGAGACGGCTTTTTCAACCCGGGCGCTGCACGCCGCGCAGCTCATACCCGTTACATTATATTGTTCCATAGTAAAACCTCCCGAAAATTTTGTTATTTCATCAGTTTCTGAAGGACAAGGACCAGCTCGTCGATGGTCCCGTCTTTTCCCTCTTTTATATCTTCCGCAACACAGGTGCGGATATGCTCCGCCAGAAGTACTTTGTTAAAACTGTTCAGCGCTGCGTTGACAGCGGATACCTGAATCAGGATATCCGGACAATATACGTCACTTTCTACCATTTTTTTGATCCCACGGACCTGACCTTCAATACGGTTCAGCCGGTTCAGCATATTCCGCCGCTCCTTTTCCGAACGCTCTTTTGTTCTGTGCTTACAGGCGGTACAGGTCTTATTTTCTTCCACGTATCTATGCACTCCTTTCAAACCCCTATGGGGTATTTTTGTCTGCATATATAACATATACCCTATGGAGGTATATGTCAACCCATAAGAGAAAAATTTTTCAATGTTGTTTTGGATGATAGTGGAAGGATATAGTAGAGAGCATTGTGGAACAGAATGAAAATATATAGGTTTAAACTATGATAAATTATTAAATATAAATATTTGCTATTTAAATATCTTTCTGTTAAATTGAACATGTGAAAATTATACAGGAGGTTTGGTTGAAGTGAAAAAAGGCTTGATCTTGATTTTAACAATTCGTTAGGTTAGAATCGATGATGGTGTAAACGAAAAAGCAGTTTTAAACTTTTGAGTAAACTGCCCCTTCGTTTGCACCATTTTCGATTTGGCCTAATTGAACAAAGTAAGCGGCCGGGTAGCCAGCCTCTATGGA
>CASFID010000020.1 GCA_949294665.1 uncultured Eubacteriales bacterium
AATTAATTTGCGGATGTTTTTCTCTTTGAAAAACAATTCGCAGAAACAGCTGCTTTTAAAGTGACTGATTTCCCTGTGGGGTGCCGAAATCGGCATAAAACACTCTGCCTGATATGGCATCATTTAATTTGCGGGACAACAGGATATCCGAACATACAATTTCCCCAGAAAACACTTTCCGGATTTCTCTGCCTAGATTCTTCGACGGTTCCAATGCAGTCACCTGATATCCCTGTTTCTGGAAATAACATGCATCACGTCCGCTGCCGCTTCCCACGTCCAGAAGCTTTACTCCATCTTTTAGCAAAGTCAGGAATCTTTGATACTGTTCCGACATATCAGCGGAAAATGTTTCTGCCGCATAGTGTTCTGCATTGCTTTCATAATAGTTACTCATCATCTTATGTCCTCAAGCTCCAACTGGAAAATCCCATACTTTTTGCCGACTGATAAACCGGAAACATAACCTCTTCCAAACGCCCGGAAAACTCCGTTTCCGACAGACCTCTCTGATAAAGTTTATGCCTGATCTCCTGATTGTTCAGATGCTCCTTCGCACATTTGTCAAAGGCTTTATGTACTTCCGGATATTCCCACATCAATTCATAGGACAAATATTCCATTTTACATAATAATGGAAAATACTTGTTCCAGTCCGGAAGGCTGTTGCTTTTACTGCTGTTGATACTCCGGGTTGTGGGCGTCAGATTCCACAATTCATCATGTGCCACATACGACCAGGGTACAAAATGATCAATGGATAAAATTTTTTCACTGAGTCGATTTTCCCCATAGATTTCACAAATAGGTTTTATGGAGACAAGCATTTTCCAATATTTTTTTACCTTTTCCAGATTCCGTTCTTTTGGCGGATAAAGCTTGTCCACAATTCCCGGAACACTGGGGTTCCTTTTCTGAAGATACTGGATCAGATTCAATTCCACCCATCCCTGTATGATTTCATAATTCCGTTCAATATAATTCGCCCATTCTCCCTGTATCTGGATTTGAGTGTTCAGGCCGCTGAATCGTAAGAAATAATACATCAGCCTCTGTTCCTGATTAATTCTTTCCGCAAGATTATTTCCGGATCTGTTCCACTCTTTTCCTTTCATAGATTCCATAAAAGGTGCCTGTAACCGATACGGAACATTTTGAGATAAAGTCCGTTTCATAGCTATAACTTCTTTATCATTACAGGCTTCCAGATATTCCAGAACAACCTCTTTCTTCTCACAGGATTTCATGTTACTGATTTCACCCAGCCGGTGAACCACCCGTTCCAGTGCATCATTAGGCCCAAGATTCAACCGGTACTCCAAAACCATATACCAGGCATCTGCGATCATTTCATTGATCAATGCTTCAAATGTAATTATTTTCTGTCCTTCTTTTATTTTCCGTGCGATTGCCTGAAACCAGAACAATTTGTAACACTCACTTTTGTTATCAAACAATCTGGAAAAATGGGCAATATCCAATATATCAGAATGTGGCAGCTGCATGTCATTCTCCAAGCTCAGTATATTTTTCTTTTTGTCCGTATGCTTTTTCTACCGGATATTTTTCTGCATTCCGCTTTACCTTTTCCTGAATGATTTCATCTAAGTCCAATCCGCAGGTGTCTGCCATTAAAATACAGTAATTCAGTACATCCGCCAGTTCTTCCCTGACCTTGTCTTTTTTCTCCTCGCACCAGACATCATCTGCACTCCACTGAAATACTTCCAGCAATTCCGCCGCCTCCAGACTGATGGAAATGGCTAAATCTTTCGGGTTGTGAAACTGTTTCCAGTTCCGATCATCTCTGAATTTTAATACCTGTTCTATCGTTTCCTTTGTCATTTTTTATCCTCACTCTTCCGTGTCTCCAGACATTTCTTTAGATAAGCTGCCAGTCTTTGATCTGTACAATATACATAGCAGCCTTTCATGCCTCGTGTCATTAATGTCCGATATGTATTTTTTATAATTTCATCCGCTTCTTTATTTGCCAGCTCCGGATTCTCTTTATACAGTTTTTTAATTCCCTTCAAAGACTGGTCTGTTCTGGCTCTTTTTGTAAAATCGGTAACGACCATTCCGTTTTCATATCGCATATCGTCCCCAATGATGACTCCAACATAATCGAATTCTAATCCCTGAGAGGTATGGATACATCCCGCTTCATGAATAGAATCTTCATCAATAGCAAACGTAGTCGTATTTTTCAAATTCCAGCTGATTTCAAAATCTCCGATTTTTATATCATGTACAGATGGATCATTGACTCCTTCTTTTTTCCAATTCCAACAGTAACCTGCCAGAATCCTCGCTCTGTTATGTGATGTACGATTTCTTTCAATAATCAATTCCTGCATTTTTACCGGCGAATCAAGAATTCGAATATCATAATCGATATCCTCCATGTCAAAGTTTGCCGTATTCCGAATCTCCAGCGTATGGTCCAGCCAGGCTAGGTATCCATCGGAACCGTTGCATCTGAACTGAGACACCAGTTCCATCTCTGTAACCTGAGCTTTTTCCTCCTCCGCCCATTTTCTGATTTCATCTACCCGTCCTATATCCTGAAGTGTAACTCTTTGACTTTCATCAATAAAAAATACACTGCATTTCGCCGCATGAATAATTTCTTTAATCTGATTTTCTCCCATGTTATGAAACATTCCAGATTTCTCATTCAGACGGTGTGCTTCATCTACAAGGATCGTATCGATCATATTATTATCGGTTTCTGTGTAAATACCTGAACCTTTGAACATATTATCGACACTGCTTTTCCTGATACTTCCTTTTAGCTTTTTCCGATACACATTTCTTGGTGCTGAATTTTTGGATACATACTGACAAAACTGATCCTCTTTTGTTAACTCAGCTAGGAGATTTACAGCTACCACACTTTTCCCTGTTCCTGGACCGCCCTTTACAATCACAACCCGCTTTTTATCATCTTTGACAGACTGTCTGGATTCATTCAGGATTTCTTCGTAAACAACCTTCTGTTCATCCAACATAATAAATTCACGGTTGCCTTCCAGCATTTTTGCTATGGAATCCTGGAGACTTTTCGATGGTTTAATGCGTCCCGAATCAATCTTATAAATTAATTCTTTATTATCACCAGTTCGAATGCTCTTCTTAATGAAATCTCTCAGCTTTGTGACTTCCCCACGTGTAAATGCCGGTGCATCTTCCAGATAAACTTCATACTGCTCGGCATCAAGAGGATCCTGATCATGCCGTCTGTAATTGTGCAGATAAGCACACGGAAATATGGAAACCATTCCTTCCTGTACAGAAGCATTGTAATCACTGATCAGCATTGCATATGACCACGCCTGATAAGAAGGATGAACTACTTGCCTCACAGCATTTCCAGTATATGTCTGCACCAAACCGTCCCGTCCGGGAATCGCCTCTAGCTCGTCCCATTGCTTCAGTTCAATCAAAACGACATTTGCATCTTCTTTTTTCCCATAACCGGATATCAGAAAATCTACTCGTTTAGACGTCTGTGGAATATTGTACTCTATAGCAATTCCCGCATCAGATGGAATATCCTGATCATTCAATACCTTATACATATATTCCATAGAATTTTCCCATGCACGGAATTCATTCTTCGCTGTATGTCGATGCATTCTTTCATAAATATTGTTTTCGATTTCCACAGCGATTGTATCCTGCTCTACGCTTGACAAAAAATTGTCTTTTGTTCCTTCATAAATCAGCATTTCTGTACTCCTATACCAATATCAGTTAAATACATTGATTGATTCACTTACTAGTGCTCTCCCCTATTGATATCAATGATTGCAATAACAACATAACAGAGGTAAGGACATCGATTATATGAATAATCTCTTCTATATTAGTCTTGTTCCTAATGCAATCAATTATATCTTCGTAACAATTCAAAAATGTTTTAACTGCCTCTATCATTTTAAGAATTTCATCATCATCTGTAATAAGCTCATCTACAATCCTCGCACACTGAGTGAATTCGATCCATAAATTTTGAATTTCCTCTTCTGTTTTTTTACAAAACAATTCGAATATACGAATGCAATTCTCGCTTGGCTCAACTTGAACAATCTGATGCAATCGCTTAAGATATACTTTAATCATTTGAACTTTTTGTATTGCAGAAATCCATGTAAGTACATCTGTTTTGTTGAATAATTTTTTTTGTACCTCGGATTCCATTTCGCATGGTAGCATTGTCTTTCCAAAAGTTGAAATATCAGAATCAAAAAGTTTATAAAACGGAATAGAAAATGCCGTAGGTGAATATCCCCCAGAAATTACTGGGATGTACGCCAGTTCTATAGTTTGTGTTTCGCAATACCACCTATCGCTAGATGGTAACACAGCATTTTTGAAAATGCCTCTTAATTTTTGAACCAGACTTGCATACTCTTGCTCGATCGTATTATCCTCATCCAGACTATATTCTTTTACAATATATGCATGATGATTAGTTACGAAAAGCTCTCCCCCAACTTCATCGGGTATTCTAGCAAGAATATCTTGAAAAAATGTTTTGCCTTTACGATACCGTAATTTGGCTTTATAAGCTATTGCTTCTCCTTTAGGCGAAGTGTCAAGAACCTGACGCCAAACATTTAATAATGTGAGAAGATTTTCTAATTCTTCCTGCTTAAAAGAAGTACTCAGAGCACTATACTCTGAAAACAGGGAATCATATTCATAGCAAAAACTACTAAAAGCTTTGGCGGCAGAATAGAGATTAAACATGGCTAGCCTTGGATTCTTAATCAAAGATATATCCTGCTTCTTAATTCGAACCAGAAGTACTTCAGCAAATTGATTATAGAAGTTATCCAAAGAAGAATATACTTCATTGAAACATTTCCTAAAACGCTTGTATTTTTCAACGGAGAGCAACTGTCGCATCGGAAAATATTCAGATGCAGGTAAATTATTTTTTCCTTCTGAATAAATGCAATATGGATCTACTGCAGAAACCGGAAGATGATTTTCAGCGAATGTGTGCATTCTAAATACACCGACACGGCTTTCGATTCGCTTCCATCTTTCTTTGGTAAATCTTCCTTTTTTATAAATATCATCTATTAATCTTATCGTTTGCTCAATCAATTCGTTAACATCTGTTCGGATTTCATCGACTTCTGCCACATACTGCCCCCAAGATTCCGGACGTTGGGTATAATCAATTCTAATCTTAACCCATCCATTGACTTCTGAAACCCAAGTGTTGTATCTCCTATCTTTATGCATACGAAGCTTGTAATCTAACGGCTCTATTCCCAAATCATCTAGAAGATCAACACCAAGTAATTCAATATCAATGTATTCTTTTTGTGGATACATCTGTTCAAGAATATCTAGCATTTTAATTCGCCAGTATTGGTTTAGATTCTTGGTTTTTTCTGAAATCGTCACTTCATTTTCAAGGGGCGGAATGAATTTACATATGATCTCATTCTCATCCTCAGTAAAAAATATTACATTCATTTCTGAAATCAATTTATTATTCAATCTGTTTACCGCTGTTTGATAAGCTGCTGAAAATGCTGTGTGTTCAGAAAGACCTCTTACAACATCTGCAGCCGCTTGGAGGTCGCCGGAACATATACATTGTGCTATCTCGTCTGGTGCTATGAGCATACGAACTTCACAATCGCGTTTTGCCATCCAAAATAGCGCATATCCAAATGATGATTTATCCTCATCTGTTTGTGGCAGCAGATTCGGATGACGACAGTTTTTAACGAAATAGTCTGTTGCTTGATAATCTATGGTTAGTGATGTAAGTGAATTCTTTATTTCATCAATAGCACTTTGTAGCGCTTCCTTGTCTTTGAATATCGAAAGCTCTTTCATAGTGCTCGCAATGATTTCATTAGAATGATAGACCCCAGAAAGGTCAAGTGGTAAAAAGCAAAGCCATCCCTTACCGCGTTTCTTAATTAAATTCTGGATAACCGCCATATTACAATCAACATAGCGTTTTGCATCCAACCAAAGCATAGTTTTTATTGCACTCGCATATCCAATCCAATCGGTAAATTCACATTGAGAAAGTTGATGCAAATCATCTAAATTGCATGGTTGCTGAGAAAAGTAATCCAGCAAAATAATTCGTATATTCTTAGACTCCACACAAGGTACCGTCTTGAAAACTATATCTTTCTCGGTCGTACCAGTTTGTAAACAGATAGTATCAAATACAATTTGCGCACGAACCGGATGAAGAGCTTCAATCTTGTTCTCATCAATAATTCTAATAAGATACTCATCTTTTAATCGTTGTATGGCTGACTGCATGGTCGAGCAATGAACCTCTTTTTTTGCCGACAGAAAATCTACATTGGCACCTAAACGGCCAGCATAACATACCAACTGTAACAATTCCAACCAATCATCGGATACTTTCTCTTTAATGAGTGCATCAATTTGGTAGTGTAGGCGAGCCGTCAAAGTTTGATTGTTTGAAAGCAAGTATACAAATTCAATTAAAGGTCCGCCACTTCCGAAGGCAATCCATGCTTCTTCAAATGTTCTATAAATTGGGTGTGGTCTCTCACTTGTAAAAATATTATAAATATCCTCTGCTTCCTCCTTTGAAAGCGCTAGTTCAACCACATCGTATTTAATAGCTTTTCCATTCAATGGCGTGGCATTATAGTCTTCATCACGAATTGAGACCAAAACAGGTATCTCTAATCCACGAGTCTGTAATTCTTGAATTAGAAATGCCCATAGCATTTCTCCCGGTTGCACATCAATATAAATAATAAGATTTTCATTATGCTTTCCAAGTCCATCTAGTGAAGCCACAAGGTTTTGGGCTTGCGTTTCCGTAGCGATTGTGCGGACGCAAAACACGCATCCTTCCGGATATGTATCAAGCAAATAACGGTAGCATAAAGCGGATTTTCCTTGACCTGAAACTCCTTTAATTACTGCTACGCCGTTTTTCTCAATGGCAAATTGAATCTTTTTTAGCCAATAGTCTCGTTTGACATCCACACCGCTTCGAATATGTGATGGATGGACAGAAACTCCTTGTGAAAACTCTTTCTGAAGCTGCTCTTGACTGGTATTAAGTTTCAGTTCACTCAAGCATACGAGAGACTTATTATATTCTTTGTAAAAACCATCAATGGCAGAAATACTTACTCCAATTTCATGGATTTTGTCTTTCCACATTGCTAAAGTTGTATAGCCTTTACTGTTGGATAACCTAGAAATGTATTGCACTAACAATTCTTGAGCCAGTTCAGGTGCCGGCATTACAGGTACATAACTTCGGATGTGTTCTCTTAGGTTCTGTTTGAGTTCCTTAAGGCCAACTTTTTCAAATTTCAGGGAATCGATTAACCAAGTGGCGTCTTCGGCTGACAGTTTATGCTTTTCTTTCAACCGATTAGTCAATATCTTTTTCATTTCTTTGTTATCGTTGGCGACTTCTTGAAACTCTGCACCCAAACTCCCGAAATAAACAATCTTTATACCGGAAAAGGATTTATCTACGGCGTGTAAACTACACATCCGATTAAAAAAGCCCTCTCCACCCTTAGATGTTTTAGTTGAAGCAAGACTTGAAAGTGTTAGATCGGAAGATATATTTTTAACTTGAATGGCCTCAACAACAGATCCGTCTTTTTTTATAACCAGATCTTCGATATCTTCAGGGTAATATTCGTAACCGTCTTCATCCGTAAGCAATTTATAAGCAATATATAAAGTTTGAGACGAAAAGCCTTTCCACGCAGCTTGAGCACCAATATCTGATTTTGTAAAACTAGAACTACTCATTTCTTCCCCCCTACCACACAACTACACAGATACCTGTTATTATAAGAATATAATTTTATCCCTTTCCGATTAATCAAATTTGTATTATTTCCTAAATTATTATACCATTTACTACTTTATCCCACAATTCGACATTCAAAAAACAACGGTCTATTTTCCCCCTTTTACTACACCATTTACTACACCATTTTCTTTCAAAATGACGATTTTTGACGCTCCCAGACAAAAAGTAAGAACCCGCAAAAACCTTGTAAAATAAGGCTTTACGGGTTCTGACACCACAGGACAAAACCACCCCGAACGAGCCAAGAGGCGAGTACTAATTTTTAAGATTTTTACTAATGACTTATTACAGCAAATTTACACCACATTTCAATTAATCTGAAAAATAGTCAATATCCAAAATATCAGAATATAACAACCACGTATTATTCTCCCAGCTCAGTATACTTTTCTTTATGCCCATACGCCTTTTCCACCGGATACTTCTCTGCATTCTTCCTAACTTTTTCCTGAATAATCTCATCCATATCCAGCCCGCAGGTATCTGCCATCAAAATGCAGTAATTCAATACATCCGCAAGCTCTTCCCTGATTTTGTCCTTTTTCTCCTCACACCAGACATCATCTGCGCTCCACTGGAAAACTTCCAGCAGCTCCGCTGCCTCCAGACAGATAGAAAGCGCCAGATCTTTTGGGTTGTGAAACTGTTTCCAGTTTCGCTCGTCTCTGAATTTTAATACCTGTTCAATCGTTTCCTTTGTCATCTTGCACCCTCGCCTTTTGTATTTCCAAACATCTTTTCAAATAAGCAGACAGTCTTTGAATACCACATTTTGCCCCTAAAACCACTTGGCATTTTCATCCCTGAATTTCGGCGTTATACCGTCTTCATAAGGGTCATACCGGTTTTCATTACAGCCAAATTCTTTTAAGAGCGCGATCCTTCCATCCGGCGTCCATTCGATCAGTGACATTCCGTCAAACGCTTCTACCTTACCGTCGTCCATTTTATTTTTAAAATACCATTCAACGACAGTCTGGCTGTCTTTATGGAAAAACTGCCTGATGTCCCACTGCAGGACAGTCCCGCGGGTATTCCATTCCTCAAACCAAAGTTTGATTTTTGTGGCTCCGTGGTACTCCGGTCCCCAGCTTTCAATATAAACGGTATTCTCTGAAAATATATCGGATATGCCTGAGTCTTTCTTGTCAAGCCACATGTCAAACCAAAGTCTGATAATTTTTTCTCTGTCGTCCATTTCACAGCACCTTCTTTTCTAATCTGATATTTCCGTTTTTATTCTTGCTCTTATCTGACCGCCCCGCTATAAGCCGGTCCGTTATCCTCCGAGAAAAGGAGCGGTCATCGGCCGCTCCAGTCCACGCTCACCTGAACTCCGTCATAGGTATTCTCTACTGTCATCTTCATTCCGTGGAGCCTGAAGATCCTGTCCGCCAGATACAGACCCATTCCCAGATGCTTTTCTTCCGACGCGCGGTTCCTCCCCTCTCTTGAACCGGTCCACAGCATTTCACAGACGTGGGAGAGATCTTCCTCCGGGATCGGATCGCCTGTGTTTGCTATCACGCACCGCTCCTCATCCACATCGATGGTGATGATCCCTTCGTCCCGGTTATAACTGACTGCGTTGTCGAGCAGGCATCGGAACGCTTTCTCGAGAAGCGCCCTGTCGCCTTCCACGATGACAGCTCCCGTATTCCGGAGCCTCACCTCGATCCGGCGCTCTTCTGTCCGGACCTCGATCCGTTCCGTCTCTTCCTCCAGAAGTTCCGAAAGATCGATCCGTTCTCTGCTAAGCGCCAGGCCTTCGCTGTCAAGCCTGGATACCTGGATCATCTCCTTTACCGCTCCGTCCATCTCTTCCGTCTGTCCGATGATCTGTCTCAGATAATATTCCCGCTTTCCCGTCTCAGGATCCTCAAGCAGATTTTCTGCAAATCCCCTGATCACGCCCAGCGGTGTCTTCATCTCATGGGCCATGGCATTGGTAAAGTCTCTTCTCTGTGCCTCTGCTTCCGCGCTCTTCCTGTAACTTTTCTCAAGTGTATACGCCGCGAAGACGATACATGCCGCCACGAAGACCGCACTGCCAAGATAAACATATTTCATATAGTCCGCTGCCGCCATCCACGAATATGATATCATCCGAAACATCATCGTACAGACGCGCACGCCGGACTCACTGTCCAGATCTTCAAAGGCAAGAGGAACTGTCAGATCCGCCTCCGCATTGTCATCCGTATATTCCATATATCCGGTGCCGCCCTCCCGGTAGCCGCCCCGGATATGTTCCGGAAAGCTCTGAAGATATTCAGCCTGTCTCCATTCCTTCCATCCGTTCTCCCCTGCTTCGCTCCCGGGGATGAACGGAAAAGCGCCAAAGACGATCTCCGCATCCTCCTGCTCTATATCCGGATTCTCCCATCGCCACGTTTCTCTTGAATCAGTACAGACGAAATACTCTTCTTTTGTACTTCCATCCTCCTCCGTCTCCACCCATCGGCTCCAGCTATACGCTCCTTCCCTTTTTTTCGCTTCCTGCGCATCCACTTTTTTCCACGTTTTCTTATGAATAGAAATGGCAGCAAGCTCTCTTTCCGGAGTACAGCTCACATCCTCCCGATATTCTGTCCACTGGCGCTTCTCGGAAGCTGTTTTCTGTACGGTATACTCTGCCAGCTGATCCATTTCTTCTTCTGTAAGATAATCTTTCAGACGCCAGATGACCCGGGTCGTATTGTCTCCATCCAGAGGTGCATAAGCAATCGCCTCGCGTTCCGCTATCTTATCTCCCTCTGAATCCCACACAGCAGCGTTCCAGTTCACGTAAGGATCAGATCTGCAAGTCGCCAGGAGAAACTCCAGATTGTCTATAAACCACTCTAAAGTGATCTCTTTCCCCTGAGATGCCGCATCGCTGATTTCTTCATTCATACTGATCTTCACCAAATCTGCGATATCCTCAAGACACCTCTGGTGATCCTGCCGGAATTTCTGCTGTACGAGAGCAGTTGATATCCCCATACCGGCAAGGTACAGTGCCGCAAATATGAGAATGACCCTTCTCAGCACTGCACTCGGCGTATACCGGACTTTCTTTCCTTTTCTCCCGGTTCCGTTTTCAGCTTCGTTCTCCGCCTTCTCCTTTTTGGCTTTCTTTCCTCTTTTCTTCATATCGGCACCTCCATTCTGTAGCCGGACTGCCGCACAGTCCTGATACTGCAGCTGCTTCCGGCAAGCACCTTGCGAAGCTTTTTAATATGGTTGTCCACGACTCTTTCATTTCCCTCAAAATCATATCCCCAGAATCGGATGAGCAGCTGCGCTCTGGTAAATGTCCTGTTCGGATTCTCCAGAAAGAAGCTGAGCATCTCCCATTCCTTCGGCGGCACGGACACTTCTTCGCCGCATATGAATGCCTTTCTCGTCTGCAGGTTCACCTCCACATCGCCTCTCCTGATCCGGTCAGCCGGGCGGTCTCCCCGAAGCCTCCCCATCATCGCCATGACTTTCGCGTAGAGCACTGGAAGTGAAAACGGCTTCGTCACATAATCGTCCGCACCCACTGCATATCCATTCAGTTCATCCTCCTCCAGCACCCTTGCCGTGATAAAGAACACCGGGACGTCGCTGAACTGTCTTATCCTCCTGCATACAGAGAATCCGTCTCTTCCGGGCAGCATCACGTCCAGCAGGATCATCTGCCAGGAACCGGATTCCGCCATCTCGAGCGCCTCATTTCCATCATGCGCTTCCCCTGTCTGCCAGCCCTTCAGGGTAAAGAAATCGTTTATCGCCTCAGCCAGAAGCAGATCGTCCTCCACGATCAGTATCCTCATTCCCATCTTCTCTCCCCCTCTGATATACTTTCACTTCTTTTTCTTAATTAGAGTATAGGAAAGGATTGTATCCTTTCTGTATCCATTTCGGGCTCTGCACGGAATAGCATAATAAATTTCCTGTCAGCAAAATTTTCTTCTTAATATTGAAAAAGGCCGCACTTTACATGTCCGGCCCGTTTCTCCTGAGCGTCTTTGCGCCCTGTCACGATCTGTTACTCCTCTTCCGGAGCCTCTTTATCCAGCTCCGCCACTTCTTTCGGATCCATTTCAAGAAGCTCCGCGATCATCGCAAGACTCATCCCTTTCTTCTTCTTTTTCCTGATGAGCTTCTGCAACGCGCTGCGCTCTCCCTGTGCCTTTCCCTGCTGGATTCCCTGCTGGATTCCCTGCTTTATTCCCTGCTCGATTCCTTCTTCCCTTCCAAGCTTCAGACCATACTCCCTTGCGCTCTTCATCTGCGAATTATAATCTCTTATCGCTTTTTGGCGGGCCTCATACTCCATCCTTTTCTGTTCATCCATGCTGAGTTTCTTCAGTTCATCATACGCCTCTTCAATATACTCGTCTGTCTTTGCCATATCTTCGAACTCCTTTCGGTTCTTCCCGCCGAAAAAGCGCATCCAGCGGATGACTCCCTCTTCATTCTGATCCCCGGGAGGCAGCTTTTTCAATTCAAGGATATGCAGCTCCATCAGATCCGTATACTGTTCTCCGGTTTCCACATCGCAGAAAGCAATCTTCCGGTAACATTTTTTATCCTGCGGAAAGTGGATGAAATCCAAGATGCTTACATGAATGCACTTCTTCAGCACATCATAATCTTCGCCCTCTCTGATCTGCCCGCTGTATGTTTTACTCACATAAAACAGCACCCGGCTGGACCACCAGCCAAAATAAGCGACCTGCATCTCCATATTGACCTTTGATCCATCCTCCATCTCCACCATCACATCGAGAATCCCCAGCTTTGCATCTTTTGATTCTTTCTTTGTGGCGTTCGGAATAAGTGTTGTCTTTCTTATCGTCTTCGGATCTTTTCCCATGATCGCCGCAATAAACCCCTGACGGACTTTCGGATTCTGCATCAATTCTTTAAAGCAGAAATCCACGGTGGGAAGCATTATAAAGTTTTCACTGTTTCTTTTGTCCATATATCTACCTCCTATCTTACCACGTTCCCCATTTGAAAAAAACAGAAACCTTGGAATGTTCGGACAGATCTGTCCGCCGAAGCCTGACTGTTCAGGCTGTCAGAATGCGCTCCGGACTTCGGAGCATGGCCGGAAACTTCAATAAGATGAATCTCCGGGCCGCTTAAGATTTTCTCAGATTACAAAGGCATCCGAACCAGGAACAGTTTCGGATGCCTCTACAATAGCATATCAGATTTACAGATACAACAGCCGGACCGCACACAATCCGGTTATCAACAAACTTACACGAGTTATAAAAAGTTATCCACAGAGGATTACTTCACTTTCCTCCATCGTGTCGCGATCATCGGGATCTGGAACGCAAGCATCGCGATCCAGCCGAAGAAGTTCGCCCAGGCCAGCCGGTCAAAGCCCCCGTGCATGACGTGGATCATAAGCCATGCGGACACGAATCTCGCGGACATATTCAGGATCGTGCTGATCAGCGTGACTTTCAGATCGCCGAGTCCCCTGAAATATCCCTGTATGATGTTGGTCGCCGACGGCATATAGTACATAAATGCGATCAGCTGGAGATAGGACACGCCCAGGCTGATGACTTCCTCCGAGCCGTCGCTCACAAACAGCTGCATGATCTGGCGCGAGCCGAAGAACACGAGCACCGCGATCACTGTCGTATACACCGCCTGAAGGATGATCGACGACAGGAAGCCCCGCTTCATCCTGTCAATCTTCCCGGCTCCTCTGTTCTGCGCCATGAATGTAGTCGTCGCATGGGCGATATTCTGCTGAGGCGTCATTGCGAAATCATCCACCCGGTTGATCGCAGTGAACGCCGCGATAAATGCGACTCCCTGCACATTCACGACCGTCTGCACGCAGATCTTGCCCAGCTGCACGCACATCTGCTGCAGGGCGCTCGTAATGCCGTAGTTAAATGTGCGCCACAGGATCGAGCCGTCAAACACCATCCATTTTCTTCCGAGACAGAGGAGCGGCACCTTCTTCTTAATATAGACCAGACAGCAGAGACAGCACAGCGCCTCACTGAGCACCGTAGCCACGGCGCTTCCCGGCACGCCCCACTTAAGGACAACGACAAAGAACAGGTCCCCCACCACATTGAGGAATGCGCTGACGATCAGGAAATAAAGCGGAACCTTACTGTCCCCCAGCGCCCTCAGTGTATTCGAAAAGAAATTATAGACAAACGTGAAGATCAGCCCCACAAAAATGATCCGCAGATAGATCTTTGCCGCCTCAATGATATCTCCCGGAACCTGCAGAAGCTCCAGCAGCGGATGAGCGAACAGGATCAGAAGGATTGCGATCACCGCTGAAAATGCCAGTCCGCCCAGCATTGATGTACTGATCTGCCGCTCCAGAAGATTGTATTTTTTTGCTCCGTAATGGGTGCTCATGAGGATTCCGGCGCCCATGCACATTCCGCTGATGAACAGGATCACCATATTCATGATCGGTCCTGCCGTACCGACCGCGGCAAGTGCGTCGTCTCCCACGAATTTCCCCACGATCACAGAATCCGCCGCATTGTAGGTGAGCTGGAACAGGTTTCCCAGCACCAGCGGGATCGTAAACTCTGTCAGCTGAGGGATGATGCGCCCCTTTGTCATATCTTTCGTCATATTATGCTTCTCCTTCCAGGTCTCCTTCCAGTTTCCAGTGTGACAGCAGCCTGCCCAGCTGCTTGGCGATCAGGCCGACCATGACAGCCGCCGCTACAGTCCCCTCTCTCACTCCCTGAAGATGTCCTGTAAATACCACGGACAGGATACATGCGATCACAACAAGCGTCACATCGAATCCCACCTTCATATATCCGAATTTAACCGGGAGCACCCGGCAGATCGCAAGAACTACGCCCTCTCCGGCGAGCACTACGACGCCCGCTTTCACTTCCAGGCTTACTCCCACTGCCACTAGAAAAATACCGATCAGGCAGAGGCCCCACTGCTGCCAGTACGCATGATATGAGATCCCACGGACCGCCCACACACCGAAATCCGTCAGATATCCGAAGAAAAATGCGACAGGGAGCTGCATGAGCTGGATAGGATGATAATTTTTCCTCAGGATCAGTATCTGAAGTGCGATAAAAACACAATGCATGACGATCGTCGCTGTCCCCACCGTCAAAGGTGTAAACAGACTGACAACATACGGCACGCTTGAGATCGGCGACGTCCCCAGGCTCGCCTTGATAGAAAACGCTACTCCGAATGCCATGACCGAAAGCCCGACAAGGAGAAGCAGATAACGCTTCAGAATATAACCATGCAGTCGACTCAAATCTACCATTCCTTTCATAATATGTAAATAATCCCCGCAAAGCGGGGCGGACCGACAAGTCGGTCCGAACTGTGTCTGCCGCAATTATTATACCACGTGCGCAGAGAAGGAAGCGCCGCAAAGCGGCATTTACTTCTCAAGCCGTGGGCTGCCGGTATAATCCCCGCAAAGCGGGGCGGACCGACAAGTCGGTCCGAATTGCGCTTGCCGCAATTATTATACCACCGCCCAGAAAAAATGACAGAGAAAGTTTTATTCATAAAAAATAGGCTTCGCCTATTCAACTCCCCTGCCCCTCAATCATGAGGGGATAGGGGGTTTTCTTTTGTTACTTTTTCTTGCATAATAGACTTATGAATATCTTACAAAGA
>CASFID010000021.1 GCA_949294665.1 uncultured Eubacteriales bacterium
CATAGAGGCTGGCTACCCGGCCGCTTACTTTGTTCAATTAGGCCAAATCGAAAATGGTGCAAACGAAGGGGCAGTTTACTCAAAAGTTTAAAACTGCTTTTTCGTTTACACCATCATCGATTCTAACCTAACGAATTTATCCGCTTACGATGACTGTCTGATATCCGGCGCGTTTTAGTCTTCGCTCCACAGCTGCCGCCTCGTCAAGGGTGGGATATGTGCCTACGGTTACTCTGTAAAGTCCGTTATCCTGGCTTATGACAGCCGGGAAGTCCTGGTCCAGCAGTTCCTGCTGCAGACGATCGGCGTATGTCCCGTTGCGGAAAGCGCCGGCCTGAACGGTGTAGGATCCGGGAACAGAGGGAATGTCCCCGTTCATCTGCAGAGTGTCGAGGATGCCCTCAGCGATAGCCAGAGCGATATCCTCAAAGTTATTGTCAAAGAGCATATTGTCTGTGTCTGAATTGATGAAACCAACCTCTACAAGAACCGCTGGCATCCTTGTGCGCCGCAGTATGACAAGACCGGGACGCTCCTTGACGCCCAGGTTGACAAAACCTACGGCTTCGAGCTGTTCATTTATGTTTTCCGCCATCTCCAGTTTGATGCCGGATTTATCATAGACAAGAGATTCAACACCGGATGAGGTGTTTGGCGTCGGGTTAGAATTCCGATGGATCGAGACGAAAAAGTCAACGCCTGCTTCGTTTGCTTCCATCGCTTTCTGATAAGGTGATTCATAGACGTCGGTCGTGCGGGTGTATAAAACGTCAAGTCCGCGGTCCTGGAGGATTTCTCCGACGGCGAGTGTGAGAGCGAGAGAGTCGTCCTTTTCCGCTCTCCCGTTATATACCGCTCCCGGATCCCGCCCGCCATGTCCTGCGTCGAGCATGATAGAATAAGGCATAGTGATAGTTCCTTTTCCGATTCCTTTCTATCAGAATATGCACAGAAGCGGGAAAAAGTGACGGGGACTCTCATACGGTCAGGCTCCGGCAGGCGCGTCAGCAGACTTTTCCTGTTCGCCGGTTTTCTCCGCGGCGTCCTCTGTGCTGACATTGCCGTCATTATCGTCTGATTCGTCTTTTTTCTCCGGCAGATATACGTGTACACGCTCTACACGGTTCTTCTCCAGGCTTTCCACCACCAGACGGATACCGTCCTCTGTGACGACTTCATCGTTCAACTGCGGCAGACGGTCCAGATGCTCGATGATAAGTCCGCCGAGAGAATCATAATCCTCAGAGGCAAATTGAGTCTCAAGACGATCATTGATATCGTCCAGGCTTACGGAACCTTCGATACTGTATTCCAGATCCGAGATCTTTATGAAACGTTCCTCTTCCTGCTCATCGTATTCATCGTGGATTTCCCCGACGATCTCCTCGAGAATATCCTCGAGGGTGATAAGCCCGGCCATCTCTCCGTATTCGTCGAGCACGATGGCAATGTTAAAAGTAGACTGACGCATCTCCACAAGGAGATCGGAGATGCTTTTATATTCGTAGGTAAAATGAGGTTTCCTCAGAATATCGCGGATATTAAAGCTCTCGCTGCGGTCATAGAGGAGGAGATCTTTCATATTAATAATACCGATGATATTGTCTTTGGAATCCTCATAGACAGGAAGACGTGTGAATTTATCTTCACGGAAGATATCGATGAGCTCGTCGTATGTGTTTTTCACATCGGCGAAAGTGACATGTACTCTCGGTACCATGATATCTTTTGCGTTGGCGTCGCTTAGATCAAAAACATTGTTGATAAGTTCTTTTTCGCCGCTTTCGATCACGCCGCGTTCATGGCTTACGTCAACGATCGTGCGGAGTTCTTCCTCTGTCATGGTCTTTCTGGACGCGGACGGATCCACTCTGAGCAGAAACATGATCCCGCGTGAAAAAAGATTGATGATGAATATCACCGGCGTCATGACGGTCATGAAAATCTGAATGATACGGATATAACGAAGAGCTATCTTCTCGGCGTTGAGCGTGGCATAGTTTTTAGGCGTGATCTCGCCGAAGACGAGGATCGCGACTGTGAGGACGGCGGTGGCGATACTTACCATGTATCCGCCGAAAGCATATGCAAGTGTGGCTGCGAGAGAAGATGCGGAAATGTTTACGATATTGTTACCTATTAATATGGCGCTCAGCATCTTGGAAGTATGGTTCTCCGTAATATCCAGGACCAGAGCCGCGCGCTTATTGCCATCATCCGAGAGGGCGCGCAGGCGGATCTTGCTCACTGTGGTAAGCGCTGTCTCGTTTGACGAGAAAAATGCCGAGAGCATAAGAAGAATGACAAGTATGATCAATTGAAAGGTGTCACCAGAATCCACTGTATTTTTCACTCCTTTATCATTACAGTGCGTCTGATCTGACGCTCATCTGTGCCCGCCGCAGTGCGGGAGCTTTGCTTTCATCCGGTTAATATAGAGATACCGGTTCATTATACACTGGATCTGTGCGTTTTGCAAGCCGCGCTTTACATCCCCACTAGGTTGGATTATAATAATGAGAGCCGCAGGCTGCCAAGCAGTCAATAAGCAGATCAGAAATGGAGTAGATATATGGACCTGTATAATGAACTTTGTGCGATTACCGGAGATGAAAATGTCTTAAGAGACGAACCGATGTCCGCTCATACGACATTCCGTATCGGCGGACCGGCGGACTATTTTGTCACACCGTCAGATACAGAGGAGATCCGAGCGATCACAGAGCTGTGCCGGACTCATGAGATCCCGCATTACATCATAGGGAACGGGAGCAATCTCCTTGTGGGGGACAGGGGATATCGCGGAGTTATTATACAGGTGTTCAAAAATATGAGCAGTGTCCGGGCGGAAGGGACGCAGATCCATGCCCAGGCGGGAGCGCTTCTGTCAAAAGTTTCGGCAGCAGCATGCCGGGAAGGACTGACAGGCCTGGAATTCGCTTCCGGCATACCGGGGACGCTCGGCGGAGCCGTCCGCATGAATGCAGGAGCGTATGGAGGAGAGATGAAACAGGTGCTCAGAACCGCTTCAGTCCTCACTCCGAATGGAGAGGTTCTTACACTCTCCGCAGATGAGATGAAGATGGGATACCGCACCAGCATCGTATCCAGGATGGACTATATTGTGTTGGATGCTGCGCTGGAACTGGAACAGGGGGATCCGGCTGAGATCCGGGCGAGAATGGAGGAACTCAGGGAAAAGAGGGTGTCAAAGCAGCCTCTCGAGTATGGGAGCGCCGGCAGTACGTTCAAGAGACCGGAAGGATATTTTGCAGGAAAACTTATCGAGGATGCCGGACTGCGCGGGTTCCGCGTCGGCAATGCCCAGGTATCCGAGAAGCACTGCGGATTTGTTATTAATCTCGGAGACGCTACTGCAGCCGATGTAACGGAGCTGATGTCGGAGGTCGTCCGCCGGGTGGAAGAGAATTCAGGAGTCCGGCTTGAACCGGAAGTGAAGAGGATAGGAGAGTTTTAGCCGATGCGTTTTGTGATCGTGACAGGAATGTCAGGAGCGGGAAAGTCAACTGCACTGAAGATGCTTGAAGACATGGGGTATTTCTGCGTGGATAATCTGCCGATCCCTCTGCTCATGCGTTTTGTGGAAATGTTCAGCGAGCCGGAGGAAGAGGTGAAGAAGATCGCGATCGGCATTGACGTCAGAGGCGGTCAGGATTTTACAGGATTACGGGAAGTGCTTGATGAACTGGACCAGAAAGAGACGAATTATGAGATCCTCTTTCTGGACGCCCAGGATGATGTGCTTATCAAGCGTTATAAGGAGACAAGGCGTCAGCATCCATTGAGCGGCTCGGGGCGGGTGGATACCGGGATCGCCAAAGAGCGTGAGAAGATCATGTTCCTCAAGATGCGCGCGACATATATCCTGGATACGAGCAAGCTGCTCACAAGGGAACTCAGACTCGAACTTGAGAAGATTTTCGTAAAGGGTGAGAGCTTCTGTAATCTCTATATCACGGTGATGTCTTTCGGGTTTAAATACGGTATTCCGAGCGATTCGGATCTGGTGTTTGACGTCAGATTTCTTCCGAATCCGTACTATATTGACGAACTCAAAGAGAAGACCGGGAACGATGCGGAAGTGCAGGACTATGTCATGGAAAATGAGAAGTCTCAGATATTTCTTGAGAAACTGGTGGATATGGTTGACTTCCTCATTCCGAATTATATTCTCGAGGGCAAGAATCAGCTCGTCATCTCGATCGGCTGCACAGGCGGCAAACATCGCTCGGTAACGATCGCCAACGCACTCTATCAGAGGCTGGAAAAGCGGGAAAATTACGGAGCCCGCATCGAGCACCGAGATATCGGGAAGGACGCCGTCACAAAGCGGAAAGATTGAGCAGAAGGAAAGAATGGGATTATGTCTTTTTCTGGAAAAGTAAGGGAAGAGCTCGCGGGGAACATCAGTCCGGCCAGACACTGTCAGATAGCTGAACTGACCGCGTTTATCGGGATGTGCGGGACGATAGTGATCAATAGTTTTGAGCATTACAGTATTAAGATACATTCGGAAAATCTTCTTGTTGCAAGAAAAGTCTTTACATTGATAGAAAAAACATTTAATATTAGAACTGATATCTCTATCAGGAGAAACATTCTGCGGCAGAGCGAGTCTTATGCGATTATTGTCAGGAGGCATGAAGACGCGCTTCGTATCCTGCAGGCAACAAAGATGGTAAGCGGGAATAAGGCGGATACCGGAGATATCCACCCGTTCAGTCCGCTTGTCATTCAGCAGACATGCTGCAGGAGAGCATTTCTGAGGGGTGTGTACCAGGCAGCAGGATCAATGAGCGATCCGAAGAAATCGTATCATTTTGAGATCGTCTGTTCTTCACCGGAGACGGCGGAGCAGATCAAAGAAGTGATATGCAGCTTCGGACTGGATGCCAAGATCGTGAATCGTAAGCGATCCTTTGTCGTATATTTGAAAGAGGGCTCTCAGATAGTAGATATCCTTAATGTGATGGAGGCGCATGTCTCTTTGATGGAGCTTGAGAATGTCAGGATCTTAAAGGAGATGCGCAATTCTGTAAACAGGAAGGTGAACTGCGAGACTGCCAACATCAACAAGACTGTGTCGGCAGCAGTAAAACAGGTCGAGGACATTACATATTTAAGAGATACAGTGGGGTTTGAACATATGCCGGATAATCTGGTGGAGGCGGCGCTTGCCCGTCTTGAAAATCCCGATGCAACTCTGAAAGAACTGGGAGAGGCTCTTGATCCTCCCGTTGGTAAGTCCGGAATTAACCACAGACTGCGAAGGCTCAGCGAGATGGCAGACAAGGTAAGGCAGGAACAAGGAGGATTATTATGATTAAAACACCTGTTGTAGTTAGGACAGAAGACGGATTTGACGGAAGACCTATCGCACTGCTCGTACAGGAGGCAAGCCAGTATGTGAGCAAAGTGTACATTCAGATCGGAGAAAAGAATATCAACGCAAAAAGCATTATGGGAATGATGAGCCTGAGCCTTGAAAACGGTGAGAAGATCACGGTCGTGACGGACGGCGAAGA
The DNA here is from genome assembly GCA_949294665.1 of uncultured Eubacteriales bacterium. Taxonomy (GTDB): domain Bacteria; phylum Bacillota; class Clostridia; order Lachnospirales; family Lachnospiraceae; genus Mediterraneibacter. The sequence goes on from CASFID010000021.1 coordinate 5,547, forward strand.
CGAGAAGAAGGCGGCAGACGGGATCAGGACATTTTTTGCGAATAGAGTAAAATAATTTAAGGAAAATATCCTGCCGGCTTACCGGTGAATTTCAGATAGAGAGAAGATGTTGAAAAAGGAGGCTGTGCGATACGTGCAGCCTTTTGTGATAGATAGTTCGGTGCATACGGACATATATGGATAAAGGAGGATGGCGGTTGATGAAAAAAATGTTGTTTATCTATAATCCTAATGCGGGGACAGGGGCGCTGAAGCCAAAACTCTCAGACGTCCTTGACATTTTCACAAAAGGCGGATACGAAGTGACAGTATACCCCACGCAGAAGCATCATGACGGTATCGAGAAGATGAGCGCCTGTCAGGATGGGTATGAACTTATCGTCTGCAGCGGAGGGGACGGTACCCTGGATGAAGTGATGACCGGCATGAGAATGCGGTCATATGATGTGCCGCTCGGGTATATTCCGGCAGGGACGACGAATGATTTTGCTTCCAGTCTCGGTATCCCCAAAGATATTCTCGAAGCTGCAGATACGGCAGTGAACGGAGTGCCGTTTTCCTGTGACGTGGGAAGACTTAATGACAGTTATTTCATTTATGTTGCCGCGTTCGGCCTCTTCACAGACGTCTCCTATGAAACGAAACAGAGCATGAAAAATATTCTTGGACATCTTGCATACGTACTCGAGGGAGCAAAAAGAATCTTTAACATCCCTTCTTACAAGGTGCGTGTAATCTATGATGGCAGAGAAATCGAGGATGAATTCATCTATGGCATGGTGACGAATTCCCGTTCAGTGGGGGGATTTAAAGGCATTATCGGGACGGACGTCGTGTTTGACGACGGGGAGTTCGAGGTAACGCTTATTAAGACGCCGAAGAATCCGATGGAACTGAACGATCTGCTCGGAGCGATCATGCTCGGGCAGATCAATCCGGATCGTATGTACTCTTTCCGCTCGGGATGTGTGCGATTTGAATCATTGGAGAAAATCCCATGGACAGTAGACGGGGAATACGGCGGAAGTCACGAAACGGTTACCGTGAGGAATGAGCGTCGGGCGCTCCAGATCATGGTAAAACAGGAGGTTGCGGCCGGGCTTTCTGTGGAGGGCAGAAACTGATAAGGAGGAGAGAGTGTAACAGTTCAGCCCGCGCCATTCGCAGGCGCTCAACTCATTTGCCTGTCGGTCGCCGGATTTTTATGCGAGCATAAATCCGTCTCCTGGCGTCGGACAACTGAACTGTTACACGGAAAATCCAGAAAAATTAAAAAAATGCTTGCATCTCGCTGATGTATATGATATAGTAATATTCGCTGTGAGGGAGAATGCACAGCGAGAATATGGCTCCGTGGTCAAGCGGTCAAGACGCTAGCCTCTCACGCTGGAATCAGGGGTTCGATTCCCCTCGGAGTCACTGGAACAGTTCCCGGGAGTGCCGATGAAGTCGGTGTTTCCGGGATTTTCTTTATGATATAAAAATAAAAGGGGCATAAAAGGGGCAAATTATAAAATTTTTAATTCTTTTAATCTTTCTTGCTCACGTTCTTTTAGTTTTTCTGTGACATGCAGATAGATCTCTTTTGTGATTCTGCTGTCTGAATGCCCCAGTCTTCGAGATATTGTATCAATGTCAATCCCCTGTTCCATTAGTAGTGACGCATGGGTATGCCGGAGGATATGCGGTGTAATATCGCGTTCGAGCGCTTTTTTGGCCGTTTCTCCGAAGTATTTTCTATAAGTGTAGTAATTTATATGGTCACCATTCTTATCGCTCAGAAACAGGCTTGTGGTGCGTCCTGAGGCAATTTGTTGAGAGAGCATAAATGCTTTTGCGCGTCGAATCGCCGACAGAAGTTCGTCCTGCATATATACCTCACGTTTTGAGTCCGCAGTTTTTGGCGTTGTTTCGATTCTGTTGTTTGCATCATATGTAGCGCTTACTCGGATTAACCGCTTACCTGTGTCTACCTCTTCTCGTTTGAGTGCCGCTAATTCTCCAAATCTCAAACCAGACAAGACAAGAATCTGGGTGACCAGCTTCCAAAGTGGGAGATTCATGGCGCTGATCAGAGATTCGACTTCCGATGACTCAAGAAATTTATCCTCGATTCTTGCTCTGCGAGGATCTGTTTTGAATCGTTCGATTTTATCCAGATACGATACATCTTTCACATAATCGTGACGATACCCCCATCTCATGACTGCTTTGAAGCGTTTTATCAGTTCATTTTTATGTTCAGGCGTATGATCTAAGGCAATTATTTTCTCGCGAATATAGCTTGCTGTCAGTGCATTAATGAGGATATCGGATCCAAATACATTTTTGACCGACTCTCCAAAAAAATAATTCCTGCGGTATGTTGAAAGCTTAACAGTCTTCTTTTGCTCTTCTCTATACTTTTCAATAAGCTCGCGGAGTGTCATCTGTTCGGGCTCACCGGATTGAGCCTGTCTGATCTTCTCTGTAAGCGCCGCCTGAGCCTGCTTTCGGGCTTGTGCGGTATTTTTCTCCAGTACAACAGAAACCCGTCTGTATTTGCCCGTCAGCCTGTCTGTGTAGCGTTCTATGAACTTGTACTTCCCTTTCTTAGTTTGTTCTACCCACATAATCATCTTCCTTCCTTTTTGAGTATAAAAATAACAGCCAGCGAACTTGTCGGAATTCCCAACAGTTGCTTGCAAGGCTGCCCCGAAGATGATACAATATTCCTGTCACAGATTTGCATATCTTCGGATATGTATTAGCCGTTCGGTATTGCCAGTACCGGGCGGTTTTATTATTTTTTAGATTTTATCAATGCGACTATTGCAAGTATTACGCATATCAGGCACCATGCCGCCCAGATGTACAGATCCCCATAGCTGCCCGCCATAGTGAATCCGCAGAGCGCGCCGATTCCAAACAGCACGATCAGGGCGATGTTACCGCCTTTCCCGCCTTTGCGTGTAGCAATGGAAACTATACCTCCGGCAAGAAGCATGATAGCAACAATAACACCTGCAGATCCGCCGACCTCTCCATTTTCTTCAAGAGTGTTCGCAAGTCCGGCAGCGCACGACTGGAACGTTACGAATACAAACAGTATGATCGACAATATACCGGATACTAATTTCCATGTTTTAAACGGAGCGACTGGCGCGGAATATTCATCTTCTAAATCATCGATCCAGTAGCTTTTCCGGCAGTTATCACATAACATTTTGTCAGGGTTCTTTTTGCTCTGTCTGAGCGTTTGTCCGCATTTCGGGCATTTCATAACATTTTCCTCTCTTTCCTTTGTATTTCCGAGAAACACCTGTTTATATAATCGCTTATGCGGTTATATCAGTTATCAACAAGTTATCCACATGCTTACCAACAAATTACACGAACAAATGTTCTTAAAGTCCTTTTAATTGGACAGACATTGTGCTATCATAATCACAAGGAATTTCGAACATGTGTTTTTGCAGTTGGGAGGGTAACATGAGTAAAGAAGAGTATAGGCAATACATAATTGATGCAGTAAAGAAAATTGATGACATCAAATATCTGAACCGCATATTAAACTATGTAATGAAGTATCTTGTGAAGTCGGGAAAATAGATCCCGACTTCTTTTTATTCAAAGATACTCTTTATGTACTCTTTTATAGTCGCCCTCTGACTTTCACTCAATTCAAGATATTTTTCGATTATCTTCTTATCTATATCATCGAGATTGAAGTCCTCTGCCAGTTCGTCTACAACGCTCTCAGGTGTAAATGAAAATATATCTCCTTTTCCCTCCAATATCCAAAGTTTATTTACATTAAATTCTCTACATATTGAAGATATCACTCTGTCTGTAAGTTCTACTTTGCCGGTTTCTATATTTCCCAGATTTGATCGAGATATATCTATTTTTGCCGCAAACTCTTCTTGAGTGATTTTTAATTCATTTTTCCTGAGATACCGGATACGTTCATAAGTATTCACTGCATCACCTCCTGATAATAGAAGTATAACACATTACAAAATGCTTGTAAAGGACAAAAATCACGAATAAATGCTTGACAAGGACTATTTATAGAGTTATAATGTCCTTAACAAGCAAACAAGAGCACAAAAACAGGAGGAAATGAAAATGACAACTACAGAATACAGGGAAATGCTTATCAATGGGATTTTGGATTATCAGACAAAAGGACAGTTTACATTAGAAGAACTGAAACAGAAGCCGATAAGAACACTTGAAATTATCTATGACAATGTTGAATAGCCGAAACGGTCAGCAATGACCGTCAGCCGGAAATGACCTCCCGGCTCTGATGATGGCAGGTCGTGAACCTTGACAACTGAATACAGAGATTCAGAAGAAAGGAGGGAAATACAAGAATTTGAAAATAAAAGACATAAGAAAATACGTCGCATCAGGAATATCGGATTGGTATTTGAAACAGGGAAGATTTTTTGAAGCGTTAATTCATGACAATTTTGCTTTCGTCAAAAGGATTTGCGTAGCGATATTCCTGATGCAGATAGTTATTTTTGCTCTGATACTATTTCTACTTTTACAGTAGAGTCGTCAACCACAGTATAAGCAAATGTAAAGACGGACAGTACAACGGAAATGACGGATATGATAATTGGGAGTATAAATCCGAAAAATTCTTTCCGCTCTGATTCGACAATCTTATTGCCTTTTGGCATACAGTAAATTTTGTTCGATTTATCAATCAGTGGGAGCTTCTTTTCAATCCGATTATTTATGTAGTCTTGAAATACATGTTCGTTTACACTATGACCTTCAGAAGTGAACGACACATAGCCGAGCTTGCAGAACTCCAATATAAATGCAGATGATTCTAAACCGAATTTGTTGAGAAAAAGTTCCGCAGCACATCCGTTTTTTCTGTACTTATATAGATATTTGAGCATTTTTATTGTAGCAGAGTCAATATCAATAGAGCTTTTCAATTCAATCCCTCCTTTGAGGGAATTATAACACAGAAAGGAAGTGATAAGTTGAGGAAAAGAAGAAACGCACTGGACAAGACACGCAAGGATGCAAAGGAGCTGATCGCTATGATCGAGAAGCTGCCGGAGGACAAGAAGAGGGAAGTGCTCGGGATTGTCAGAGGGTATGCGCTTTGCGCTGAGACGGAGAATAAAGAGCAAGTCCAATAAAACGGACAGGAAAGGAGTGAATTTTTATGGAAGTCCTGAGCCGACAAACATATGTTGAGACAGGCAAGAGCTTTCCGAAGCTGTTCATGACTGCAAAGCAACTCTCAGAATATGAGGGGCACAAGGAGAACTATTACCGGACCATATTCAGAGAGATCGATGTCCAGATTAAAGACGGACGGTATTCTAAAACAGCAATGGGCGATGGGGATCCCAGGAGCGTGAACTACTACGTGTACCGGGATTACATTACCAACCGCCGGCAGTTGAAAGACAAAAACCTGAAAAGGTATGTGAAGCCTTTCAATCCGGCAGAAATAGCAGCTATGTGTCCGTTAGTGAGAGAGGTGGTGATCGTAGGTGACATGTAGGGCAAGCATGAAGGGTGATCTAAAAATAATCCCAATCGGGTGTCAGCTCCCGGCCGTGATAGAGGTGCCGGAGGCGGTCCGACCGGAAAAGACGGATCCACGGCCGATCAGGAAGAATAGAGACCATGCGATCCGTAACTGGGCGATCTTAAGCGGGATCGAGACGGTAGTGATCATCGTACAGTGGGTGGCGATCTATCTGATGCTGCCGAGCGTGATTTGAGAGGAGGTGAGGAAGATGAAAGGAATGTCAGAGGAAGAGTTCCGGCGGCGG
>CASFID010000022.1 GCA_949294665.1 uncultured Eubacteriales bacterium
CCGTTCAGCTTGCCCGCCTTTGCAAGCGCCAGTATCTTCTTGCAGTCTGCAAGACCTTCCGCATGCTCGATATTGACCTGCACGTCCGGATAGTATTCGTTAATACATTTCTCAATAGCGGCGGCAACTCCTCCTGCGCATGCGTAGCCTCGTCCGGTTCCTGTCGCGTCATGGAAAGAAGATTCTGCTTCATATGTAGCAAGATCGATTCCCTTTGCGTCGAACATTGCCTGAAGTTCCTCAAAAGTAACGACGAAATCGACATCGCTTCGCACGCTCCGGCGCGAAGCCTCCAGCTTTTTGGAGGCACAGGGGCCGATGAACACAACTTTAGCATCTGGGTGCTTCTGCTTGATCGTTCTCGCAGTCGCCACCATAGGGGTGAGCTCCTGTGAGATCTCGTCGATCACGTCCGGGAAAAATTTCTTCGCAAGCATTGCCCATGAAGGACAGCAGGATGTCAGAAGGAAAGGAAGCTCTCCTGTAACAACCTTGTCCACATAGTGGTGCGCCTCGGCGATCGCGCCGATATCAGCGCCCAGAGCTACTTCAAAGACTTCGGAAAATCCAAGTTCCCGAAGCGCCGCCTTGATATTTCTCGGCGTGATGTTATCCCCGAACTGCCCTACAAAAGCAGGCGCGATCTCGGCGATAATCTCCTCTCCTTCCGAGAGAGCTCTTGCCAGCTGGAAAATCTGTGATTTATCCGAAATTGCTCCGAACGGGCAGCTGACCATACACATTCCGCAGGAAACACATTTGTCATTCTCAATGAACGCACGTCCGTACTTATCCGAAACAATCGCATTCACGCCGCAGGCCTTTTTACACGGACGTTCTTTCTTTGCAATAGCGTCGTAAGGACATACGGATTTACATTTCCCGCATTTGATGCATTTTTCCTGATCGATGTGGGAACGTCCGTTTACCATGGAGATCGCTCCTCTCGGACAGACCTCCTGACACGGATGTGCAAGACATCCCCTGCACATATTGCTCACTTCGTACATATTCTCCTCGCAGCTATCGCAGGCAGACGGGATTACCTGCATAAGCGGGGGCTCATAATACTTTTCAGAGATATTACTTGCCTCCACGCCTGCTGTCAGATGTACCGGTTTATTCTCCGGACGGAGAGAAAGTCCCATCGCCAGACGCAGCCGCTCTCTTACAATTGCGCGGGAACGGTACGTACTCTCACGGTATTTTTCGGTATCGTCATTGACGATCATGTAAGGGATTGCCTCCATATCGTCAAGAAGCGTATCCGCATCCGCCTTAAAGCCCAGCTTTGCGACTTCAGTAAATACACGTCTGCGGATGTCTCTTACTGTAGTCTGCAGTCCTCTCATATTCATTTCCATTCTCATAATCCTCCTCTGTTTTATCTGTGCATGGAGAAAGAATCTTCGTCATAATTACTCAGATTCTTGTAGATTCCTCTGTCGTCTGCCTCTTTGATCAGGGCGTCTCTTGATTTCTTGGCGAGCATCTGATCCTTGAATGAACTAGGCCCTCCGACACACCCTCCGTCGCATGCCATACCCTCGATAAAGTCTTCCGGAAGCCTTCCGACTTTCATGAGCAGCAACGCCTTCTTGCATTCTGCGGCTCCGTTTGCCTTGTATACTTTCACGTCGATATCATTTCCGGATTCTTTTAAGCTCTCCTGTACGGCGGCGGCAACTCCTCCGGAATTCCCGAATCTCTTTCCGAATACGGACGCTTCCTGATATGTATTTTCCACCGGCTCTAAAGCCACGCCTTTTGCGCGCATCATGGCGCGGATCTCGCTGTACGTCATGGCGTAATCCGCGTTGCCCTCGATCTTCTGATCTGCGATCTCTGACTTCTTTGCAAGGCAGGGCCCGATAAATACAGTTACTGCCTCAGGATCTTTTGCCTTGATCAAACGTGAAACCGCACACATCGGGGATACCGTTGTAGAAACTGCGTCATTTAGTTCCGGGTAGTGTTTACGCACCATATTGACAAAGCCCGGACAGCAGGACGTCACCTTTTTCCTGCCCTCCTGATATGCCTCGCGCCACTCTTCCGCCTCATATTTTGCAGTCAGGTCTCCGCCTAAGCCCACTTCCACAAACTCTGTGAAGCCAAGTTCTTTCATAGCCTTTCTCCAGCTGGCCATTGTGATGTCCGGCCCGAACTGCCCTTCTGTAGCCGGAGCCAGCATTGCATAGACGTGTTTTCCTGAGCGGATTGCTTTAATGACATCCACGATCCATGTCCTGGAACCGATCGCACCGAACGGACAGCTGTGGATACATTTTCCGCAGCGGATACATTTTTCTTCATCGATCACGGAAATGCCATACTCGTCGTATGAAATAGCGTCTACAGGACAGCTGAATTTACACGGCCTCTGAAGATGGGCGATAGCGTTATATGGACAGGCATCGGCGCATTTGCCGCACTCTTTACATTTGGAAGGATCAATATGCGAGCGATGGCGCCCGGCCTCGATCGCGCCGAACTTACAGGCATTGATACATGCTTTTCCCAGACAGTTCTGGCAGTTCTCTGTTACCGTATAACTGGAGATCGGGCAGTCCTCGCAGGCAGAATTAATAACCTGGATAACGTTTCCGTCTTCCTTCACACCGGGCGCTTTGCCCTCGGCAAGGCGTACGCGCTGCCGGATAATCTCTCTCTCTTTATAAATACAGCAGCGGAACTGCGGTGTAGGTCCCGGGATCAGTTTATACGGGATATCATCTTTGCGCTCCTCCAGTTCACCGGCAAAAGCCAGCCTCGCTACTTCTTCCAGCACCGCATGTTTGATTTTGATTACATTTGCATCTGCGTACCTCAAAAGTTTTTTCCTCCATAACTATAAATTTTAACGTTACAAAGTACGGTTGCACATACTCTCCTTCCATTAATATACCAAGTAAATGACATTTTTCCCAGTGGTTTTTTTAACAGGCGCTGTATTAATTGACGTACAAAACACAGGAGGTATCTCAGTTTATTTCCCGCTCTCGAAAAGCTCCTGTGCATAGCGTACGGACTGCATCGCATCTTTGCCGTAAAAATCTGCTCCTATCATATCCGCATAATCCTGATTGAGCACAGCTCCGCCCACCATTACTTTACACCATGGAGCTTTTTCCCTGAGCATATGTATCGTATCTTCCATACTGACAACCGTTGTCGTCATCAGGGCGCTCAGGCCTGCAAGCCGGATTTTCTTTTTTACAACAATGTCGGCGATCTGTTCTGCCGGTACGTCTTTTCCAAGATCGATCACGTCAAAACTGTAATTCTCAAGCAGCACCTTGACAATGTTCTTGCCGATATCATGGATATCACCTTTCACTGTAGCAAGTACGACTGTACCGATTTTTTCCTGCACTTCACCACTCTTGTCCATCCTGTCTTTCAGTATTGCAAATGCACTCTTGGCTGCCTCTGCGCTCATGAGAAGCTGGGGCAGAAAGACAGTTCCTTTTTCAAATCCGTCTCCAACACAGTTCAGAGCGGGAATAAGCTCCGTATTGATAATGTCCAGCGGATCCTGCGTCTCAGAGAGTTCTGCCGTAATCGAGGCCGCATCCTCTTTCAGACCTTTTTCTATGGATTCTTTCAGGCTGTTCCTCCCGCTGCGTTCTGCCGCCGGAGCAGTTCCGGAAGCAGGAGTCTGCATACTGCCGTAATGTCCGATATAACACTCACAGTTAGCATCCAGGCCCATAAGCGCATGATACGCATACCATGCTTTCATCATATCCTCCGATAAAGGATTGATGATCCCTGCGCTGAGGCCGTTCATCATCGCCATTGTGTAGAACGCCGCATTGATTACGGGACGCGACGGAAGTCCGAATGATATATTAGACACCCCGAGAACGGTTTTTACACCGACTTCATCCCTCAGACGGCGGAGTGTTTCCAGCGTAACCTTTGCTCCATCCGGTTCTGAACTGATCGTCATTGCAAGCGCGTCGATGACGATATCTTTCTTCCGGATTCCGTACTTTGCCGCCTCTTCAATGATCCTGCGCGCGATCTGTACCCTTCCTTTTGCATCATCCGGAATCCCGTTCTCATCCAGTGTAAGTCCGATGACCACACCGCCGTAATGGCGGATCAGAGGGAAGACTTTGTCCATAGATTCCTGCTTGCCGCTGACCGAATTGACCATAGCCTTTCCGTTATAAATACGCAAAGCCTGTTCCATTGCTTCTGAATCTACAGTATCGATCTGGAGAGGAATATTTACTACGCTCTGCAGCTCCTGCACAGTTTCCTTCATCATAGCCGGCTCGTCGATATCCGGAAGACCTACATTTACATCGAGAATATGGGCGCCATTATCCTGCTGTGCGATCCCCTCGCGCAGGATATAATCCAGATCATGTTCTTTTAACGCCTGTTTGAACTTTTTCTTTCCGGTAGGATTGATCCTCTCGCCGATGATCTTGGAACCATCTCCCAGCATAACCCCCTGTCCGTAGGAAGAAACGATCGTGTAATCCTTTTCTTCCGGTCTGCTGACTTTCGTATTCCTGCATCTTTGAACAGCCGCTCTGATATGTTCCGGAGTGGTGCCGCAGCATCCTCCGATCAGACAGGCTCCCATCGAAACAATCTGCTCCATATATCCGGCAAATTCTTCCGGAGATACATCATAACATGTCTTTCCGTCTTTCTGTTTCGGAAGTCCTGCATTTGGTTTGACGATAATCGGAAGAGAAGAATATCTTACATACTCTTCCAGCACAGGCATCATCTGTTCCGGTCCCATACCGCAGTTAATGCCCAGCGCATCCACCCGCAGGCCTTCAAGGAGCGCAATGACAGAAGGCACGTCGGCCCCGGTAAGCAGCTTTCTGCGTTCATCATAGATAGCAGTTGCAAAAACAGGCAGCGATGTATTCTCTTTCGCTGCCAGCACGGCTGCTTTTAGTTCATAGGTATCGCTCATCGTTTCAATATGGATTATATCGGCGCCTGCCTCTTCTCCCCATACCGCCACTTCGCGAAATGCTTCATATGCCGACTCGAACTCCAGGTCTCCCATAGGAGACAGGAGTTTCCCTGTCGGTCCGATATCAAGCGCCGTATATACAGGGCGGTCTGCGCCGGCCTCTCTGATCGCCGCTTTCACATGAGAAACCGCCGTCTTTACGATTTCTTCAAGAGAGCAGCCCTCATCATGGAATTTCAGAGCATTTGCCCCGAATGTATTCGTCAGGATGATATCGCTTCCTGCTTCGATATATCTTCTGTGTATCTCCCGGATCATATCCGAATGTGTTATATTCCACGTCTCAGGGAGTTCCCCGGGAGCCAGCCCCTTCTCCTGCAGAAGAGTTCCCATTCCTCCGTCAAAATAAAGCAGTTCTTTTCCCAAGCGTTCTCTTATCATATGTCTTCCTTTCCACTCTGTTCTGTCGTGTCTGTCTCTACCTGTTCTCAAGTCATCTGCGGTACTGACAATCCGTCTTGCCGCAGGACTCGCAGCCCTCCAGCGGGCACTCTCTTCTGACCGGGCTCGCCCCGATCAGAGCCGTCACGGATTTGGTAGGTGTCATCATATAGCCGTCTGTCATAGAAAGGCCGATTGCTTTCGCACAGTCAAGGATCCTCATGATCGGCTCCTGATAATGAATATCGAAATCTCCGTATCCCGGGCTGAACCGGGGCCTGAGATAAAGGCCTTCCTTCTCCAGTTCAGCCCCTACTTCTTTCTGCAGGCTGTCACAGTATTCTTCCAGCAAGGCCGCCGCACATGCCTGAAGAATGACGGCCCTGCTCATATCCGTGATGGAGACGCGGCGTATCAGATGATCCACGCCGATCCCCAGCGTTGCGCCAAAAAGGACAAGTTTCACACATCCTTTTAAGTTCCTTGCAAGACTTTTACTTTCCAGTTTCATATTGGCCGCTGTGATTGTGCCGTCTTCATCCTGCGTCATATCAAAAATGCGGCAGATGGACCGCGGATCTGCTGCTCTCTCAAGCTCTTTAAATGATTCTCTGATCATCTCGCAGGTCCGCTCATCTGCCGTATTATTTCCATATCCCAGGTATCGGACGGCTTCTTTCATCCGTCTGTTCACTGTTATCTCTCCTCTAAGCCCTGATAATCTCCGACAAGTTACTCATGATCGCCGCGGCAACATCCGGCTTGTTCATCGAATAAATATGTATATTTTTCACGCCATTCGCCAGAAGATCTATGATCTGATCTGTCGCATAGGCGATACCCGCCTGTTTCATAGCCGCCGGCGAACTGCCGAACCGGTCAAGGATTGAGAGAAATCTGCGCGGGAACACGGTCCCCGAAAGTTCCACACTCTTCTTCATCTGAGACGCGCTCGTGATCGGCATGATACCCGGAAGCACCGGGACCGTAATACCGGCCTCCCGTATCCGATAAAGGAAATTATAATGGATGTCGTTGTCAAAAAACATCTGCGTTGTAAGGAAATCCACACCGCTGTCCACTTTTTGTTTCAGATAGCGGATATCGTCCTCTTTGTGCTCGTTCTCCACATGTCCCTCGGGATAACATGCCGCTCCGATACAGAAATCCCCATGTTTTCTGATCTCCCCGATCAGTTCACTTGCATAGCGGAATCTGTCGTTTGAAGGAAACTGTATTCCCTCCGGAATGTCCCCTCTAAGAGCAAGGATATTCTCGATCCCGAGTCTTTTTAAATTCTCGATCACCTGACGAACTTCTTCTTTCGTAGATGAAGCGCATGTAAGATGTGCGAGACTTAAGACATGCAGGTCGTCCTTGATGTGAGACGCGATCCTCGCGGTATTCTTGCTCGTTCCGCCTCCCGCCCCGTAGGTCACGCTGATAAACGCGGGGTTCAGTTTTGCGATCTCGTCCGTAGCTGACGCCACTTTATCGTATCCCTCGTCCGTCTTGGGCGGAAATACCTCAAAAGAAATGTTTATCTTGTTTTCGTTCAGTCTGTCAATTATCTTCATGTAGTAAATATACTCCTGTTCTGCCTTCTATTCTCCGATCAGACTTCTGTAGAGCTGCTCATACTGTTTCGCCGAATTCTTCCAGGAAAAATCCTGGCTCATAGCGCGCTCTACGATCTTATTCCAGTCTCTCTTCTTGTCATAATAGATCCTCTCCGCATAGCGGACTGTGTTCAGCATTTCATGTGCGTTATAATTACAGAAACTAAAGCCCGTTCCCGTCTTCTCATACTCATTGTACGCCTCTACCGTATCTTTGAGTCCCCCCGTCTCCCGCACGATCGGGATCGTGCCGTAGCGCAGACTCATAAGCTGGCTCAGGCCGCACGGTTCAAACAGAGACGGCATAAGGAAAGAATCGCACGATGCGTATATCCTGTGAGACAGTTCGTCTGAATAGTAGATATTCGCCGATACTTTTCCTGAATACTTCCATGCGAAATGACGGAACATATTCTCATATTTCACATCCCCTGTTCCGAGCACTACGATCTGCACCGCATCCTGGCACAGTTCATCCATGACATAGTCTACCAGATCGAACCCCTTCTGATCCGTCAGACGCGACACCATGCCGATCAGCATCACCTTCGGATCCCTGTCAAGTCCCAGTTCTTCCTGGAGAGACGTCTTGTTCAACGGCTTATTCCGCCTGAAATTACTGATCGAAAAATTCTTTGCGATCCTGTGGTCCGTCTCGGGATTCCAGTCGTCATAATCAAGCCCGTTCACAATACCGCAGAGGTCGCCCGAACGTGCGGACATCAGGCCGTCAAGTCCCTCGCCGTAGAACGGGGTTTTGATCTCCTCGGCATAACTTCCGCTGACGGTTGTGACCTTATCCGCATAAACGATACCGCCTTTTAACAGGTTGGCGTCCCTGTAGGCTTCCATCTTATCCGGGACAAAGTAATACTCCGGCAGTCCGGTGATCCCTCTGACCGTCTTCGTATCCCACACGCCCTGGAACTTCAGGTTATGTATCGTCATGATCGTCTTGATCCCGCGGTAATATTCTCCCAGATATCTGAAATTATCCAGATATACCGGAATCAGTCCCGTCTGCCAGTCATGACAGTGGATGAGGTCCGGTCTGAATCCGATCACCGGCAGAATGCTCAGGACCGCCTTTGAGAAGAAAGCAAATTTCTCGATCCCCCATTTCGGATCTCCGTCATACGGTGCAAATCCGCTGAAATAATGCTCATTGTCAATGAAGTAAAACGTGATATCATTAAGTACGGTTTTCAGCACGCCCACATACTGATTCTGTCCGGCAATATCCATGTAGAAATGGGTAACGTACTCCATCCTGTCCTTCCATTCCTGCTTCATGCAGGTGTATTTCGGGATCACTACACGGACATCGTACTTTTCCCTGTCAAACTCTTTCGGAAGTGAACCTACAACATCAGCGAGTCCTCCTGTCTTGATAAAGGGGACACACTCAGACGCAGCAAACAAAATGTTCTTCATATTACGATCCTCCATTTTCTGCCTTCTCGGGATAAAAGGCATCTTATCACTTGCTATTATACCCCATTCCCCCGATATTGCAAAGGATTTTATCTCTTTTCAGTTCTTATGGCGGTACTCCAGCTGTATTGTATCTGCGATAAGAGCTATGAATTCCGAGTTTGTCGGTTTGCCCTTTCCCGTGCTCACTGTATATCCGAAAAGCTCGTCCAGCGTGTCCAGCTTTCCTCTGCTCCACGCCACCTCGATGGCATGCCGTATGGCGCGTTCCACACGGCTTGAAGTCGTCTGATACTTCTTTGCCACCGTAGGGTAGAGGATCTTTGTGATAGCATTGAGCACATCCATATCGTTGACAGCCATCATGATCGCGTCTCTCAGATAGTGGTAGCCCTTTATATGGGCGGGTATTCCGATCTCATGAAGCATATTGGTCACACGATTTTCCAGATTTTCTCCCTTCGCGGTATTATCTGTCGTATTGTCATCACTTTTCCTGTCAGGATTTCTTGACAGATTCCTTACGGATTTTATCCGATCAAGCAGCATATTGTTGTTGAACGGTTTTAAAACGTAGTAATTTGCGCCCTTATTGAAGGCATCTTCTGTGATCTTTTCCTGGCCGACCGCTGTGATCACGATAAAATACGGACGTTTGTTGACAAAATGGTCCTGTCCCACTTTCTCCATTACCGTCAATCCATCCATTTTCGGCATGATCAGATCGAGAAGAACGACATCCGGCTGTCTTTCTCTGATTATCTGACACATCTCCTCGCCGTTCTTAGCCTTTCCGACCAGATCGAGTTCCTTATCCGCGCCGATCATCTCTCCCAGAATATCAAGCATTTTCTGGTTGTCATCCGCGATCGCCACACTCAAATGCTCCATTCTCTTCTCTCCTTTAGATTTAAGGAACCTCTCCTTGAAACGCCACGGGCTTATTATATCTGCGTCAAAATGCAGAATCAAGAAGATTTTGTAGCACTAATTCGACAATATTTTCGACGATTCAGAAGTTTCGACCTGTTCCAACATATTCTCTATGAATATTCCATATCCCTTTGTCGAATCCTGTACGAACACATGTGTGACTGCACCGATCAGTTTCCCGTTCTGTATGATCGGACTTCCACTCATACCCTGTATGATGCCGCCTGTCTTTTCCAGAAGTTCCCCGTCCGTCACCTGTATCACAAGGCCTTTGTTGATCTCAGTTCCGGACATGTCAATATCTGTCACCTGAATATCATACTCTTTTACTTCGTTGTCGATATAGCACCGGATCACTGCATCTCCTTCGACAATTTCCTCTTTCTTCGCCGTTTCGATCGGGATCTGTTCCTCGAACAGAGCGTCGATCCTGTCGATCTTCCCGTATATTCCGGCCTCGGTATTTTTGTCGATGCTTCCCAGGATATTGTAGCTGTTATATACGATGATACCCTCCATCGTACCGGGCGATCCGCTGTGCCCTTTCGTGATATCCTGTATGCTCGTGCGGTAGACTTTCCCTCCTTCTATTGACATAAGCACGCTGGTATCCGTGTCGTGTATCCCGTGCCCGAGAGCGCCGAAGCGGCTCTGTTCCGTCAGGAATGTAACAGTCCCCAGTCCCTGCACATTGTCGCGCACCCAGATGCCGAGCCTGTACTCTCCCGGCGAATATTCTACCGGCGCGATCTTTACATCCATCGTATCCCCGTCCCGTCTCAGCGTGAGCACCACATCATCGCCGTTCATTCCTCCTACCGTCTCGAGAAGATCTGCTTTGCCGGATATCTCCTGATGATCCACCGCCATGATGTAATCCCCGGATTTCACCAGATCAGCGGCGGGCTCGTACTCGTTCCCGTCAACACATTCGATCTGCTCGGTATTTAATACCATCACGCCGTCTGTCTCCATATAGATACCGATCGGCATGCCCCCGAGAAGCACTGTCTCGCCGCCCGTCGAGACAGTGTCCGACTGCGCTTCCCAAAGCGCCCTTTCCTCTCCGTGCCGGCGCGCTCCTTTGATCAGAACTGCGCCGCACAGAAAGAGAAAAAGCCACATCAGGATACGTCCGGTCCTGTATCTCCGGCTTTCCACCATACTTTCACATCCTTTCCCGGCGCCGCCGGAAAACGGCGCCGCAAAAACAAGAAAACGGATACATGCGCTGTATCCGTTTTTAGTATGTGTGGTTTTAGAAATTTCACTCTGGTATTATCTTTCACTCTTTGCCAATTCTTTCATCTCTTTTGCGCTCTCAAGTATCGTCTCTGTCACCTTTGATCCCCCGAGCATGCGCGCCAGTTCTCTTATTGAGCCATCCTCGTCCAGCCTCTCTATCTGCGTCTTGACGCTCTTTTGACCGGCGCTCTTCTCTATCAGAAAATGAACGTCCGCGGCAGCTGCGATCTGAGGAAGATGCGTAATGCAGATCACCTGTCTGCTTCCCGCGATCAGACGAAGCTTCTCGCCCACTTTATCCGCTGTTATCCCTGAGATCCCGGCATCTATTTCATCGAATATGAGAGTTGGAGTATCCTCCGCATCCGCGAGCACTGCCTTGACTGCCAGCATGATCCTGGAGAGTTCGCCGCCCGAAGCGATATTGGCCAGAGAGCGCAAAGGTTCGCCGGGATTGACCGCCAGATAAAACTCTGCCTCGTCGCTTCCGTTTGCGCTGTAGTGTCCGATATCTTTGACACGCATCTCGATCCTTGTATCAAGGAAATTCAGTTCTGACATCTGACATCTGATCTCGTCAGAAAAGACGAGAGCATTCTTCTCCCGGATCCGATGAAGCTTTCGGGAAATTTTTTCAACTCTCCTGCGCGCTTCCTCTTTTTTTTCTTCGAGATCTTTTACATAGGCATCATAGTCATTCAGTTCTTCTATTCTCTGCTTTTTTGTCTCACAATATGTAAGGATATCCCTGACAGTTCTTCCATATTTTGCCTTCAGATGATTGACAAGATTAAGCCGCTCCTCCGTCTCACTGAACTCTTCCTCTGAGAATTCAAAACTTTTGGCGTACTCCGAGAGTTCCCGGTTGAAATCATTGAGGAGACTGTCCACATCCAGAAGCTGGCTGTAGAGTTCCCCGGCAGTCTTATCAAACTCCGACACATCCTGAAAAGCGCGGATCGCACGGCTTAAACAGTCGCTTGCGTTGCCTGAGATGTCCTCCGCCGTATACTGATAAGTCTCCGCAACGGCCTCGGTGATGTTCCGGCTCTCCGTCATCCTGCGGTACATCTGCTCGAGTTCCTCATCCTCTCCATCTGCAAGGGAAGCCTCCTCGATCTCCGAGACTTCAAACTCCGCCAGGGAAAGTTCTCTCCTCCTGCTCTCCTCATCCATGGAAGAATCGTCAAGCTTTCTGGAAATCTCCTGGTAAGCCCGGTAGGCTTCCGCCATCTCCGCCTTTACATGGCGTGTTTCACGGTCGGCATAGAGGTCGAGAAGGGCCAGATGGTTTCTCCTGTTCAAAAGTGTCTGGCTGTCATGCTGGCCGTGTATATCGATCAGAAGACCGGCTGTCTCTTTGAGCGTCGCCATGCTGACGGTCTCCCCGTTAATCCTGCTGATACTGCGTCCGTCCATCAGCTTCCGGCTGAGTGTGATCTGTCCGTCTTCGGGGAAGATGTCCATCCCGGCAAGTTTCTCTTCTATCTTTTCGTCTTCTATCGAGAAAGTAAGTTCAACGAGACCGCTGGACGCTCCGCTCCTGAGCATGTCCGCGCTGTATCTGCCGCCAAGAGCGAGTGACACTGATCCCATGAGGATCGACTTTCCAGCCCCGGTCTCTCCGGTCAATATATTGAGTCCCGGACCGAAATCCACCTCAGATTCATCGATCAGAGCAAGGTTTTTCACATGAAGATTTTCTAACATATCTGCACCTACATTCCTTTTGAAATGATCTTCCGTATCTTTTCCATCACAGCAGAAGTATCTTCTACAGTGCGGATCGCGCACATGATCGTGTCGTCTCCCGCTATGCAGCCTACGACCTCGTTCCATTTCATAGCGTCTACTGCAGCGGCCACCGCCATCGCCATTCCGGATACGGTTTTAATTACGAGAATATTCTGCGCCATATCCATGGAGACATATCCATCCCTCAGAACACGGATATATTTTTCGTTCATTTCCGGTTCGTCCTGTCTGTGTATGACATATTTCTGTCTTCCACCGTTTACGGAAACTTTTGTAAGCTTCAGATCCCGTATATCCCTTGAGACCGTCGCCTGCGTCACCTTGAATCCGGCTCTGTTGAGATATTCCGCAAGTTCTTCCTGCGTCTCGATATCATATTGGCTGATCAGTTCGATGATCTTTGCGTGTCGGCTGACTTTCATCTTCTCTTAACTTCCTTTCATCTTTTTGCGCATGGTCTTCATGAAGCTCTCCCGGCTGAGCTTGATAAGCCGGGCGGTCTTCCCCGATCTTCTGATGCATACTCTTTCCCCGGTAACAAGAGTTGTCTGTTCCGCCCCGTCAAAACAAAGGGAAACTTGTTCCTGTCTGCCATAGCGTCCCTCGCATATCTCCACCTCGACAGTATCTTCCGCTGAAAGAACAACGCTGCTTGTATTGAGGGCGTGGGAACAGATCGGCGTTATCACGATCAGCTCCGCCGTCGGTTCGACGATCGGTCCGCCTGCAGAGAGATTATAACCCGTACTGCCTGTCGGAGTCGACAGGATGACACCGTCGGCGTGATAGGTGTTGAGCAGAGTGCCGTTCACATAGATATTAAAACTTACGATCCTTACCTTCCCCTCTCTTGCCAGCACGATGTCATTTAAGGCTATGTCTTTTCTGGAATTTCTGAAACTGCCCTCCAGCATCATCCTCTCTTCAACGTCCGGCACCCCCGAAAAGAGCCGATCCAGAGCTTCCCGGAAATCTTTCAGTTCCACGTCGGCCAGATATCCGAGCGTCCCCAGATTAATCCCGAGCAGAGGAAGATCCTGTTCTCCCAGATCCCGTACTGCACGGATCAGCGTCCCGTCTCCTCCGAGCACAAGCCCGCACTGCACGTCGTCGGGCACTGTGCCGGGAATGATATGTCCTTCCCCGTCTTTCTCTGACACATAGCATTTCTTTGAATGACTTTCGATATATGTCCGGATCTCATTCGTGATAGAATAGTCTTTATCTTTTAATCTGTTCGTTATGATATAAAAAACGTCCATCGTTTACCTCGTATGTGTTATTTTGCAAGTGTCCCGAAGGCTTCGTCTACTACTGACGCCGGATCAAGTCCCGGATCGCGGCCCGGTATATTCTCACATTTTCTCAGATGGATCAGATATTCAATATTTCCCTCCGGACCTCTGATCGGAGAGAAATCAAGCTCACACAGATCATAGCCGACAGACATGGCGTACCCCATTATCTTTTCTATAACTTCCCTGTGCGTACTTTTCTCGCGGACAACGCCTTTCTTTCCGACTTTCTCGCGCCCCGCTTCAAACTGCGGCTTTATAAGCGCAACGACCTCACCGTCGTCTCTCAGGTAATCCCGGATCGGCCCGAGCACTTTTGTCAAAGAGATAAAGGAGACGTCCACAGAGGAGAAATCAACGGGCTCGCCGATATCCTCCGGCTTCACATAACGAATATTGGTCTTCTCCATACATACGACTCTCTCATCGTTGCGCAGCTTCCAGTCAAGCTGTCCGCGGCCCACGTCGATCGCAAACACTTTCTTCGCTCCGTTCTGGAGCATGCAGTCTGTAAATCCCCCTGTCGAGGAACCCACGTCTGTACAGACTTTATCTCTTACACTGACATCGAAATTCGCCAGGGCTTTCTCCAGTTTCAGTCCCCCGCGGCTTACATACGGCAGCACGTGTCCGCGCACTTCGATCTGCGCCTCCCCGGGAAAGGTACTTCCTGCTTTATCCTCTCTCTGACCGTCTACAAAGACGTTTCCGGCCATGATGACGGCCTTTGCTTTCTCCCGGGATTCCGCCAGTTTACGTTTTACGAGCAATACATCCAATCGTTCTTTCATATAGGCTTCCTTTTGTCATCTGTTCTCATTAGCTGTTCCTGTCCCCGACTGTCATCAGGTAGTCTGCCGTTACCCTTTTCACGATCGCATTGGGTTCCAGCCCCACCTCTTTTCTCAGGATATCCACATTGCCGTGTTCTACATAGTCATCTGATATGCCGATATTGCATACATGTACGTTCAGCTCCGCCGAAGATACATAATCCATGACCTGTTCCCCAAAACCTCCTGTGACTACATTCTCTTCGATGGTCACAAAAAGACGGTGGTCCACGGCCAGTCTCTCAAATAGCGCCGTGTCGAGCGGCTTGACGAAACGGGCGTTGATCAGGCTGCAGCTGTATCCGGTACGCTTGAGCTCTCTTCGCACCTGCGCCGCCAGCTCCGACATATGTCCCACAAAAATAATAGCGATATCCTCTTCTTCGTAGAGCACCTCGCTCTTCCCGTATTCGACCGGCGCCCTGAACTCCCTCATCCCTTCGTAGGCGCTGCCGCGCGGGTAGCGTATGGCGACAGGGTACTGAAAATCGACGGCAAATCTGAGCATGTCGGCCATCTCCCATCTGTTTTTCGGAGAGAGGATCGTCATATTCGGGATCGTTGAGAGATAGGACAGATCGAAAACTCCCTGGTGTGTCTCACCGTCGCTTCCTACAAGGCCCGCCCGGTCTACTGCGATCACCACAGGCAGATTCTGCAGACAGACGTCATGCAGCGTCTGGTCATATGCTCTTTGCAGAAAGGAAGAATACACCGCGAATACCGGCTTCATACCGCCCGCCGCCAGCCCGGCCGCAAACGTCATCCCATGCTCTTCCGCGATGCCCACGTCAAAGAAGCGATGTGGAAAATGTTTCTTAAAGGCGGACAGACCTGTGCCGTCCTCCATCGCAGCCGTGATCGCGACTACCTTTTCATCCTTTCTAGCGATATCTGTCAGCACTTTGGAGAACACTTGCGTGTAACTGTCTGTAGAGCCGGCTGCAACAGGCTCTCCGGTCCTGATGTCAAAAGGCCCTGTACCGTGAAAACGCGCCGGATTCTCCTCGGCAGGAGGATAGCCTTTCCCCTTCTTCGTGATCACATGCACGAGCACTGCATGATCCACACGCTTTGCCTCATGAAACACCTTCACCATCTTACGGATATCATGTCCGTCTACCGGACCGAGATATGTGATGCCCATATCTTCAAAGAACATCCCCGGGACGAAGAGCTGTTTGATCCCGCTCTTTGTCCTTCGTATCTGGTCAACGATCCGGTCCCCTTTCCCCGGTATCTTCTTAAGCGTATCCTCTACGCCTCTCTTGATCTCAGTATATGCCTGCGCCGTACGCAGTCCGTTCAGATATCTGGACATTCCGCCTACGTTTTCCGAAATGGACATGTTGTTGTCATTTAAAACAATGATAAAATTACTTTTCAGGCGGGACGCATTGTTGAGTGCTTCGTAGGCCATGCCGCCTGTCAGTGATCCGTCGCCGATCACAGAGACCACGCTGTGATGTTCCCCTTTAAGTTCCCTCGCGGCGACGTAACCTAATCCCGCAGAGATCGATGTGGAACTGTGTCCCGTATCAAATGCGTCGCAGTCGCTTTCTTTTCTTTTCGGAAAACCGCTCATTCCGCCGTATTTCCGCAGCTTATCGAAACCGTCTTTCCTTCCGGTCAGAAGCTTGTGCGTATAAGACTGATGTCCAACGTCCCAGATCAGTTTGTCATCGGGGAGGTTCAGCGTGAGATGGAGAGCCATAGTAAGCTCTACAACGCCGAGATTGGACGCAAGATGTCCCCCCGTCCTGCTGATCTTCTCGATCAGAAACCGGCGGATCTCATCCGACAGTTCTCTGAGTTGCTCACCGTTTAATTTTTTGATATCATTTGGTTCGCGGATCATTTCCAGTACCATATCGCTCCCCCTTTGTCCATCTCCGCTAATTTTCTCTGTATACAAGCCATCTCAAAAGCTCTACAAGGAACCGACCGTCTCCCCCAATGCTCTCAAGCGAAGCGACCGCTTCCTCTGTCAGCCGGGCAGCTTCCTTTCCGGAATCCTCCAGGCCTCTCCATGTCACGTAAGTCGTCTTTTCATTCTTCTCATCGCTGTGCACCGGCTTCCCGAGCTTTTCCGTGGTTCCTGTGACATCCAGAATGTCGTCCTGGATCTGAAATGCAAGACCGATCTTCCCTGCAATCTCTTCCATAAGAGATACCTCTTTGTCTGAAGCCCCTGCAAGGACAGCTCCGACCATAACAGATGATTCGATCAGTGCACTTGTCTTAAGACGATAGATGAAATTAAGTGTCTCCTCCGAAATCTTATGTCCCGACTCTTTTACATCGACCACCTGTCCTCCGATCATGCCATAGATTCCCGCCTTTTTTGCCAGGATCTGGAGCGCCTGTCCGATCTGTCTGCTCTCTGACGGTTCCAGATCAAACGCCGTACAAGCCGTCTCAAAAGCGTAATTAAGGAGCGCATCTCCTGCAAGTATGCCGATATCCTCGCCGTAAACGATATGCGTCGTCTTTCGCCCCCGGCGGTATTCATCGTTATCCATAGCCGGAAGATCATCATGCACAAGCGAATACGTGTGTATCATCTCGATCGCTGCCATAAAAGGTTCTATGATCTGCCCGTTTCCCCCGAAGAGATCGTAGGACTCTTTCATCAGTATCGGGCGGATCCGCTTTCCTCCCGCCAACAGACTGTATTCCATCGCCTCCATGATGATTCTCTGCTTTCCCGTCTGTTCGGGCAGATAATTTCTCAACACTGTTTCGACACTGTCGAGTCTCCTCTGATATTCCTCTTTAAAATTCATGCGTTTCACCATCTTCGTCCAAAACAAGGACTTTCTTTTCCACTTCATTGATCGTCCGGTTACACTTTTTTAAAAGCTGCATTCCCCTGTCGTACAGCTCAAAGGACTGTTCCAGAGTCACTTCGCTGTTCTCCATCTTTTCTATGACTTCCTCAAGATCCCGGAACATCACTTCCAGATCTTCTTTTTTCTCTGTCTCTCCCACGTTTCTTCTCCTTTGACTTCGGCATATATCTTGCCGTCGCTGACATATATCTCCAGTTCCATTCCCGGTTCTGCCTGTGCGGTACTCCTGACATTTACCCCATCGGACGTCTGTGTATAGGAGTATCCCTGACAGAGCTTTTCCAGAGGCGACACGCCTTTTAGCTTCTCGGCAAGAAGAGACATTCTGTGCTTCTCTCTCACAAGCCTGTCCTTCATCCCCGTTCGGATACGGTTCTCCAGTTCTGCCGCATACTGCCTGTTCTCGTTAAGTTTCTGCCTGGGATGCGCGTAATTAAGCCGCATACGAAGTCTCTCCAGTGTGCTCCTTGCCGTATCGATCCTGCCGTTCATCTGCCGGAACAGCGCCTCTTTGCAGGAAATAATGCGCTCCCTGACCTCTCTTAGATCATAGACCGCAAGTTCCGCCGCCGCCGACGGCGTCGGTGCGCGGAGATCAGCGGCAAAATCCGCTATGGTAGTATCCGTCTCATGTCCTACTGCAGAGATGACCGGTATGCTGCATTCAAATATGGCCCGGGCGACGATCTCCTCGTTAAACGCCCACAGATCTTCTATGCTGCCGCCTCCTCTTCCGACGATCATAACATCAACGCCGTATTTTTCCAGCGCTTTTATCCCTTTTACAATGCTCTCGGCAGCCCCTTCCCCCTGGACCTGAGCGGGGTAAAGGATGAGCTGGACGCAAGGGCATCTCCTCGAGGCAATATTGATGATATCCCGGACCGCCGCTCCCGTCGGCGCAGTCACGATCCCGAGCGTCTGTATATATCGGGGAATCGGCCGTTTGTATTCCTCCGCAAACATTCCCATCTCAGAGAGTTCCCTCTTGAGCGCTTCAAACTTCTCATAAAGAGCTCCCGCCCCGTCCAGAACGATCTCTCTGGCATAGAGCTGATATTTTCCGTCCCTCTCATACACACTGACCGAGCCGAGGACGATCACCTGCTGTCCTCCGCACAGCCTGAAAGAAAGCCCCGCTCTTTGTCCTGCGAACATCACGCAGGCGATCGTGCCGGACTCGTCTTTTAAAGAGAAATATATGTGTCCCGATGTGTGATATTTACAGTTGGAGATCTCGCCTTTCACATAGATCCGGTTCAGCATAAAATCCTGAGTGAACATGTTCTTGATGTAAGAGTTCACCTGACGGACTGTATAGACATTTTTCATGTTCAGGGCTCCTGTTTTGCAAGTTTTCCGAGCACTCCGTTCACAAACGAAGAACTGCCCTCTCCGCCGAACCGCTTTGCAAGCTCGACCGCCTCGTTGATGGCCACTCCTTCCGGGACGTCGTTATCCCAGCGCATCTCATAGACAGCCAGTCTCAGTATCGTGAGATCCACCTTGTTCATCCTTGTCGTCTTCCAGCTTTTGGACGCTTCGTTGAGCAGAGCGTCTATCTCCTCCACATGGGCCGCAGCCGCTTCGTATTTCTGACGGATATATTCCTTGTCTTTTTCCCCGGCATCATCGAGAGTATCAAAATAGTACCACAGATGATCCGGCATATCCTCCGCCCTGTTAAACTCAATCTGGAAGAGCATTTTGAAGATATGCTCTCTCAGTTCCGATCTTATCATATTGTTCTTCTCCTCGTATCATAACCTATAGAAAAAGGATGTCTTGCGACATCCTCTATTATACAACACCGGGCATGCCATTTGCAATAATACGCCAGCCGGATCAGTCCTGTTTGTCCATCTCCACTCCGGCAACCTTGATATTGACGTCAGCAACTTCAAGTCCGGTCATATTTTCAACTGCATTCTTCACCTTATCCTGCACCTTTGCAGTCACATCAACGATGCTGTAATTATATTTGATGTTCAGCGCCAGACTTACAGTCACAACCCCTTCAAGGACATCTACTTTCACACCCTTTGACAGATTCCGGATCCCAAGTCTGCCGATTACCTCGTTCGTGATATTTCCCGCCATGGATGCGACACCGTCTACTTCCGTGGCGGCAAGCGCCGCGATGATCGCTACGACTTCATCCGCGATCTTTACTTCGCCGAGACTCGCTTCATTCTGTATCGTATACGTGTTTCTCTCGTCCTTAGCCATATTCAGAACCTCCCGTTTTGTCTGATCTCTTTCCCCATTATAGCAAATATCAGACGATTTGCAAAGGAAAACCTTTATGACCGGCCGAATTCAGACAGAACAAGCCCTTCGTTCCTCTCCAGCGTCATACGGATACTCCACTCATGTATGAAGAGGAGCAGCGGACGGTCTTTCAGATCTTTTATCTTCTTCATATCGGAAGTTCCGCTGATATGGTCCAGATCGATCTCGGTATTCTCGATCCATCGGATGTGCTCATAGGGAAGATTCTCCAGGATGATCTCTACGTTATACTCATTTTTCAGACGGTATTTGAGCACATCGAACTGCAGGACGCCCACAACGCCGACGATGATCTCTTCCATACCGGTGTTGTATTCCTGAAAAATCTGGATTGCTCCTTCCTGGGCGATCTGATTGATCCCCTTCACGAACTGTTTGCGCTTCATCGTATCTACCTGGCGCACTCTTGCAAAATGCTCCGGCGCAAAGGTCGGTATCCCTTCATAGGCAAACTTGTCCTTTGAAGTCGTAAGCGTGTCTCCGATCGAGAAGATACCCGGATCAAAAACTCCTATGATATCACCGCCATACGCTCTGTCGATGATCTTCCGTTCACTCGCCATCATCTGCTGCGGCTGCGAAAGCCTTACTTCCTTCTGCCCCTGTACATGCCAGACGGTCATCCCTGCGTCAAACTCTCCGGAACATATCCGCATAAATGCGATCCTGTCTCTGTGAGCCTTGTTCATATTCGCCTGTATCTTAAAGACAAACGCCGAGAAGTCATCTTCTGTCATCGGATCGATCTCTCCATGGTCGGACATGCGTGGGAGCGGCGACGTTGTCATGGACAGGAAATGCTGCAGGAATGTCTCCACGCCGAAATTAGTCAGAGCAGAACCGAAGAATACCGGGGAGAGTTCTCCCTTGTCCACGAGATCCTGGTCAAACTCTGCGGATGCTCCGTCCAGTAGTTCGATCTCGTCTTCAAGAACTCCCTTCGCCTCTGTCCCGATGAGCCCGTCCACTTCGGGATCATCGATGGACACTTTCTTCACGTCTCCCATCGATGTTCCTTTCCTCGTGTCCGAGAACAGATCCACTTCCCTTTGTTTCCTGTCATATACGCCCTTGAAGGCTTTCCCTGAACCGATCGGCCAGTTGACAGGACACGTCGGAATGCCAAGTTCCTTTTCTATATCGTCCAGCAGATCGAACGTATCTTTTGCGTCTCTGTCCATCTTATTGATGAAAGTAAAAACAGGGATATGTCTCATCGCGCATACTTTGAACAGCTTTCTCGTCTGCGCCTCCACGCCCTTGGACGCGTCAATGACCATAACTGCCGAATCGGCCGCCATCAAAGTACGGTAAGTGTCTTCTGAAAAGTCCTGATGTCCGGGCGTATCGAGTATATTGATACAATAACCGTCATAATTGAACTGGAGCACAGAGGACGTCACCGAGATTCCTCTCTCTTTCTCGATCTCCATCCAGTCTGACACTGCATGTTTGGCTGTCGCCTTCCCCTTTACCGATCCCGCCGTATTAATCACTCCTCCGTACAGCAGAAATTTCTCCGTAAGCGTCGTCTTACCTGCATCCGGATGAGAGATGATGGCAAAAGTTCTTCTCTTTTTTATTTCATTTTTTATATCAGACATGCTCTACCTCTATTCTTCCTGAATTGAAATCGCCGGAAACGCCAAAAGGCTCATCCCCGGATCGCAAGCGGCCGCCAGTGTCGCAGGCAGGCCCGGACTCCGGCTCATCGCTGACGCAAATAACAGCGCCGATGTACACCGACGCTATTATACTCGTTTTTCATACTGCATGCAATATAAACTTTCGTCCCGGCTGTTATTCGTGGATCGGCGTTATCACGATATTCTCAGGCGCGATCTCCGTCTTTCTTGTCACGATATCTTCGATCTGCGCCCGGTTCGCATCTGTAAGTTCATCGGCCTTTACCACGATGTCTGCAGAATCGGCGTCCAGGCTTACCACAGATTCCGAGAACCCTTTGGAGGCCATCAATGTCTCAATGGCAGCCTCCTGTTCCGCGATCTGTGTGATCTCAACCATCTGAGCCACCGCATCCTCTTTTTCTGCATCCGAAAGGTTCGTATTATCTATGATCGCCTGCAGAGTCTCCTTATTTTCAGCCCGAACCTGCTCTCTTGTGACCTTTGCCTGCGCTACCGTAGTCTCAGCCGTACCGCTTGTAAGGACTGCTTCACCCGGAGTTCCCTCCACATCCGAATCATTACTCTCAATATCTT
Source organism: uncultured Eubacteriales bacterium (assembly GCA_949294665.1). Taxonomy (GTDB): domain Bacteria; phylum Bacillota; class Clostridia; order Lachnospirales; family Lachnospiraceae; genus Mediterraneibacter. Next base: position 21,873 of record CASFID010000022.1, read on the forward strand.
CTGTCGATGTCTCGATATCCTCGTCTGAGATGTCAAGCAGTTCCTGACTGGCAAGGTCGGCGTTTGCTTCCGCAGTGCCATCGTCTGTCTCCCCGAACAGGATGCCGGAATAATTCAGATACCCTGCGATCGCGATCATAACGGCGAGTGTAGCGATAATGATCTGGTTTTTCTTGAATATTCGTTTCACTTTCTCCATCCTCCTTAATTATGTATCAGCCCGTTTCATTATTTTAATCTTATGCGCCTCTACGCCGAATAATGCCTGAACCGCCTCCGTAATATTCTGCGCCGTCACAGCATTGTCCCCACCGTCCGCGATCACGATCACACCGCCGATCTCCGGTGACAGTTCTTTACTGATATAAGGAGTAGACGAGCCGTCTGCGTCCTGCTCGTAAATACTTGTCTTATCCGAGCTGGTATCCTCGACAGTTCTGGTGCCTCCCGCACTGTCGGTCTCCTCTGTCGTCTGTCCGGAACTTGACTGATCCTTCTCTATGATCTTCTGCCCGTCGGACTTCAAAGTAATCATTACAGTAACCTCTCCCACTCCTTCCACCTGCCTGAGCATCTCCGCCGTCTTCTTCTCGAGATAGGCCTCATATTCTCCAAGCGAGGACGTTTCCGCCCATCCATCTGCAGCTGTCTGCGTCCCCTCTTCCTCAGAGCCGTCTCCCCTGTTTTCCGACGGAGATGGGAATACGATCACAAGCAGCAGGATTCCGATCAGCAGGATGATAAGAAGCTGGTTCTTCCCCGGGAGCTTATCTCCCGAACGCAGTTTCCCGAGCCAGTCTTTCCACTTTTTACTGTCCAATCTCTATCTCCCCCACTTCGATCCGCTCATCTGCATCAGTCTTCTGATCTTCTGGATTTTGCACGTCCCCTCCCTGCGCTTCTTCCTCCGGCAGATATTCTGAAAGATCGGCGTCCTCGTAGATTCTCGCGGCCCTCTCGATCTCTCTTTTTTCCATCTCATATTCGCTCCCCCTGTAAAGAGAATCGAATCTTCCTTTCATCCCGGTAAGATTCAGAACAGGGGTGACGAGCAGAAGAATAAGGATAAGTCCTGAGAAAAACCTGATGTATTTTCCATAATCCCTGCCCGGTATCGCATGCATTACTGCAGCCGCCACAATCAGATATACCGACAGATTTAATATCCAGTCATAGATCTGCTCCAGCATACTGTCCTCCTCTTTCATGAAGTTGATGCGGCCACTACCGCGATCGTAAGCAGGAATAAAACCCCGGTCGTAAATATTACTTTTACCATGATCTCATATCCTTCGCTCACACCGCTGATACATGTCGTGATCCTTTTATCTGATACAGGCTGTACCAGTGCGGCCGCCAGTTTATACATCAGCGCCATCAGGAGCATCTGCAGGATCGGAACTGCACATATGACGACGGCGATCACCGCGCCCGCCATTCCTATCCCGTTCTTGATAAGGACTGCTGTCCCGAATACGACCTCTGCCGCTCCTCCGATGGCATTTCCCACCCATGGAAGCGCTTCGGCGGTCCGTGTCAGGGCGCTCCTTTTCACCGCATCGATAGCCGGGGCGAGCAGTCCCTGTATCACATTGATACTGACAACACATGCGAGCAGAGAACGCAGCACCCAGGATACGACCTTCCGGATCAGATCGGCTAACTCCGAGAGGAAATCCTCTCCCGTCAGATTTCCAAGAACCTTCACCATGATGTAGATATTGACCACCGGGAGAAGGAATCTCACGATCAGGAACTCTACCACATAGATGAGGAAAAGGATTACATTGTAGAAAAAAAGCGACGTCATGCTTCCGGACGCAAATGCAACAGCGAGGAAATAACTCGGACACAGGACGCGCATAAACTCCAGGAGGGCCTCAAGCCGTTCTTCCAGACCTGCAGCTGAAGTCTGAAAGGACGTCAGACAAAGCGTAATAAGGAGCATGTACACCACATAGAAGCTGATATCCGATATCTGTCTGCTGCGAAATGCTCCGGCAAAATTACTGAATACCGCCGCCGTCAGTGCAACAAGCAGTATGTACACGAGACTCTTTCGATTGTAGTCAAACTCATAGGCGATCTGATCTCCAAGAAACGACAGGAACATATCCTTTGTCTCCTCAACGTCACCTGCCATAAGAGCCGAGAGCACATCCCCGAACTCTGTTTTTTCACCCGGGAACATGTCGCTCAGGCTGTCCTCGATATCGCTGAAATCAAACGCTTCCAGAAGGGCTTCCTCAGTCTTTTCGTACAGCACGTCCGGATCCGTCTCCGCCTCCCCGTCTGCGCCTCCGGCAGTCTCCGCGCTCTCTCCTTCGTATGAGGCTCCTGTCCCTTCGGGCTGTGCGTTTACGATCCTTGTTCCAAGCCCGAATACAGCCAGGACAAGAAAGACTGTAAAGAGGAAACGCCCTTTTCGCCCCTTCATGTCAGGAACTCCCGTATCGTTCCGAGAAGCGCCGTAAGCACGGGCAGTCCGAGTGTGAGTATCGTAAGTTTTGCGAATATTTCAATCTGTCCGGCCAGCGTCTGATACCCCGCATCTTTGCATATCCCCGACGAAAATTCCGCTATATATGTAATCCCTATCATCTTAAGCATAACAGACAGATAGCCCGGATCCAGATCGATATAGGAAGTAAGCTCTTTGATCGTTCCGACAAATATCCCCAGTCTGTCCACGATAAAGGAGAACAATATCACTCCCGCCGCTATGCAGACATAAACGCCATATTCCGTTTTTCCTCCTTTTAACTGTACTGCCAGTACTGCCGCGATCACGCCGATCGCGCCTGCCTGCATCACGCTCATCTTTCCACCCCTTAGAAACTTTCATCGTACCCTTTTTTCTGCATATGCGGTATTCTATAGCGAAAAAAGCTGGCGGATCGTCTGGAACAGATCGTATATGTACGGCAGAATCCATGAAAGTACGAGTATCAGCCCGGCCAGACTTGCCAGAAACGCCTGCTCCTCCCTGCCGCTGTGTTTGAGCACCTGGCTCAGTATCGAGACAAGTATCCCTACCGCCGCTATACGAAAGATCAGATTAATATCCATGTTTCCTCCTCTCTCAGAGCAGGATCACGATGAGAAAGATACCGCTCATCACTCCCAGGCAGCCGCCGATCCTCGTCTTTGCAGCAAGCCCTTCCCTCAGCTTCTCTGTCTCCAGATCCAGACGGTTCAGATACATCTGCAATGTGTGATCCAGCGTGTCCTTTTCCAGACTTCCGAGAAAAGTCCCCGGCTCTTTGATCAGGATCGAATGTTCCTGTTTCAGCGCTAACGGCTTCAGGTACCTGTCTACGGATCGATTCCACATCCTTGCAAATCCACTTTCCTGACGCCTTTCCATCTCTTCCGCCGTCTTCCTCAGCCATGTCCGGTACGGCTCTTTCACTCTTCCCGCCACCTCGCCGAAGACTTCTGGGAGCGGCGCCTGACTGTATGCGATCTCCCCGCGTATCAGGCTCATGACATAGCGAAGATACAGCATCTTATCCAGATACTGTCTCAGTTCCTTACAGTAGACATAGCCGGCTCCCCCTGTCGCCGCCAGGATAAGCGCCGCTCCTATCACTCTCTGCACAGCACACTCCCCCGCTCATCATAGATCGCCCGTATCTCACCGGGACGGTGTCTGTTGCCGAGCACTACATATCTCTCAAACATCCGTCTCCGTATCATTTCTCCGAGCACAGGCTTTCTTGACGCTTCCTCCATGTCCAGGCCGTGTACACTCGCGATCAGTTTACATCCACACTGCATGGCATATTCGATCGCATGGATATCGTCGCCTGAGCCTATCTCGTCTACCGCGATCACCTGCGGCGACATAGAGCGAATGAGCATGATCATCCCCTCCGCTTTGGGACAGCAGTCAAGAATATCCGTCCTCGATCCCAGGTGATTCTGTGCAATGCCAAGATAGCATCCGCCCAGTTCTGACCGTTCATCCACAACGCCTACCGAACACCCTTTTACATACTGATTCCCATCGGATATCTGCCGTATCAGGTCCCGTATGAGCGTAGTCTTTCCGCAGCACGGAGGAGAAATGATCAGGGTGTGGCATACCTGACGGTTTTTGGTAATGTATGGAATAATACTGTCCGCACATCCGAGAAACTCATGGGATACTCTGATGTTCACAGACGATATGTACTGAATATTTTTTACTTTCTCTTTCTCCAGTATCACTTTGCCTGCCACCCCCACTCTGTGTCCTCCTTCAATCGTCAGGAATCCTTGTCTTAATTCATTTTCATATGCGTAGAGGGAGTAATGGCTGATATATTCCATTGTCTCCCTCATCTCTTCTTTCGTTATGATATGGGGGTTCTCCGGCGTCGGAAGAACCGCCTCTGTGTTGTTTCTGACAATCCGTACAGGCTGGCCGGTACGCAGCCGTATCTCCTGGATATGCTCCATATCGGAGCTGTCCTCCAGAATGATCTTGCGCACGCTTTTTGCCAGTATGTTTAATATCTGGTCTTTACTTTCCCTTCTTTCCATCTTGTCCACCTCTTTACACAATATATGAAGAGGCGGAGAAAATATGACTTACTGTTTACAACTTTCCATATTCTGATTTTTATTGCGCGATTTCCCCGATGTAATAAAACCCTTTGCATTCTTTGAGTTTTACCCGGAAGAAGCCCCCGATCATAGAGGCGTCGCCGGGGAAATGTACAAGCAGATTATTCCCGAGCCGCCCGGTCACGAGCGCGGGATCATGGGCGTTTACAGACTCTACGAGTACGGTTTGGACCGTCCCCTGATGCAGGGCGCACATTTGTGTGGAGATATCCTGGACCTCTTTGAGCAGACGGTCAAAGCGATCCTTCACGACATCTCCGGGCACCTGATCCGGCATAGCAGCCGCCGGAGTACCCGTACGTTTTGAATAAATAAATGTAAACGCGCTGTCATAACGCACTTTCCTCACTACATCAAGCGTATCCTGAAAGTCTTCTTCAGTCTCCCCGGGAAATCCTACGATAATATCCGTCGTAAGCGAAATATCAGGCATGGCTTTTTTTATCCTCTCTGCAAGAGCGAGATAACCTTCCTTCGTGTATCGGCGGTTCATTTTTTCTAATATACGGGTGCTTCCCGACTGGACCGGCAGATGAAGATGACGGCAGATCTTCCCGGAGGACGCCATAACGTCTATCAGTTCGTCTGAGAGGTCTTTCGGGTGAGACGTCATAAAGCGGATGCGCTCCAGCCCGTCTATCTTCTCGATCTCGCGCAGAAGCTGAGCAAACGTCATCGGTTTATCAAGTGTCTTCCCATAAGAATTGACATTCTGACCGAGCAGCATGACCTCCACGACACCCTCGGATACAAGTCTCTCAATCTCTTTTATGATCGCGCGCGGATCTCTGCTCCTCTCACGCCCGCGTACATAGGGGACAATGCAGTAGCTGCAGAAATTATTACAGCCGAACATGATATTTACGCCTGATTTAAATGGATATTTTCTCTCGCTCGGCAGATCCTCCACGATTTTGTCCGTATCTTTCCATATATCTATCACTGTGCGCTCCGACTCCATGTGAGAGACAAGGAGTTCGGCAAATTTATAGATATTATGAGTACCGAAGATGATATCGACAAAAGGATAGCTCTTTTTGAGCTTCTCCACAACCTCCGGTTCCTGCATCATGCATCCGCACAGCGCGATCATCATGTTCGGATTTTTCTTTTTGTTCCTTCCAAGCTGCCCCAGACGTCCGTATACTCTCTGGTTGGCATTTTCGCGCACTGTGCATGTGTTATAGATGACGAAGTCCGCCTTCTCCTCATCGGGCTCTTCCATATACCCGACACGTTCAAGGATTCCGACAAGTTTCTCAGAATCCCGGGCGTTCATCTGGCAGCCGAAAGTGGTGACGCAGAAAGTAAGGCGCCTTCCCGCCGCCCTGCACATTTCCTCCAGATGCTCTTTTGCTCTTTCCATAAAATAATACTGCCGCTGCGGTTCCTGTACAGGAATTTGCGCCTCCCGTTCGGCAGTATCCGATATATTTTGATTCATCTTATCTCCTGTGTTTCCTATGTATTTTCCTTGTCACATAAACGCTTCCATATCACACAAACTGATTGCGTGCCGCGTCATATGCATAGTCGATAGTGCCAAGACGCTCTGCAAGTTCTCTTCGGTCAATCTGCATATCGTCGCAGAGCGCTTCCAGTGTGGGATAATGATCCCTCAGTTTTGTATTCACAACGCTTAAGAGCATCACCGGATCTCCCGGCAGTCCTGTGAACATACGATCAACTCCTTTTCTGTTATTATCATGTCCATCTTCACATCGTAAGGCTCTGACGGGATCCTGTCTGCGATCTGCAGTGAGAATGCGGCCGCGGCCTTGATACATCTGCTCCGGCTCTGACCGTCAGCCCGGTCTTTAAGCCATGTGTCATAGAATCCGCCTCCGTATCCGATCCTGTCTCCCTCCCGATCGAATGCGATTCCCGGTATGATGACAAGCGTCTCTTCAAATGGCGCCGGCGCTTTCCTGCACCATGGGCCGGGCTCAGGGATCCCTTTATAACCGGGCGCCAGATCGGCAAGACTTCTGATAAAGCAGAAATCCATTTTATGACTGCCCCGCACTCTCGGGACAGCCACCCGCTTTCCCCTCCGCAGCGATTCTTCTATGAGAGATCGCGTATCAACCTCGCTGCCATAAGAGACATAGCAGTACAGAAAGCGGACTGCTCCATATGACCGGCTTTTCAGGATCTGCTCTGTGACAGCCTCTCCTGCCCTGCGTCTCTCATCCTGCGGGATCTGCTCACGCATCCTGAGAAATCTTTTTCTAATTTCCTTTTTTGTTTCCGTACTTTTCACCAAGATTCACGACCGTTCCGTCTTTTTCTTCAATATCAATATTGTTCAGTTGGGAGCGCAGGTTTCTGCGCACCGCTTCAAGATATTCTGCCCTTAAGAGCTTCTGTTCCTTTTTCTCTTCCTCGGTAAGCCCCTCGGCTTTCGCTCTGCGATACAGCTCGTTTATCCTGTCTATCTTCTGTTTGTCCATATCCGTTCCTTTCAAAACGTACTAACATGTTCCGTCATTTCCCGGATTCCGACACTTTTATCGTACCCCCGTTTTTGACGGACTGTATTATACACTAATTTTCGATATTCGTCCAGACGTCTGCCTGTCAGCTTGAATAATTTTCCAAAAAGCCGTAGAGTTCTTCCTGACTGGAGACATATTTCCCGGAAGCGATCTCATTTTGCACTTCCTCCGGAAGATCCATGACCGGTATTTCAGTCATCTCATATATCGTCTTGCGGTCGTTTAAATAAACCACCACGAATCCCTGCAGTTCACAGAGATAATACCCTTCCTGTCCATCTTCCTCCGCCTCTTCGCCCGTCTCCTTCACCGCCTCTCCTTCCGCTGTAATACTCTGCGTATCCGAGGTGTCTTCTCTTGCAGTCTGTCTTCTCGCCACATGTTCATAGGTCATCTGATAACCGGCGGAAAGCATCAGCGCTAATATGAGAAATGCCGCAAAAAAGCCAATAATGTATCTTGTTTTCATCATATCCACATCCTTTTTCATACAGTATTGGCTTTTTTTACTTTTTTATTCAGTTCTTCCCGCCTGTCTTTTCCGGCCGGCGGGTACAAGATTCAGTTTTCTGCACAGGCGCAGTATCCTCGCCCCCATCGGGAGCGCAAGAATATCGTCGTCGGAGAGCGTTCCCATCTTGAGGATCAGTACGACATAGACGGCGACAGCCACAAGTATCGCGATCACGGTCGGTATTACTCTTCCGCCGATCAGGAGATCCAGGCCGAGGTGTACAAGGTATGTGATCACACCCATTATAGCAGCTGCGAGGAACGGCTTTGCGAACATCCTTACAGGATCCAGCCTGAATCCGCACACCTGCCTGATCTTTCTCTGATTCAGGAAACACATGATAAGCGCAAACACAATGTTGCTCCCGACAAGCGCGTAGACATTCATCCTGAATACCGTCAGCATAAGAATAAACGCAATGAGATGGATCACTAGCGCCACCGCAGCGTTTTTCGCAGGACTGGACATATAGTTCAGCCCGTGCAGTATGGAATTTGTAATGGACGACCAGCCGTAGAGAACGATCACGATCGCTCCGAGCATAAGAAGATTTGCCGGTGTCGCACTTGAATCATTGTAGAGCAGGACCATAAGCGGAGACGCAAGAACGATAAAGCCGACGCAGCTTGGGATCGTCATGATCGTTGTCAGACGGAGCGTCTGATCGATCTGGTAATGCGTCTTTTTCCTGTCTTTCGCCATTACGACTGCCGTAAGGCTCGGGACGATTGACGAGCTGATCGCATACGGTATGGACATCGGAACATTGATGAGCGGATCATACTTTCCGGTATAGATTCCCTGAAGCGCTATGTACTCCTGCTCCGAATACCCCTGCGCGTCCATAATATGATTGAACACCGTCAGGTCTACGATCTGGTTGATGTTATAGATCGCTGTGCTGAAGATAACCGGCACCGCGATCATAATAAGGGCTTTAAGCAGATGAGAATAGGACTCTCTCTTGCGTGTTCTGTCCCTGCGAAGCTGCCGCTTTATGCCGCCCTTGAATATCCACAGGATAAAAAGCAGAAACAGGAGTCCTGTCAGGGCCCCGACCACAGTGCCCAGCGTACCGCCGGCCGCACCATAAGCCGGTCCGAGAAGATCTTCTCCGGTTTTTTCCCCGGCGCGGGCGCCGATATCGAACAGTACGCCGGCGCCGATGATGCTGACGAGCGCATTGAAGATCTGTTCGATGACCTGAGATATGGCGGTCGGCATCATCGTACCGAGCCCCTGGAAATATCCGCGCAGGACTGCCATCACCGCCACGATAAACAGGCCGGGCGCCAGTACGCGCAGCGCATACACGCTCAAAGGCGCTTTCATCATATGTTCAGAGATCGCCCCAGCTCCGAGAAAAATGACAAGAGCTACCACAAATCCTACTACAACCGCAAACAGGAGGGAACAGAGAAACGCGCGGAACGCGTTTCTCTTCTGCCCTACCGCAACTCTCGCAGATACCAGTTTTGATACTGCAGTCGGCAGACTTAAAGACGATATCATCAGCGCAAATGCATATACCTGATACGCATATCCGTAGAAACCGTTTCCCTCATCTCCCAGGAGATTTGTAAGAGGGATTCGATAGACAACACCGATCACTTTGGTGATAACGACCGCCGCCGCCAGGATCGAGCCCTGTACTATGTAGTCGTCCCCCCTGGATTTCCTTTTTGTGTTCCTTGGTGTATCAGACATGTAAGTCCTCCTTGTATCGTATCAGACATCCTGCCGCAGAATATTGATCTTCGCCATGATGTCACGCTGTTTCTGCTCCATTACTTCCCGCTCCTTCTCTTCCATATGGTCAAAGCCAAAAAGATGGAGCATACTGTGAGCGATGAGAAATGCATATTCCCGTTTTACGGAATGCCCGTATTCTTCAGCCTGAGCCAGGACTCTGTCAACAGAGATCACGATATCTCCCAGCATCAGTTCTCCGGTCTCCGGGTGGAACGCATCCCCTGTCTCCTCGTCAAGCCCTGAGAAATCCCCCGGCTGTTCCAGATCGAGCAGTGGAAATGAGAGCACATCTGTCGCACGGTCAATACCTCTGTATTCGCGGTTCATCTCGCGTATCTGCGGATCGTGGGTGAGCAGAAGATCGATTTCCGCCTCGTAAGGGCACCCGATATACTCAAGAGCCGCTTCTGTAACCAGCGCCGCAGTCTTCTCTGCATCAAAAGGAAGGGCAGCTTCCCCCTCCGTCTCTATATAAAGACTCATGATCTCTTCCTCCTGCTGTTCTCCCTTGTACGTCCTGAGCTTTTCTTCTCGTACTCTTCGTACGCTTTTACAATCTTCTGTACAAGAGGATGGCGGACCACATCCCTGCTCGTAAGCGTACAGATGCTGATCCCGTCCAGATCCTTTATGACCTTGACCGCTACGTCAAGTCCCGAGACAGCTCCGGACGGCAGGTCTTTCTGTGTCGAGTCGCCCGTTATCACAACTTTGGATCCGAAACCAATACGGGTAAGGAACATTTTCATCTGCGCCGGCGTCGTATTCTGCGCCTCGTCCAGGATGATAAATGCATTATCCAGCGTCCGGCCTCTCATGTATGCCAGTGGAGCAACCTCGATGAGCCCTTTCTCCGAATTTTTAATAAAACTGTCCGCGCCCATGATCTCATACAGCGCATCATAGAGCGGACGCAGATAGGGATCGATCTTACTCTGAAGATCTCCCGGGAGAAATCCCAGCTTTTCTCCCGCCTCAATGGCAGGACGCGTCAGAATGATACGGCTCACCTCGTTCTGCTTAAATGCAGTGATCGCCATGGCCATGGCGAGGTATGTCTTGCCCGTTCCCGCAGGGCCGAGTCCGAATGTGATCATGTCCTTTCTTATGGCGTCCACATATTTCTTCTGTCCCAGTGTCTTCGGCTTGATCGGCTTGCCCTGAAGCGTGTGGCAGATCATATCCTGATCGATTTCCACGATTCCCTCTTCATGATCTTCAAAGACAAGAGAGATCGCATAATCCACATTCTGTTCTGTGATCGTATTGCCTCTTCTGGAAAGTTCCAGAAGCTGAGTGAGTACGCGCAGTGCTTTCTGCGCCGAAGCGTTCTCCCCTACGATTTTTGTATTGCCGTTCCTTGCGATCAGCGTAACGTGGAACGTGCGTTCCAGCTTCTTTGCATATGTGTCAAACTGTCCGAACACATTCGCCTCATGTTCAGCAGGTATATCAATCATCAGTTCCGACAGACTCATCCGTTTCTTTCCTTTCGATCGTCAATATTTCTGTATCAGCTTCTTCCGTGATCCTCTCATTAAGGAAGAGTGTTCCCTCAGCTCTGGCAGAATCTGCATACAGATGTATTTTAACATTATTTCCCTTGATTTGAATACCTTTTTCAGCCAATTCATCACAAAACCGGCTGAAACGACTGCTCAAAAGTTCTCTTGCCTCATCCCGGGAATATTTCTTTTCTTCAAACGTATAAGGTCTCGCCGTCTTCATTCCGACCGAGACCGGAAGATAGAAATTTTCTCCCACTTTCAGCTGTCTCTCCTCTGAAAACAGCTCGCTGTGTTCATACTTGCCCGATGTACTCCCGATCGATACCGTAACATCCCCAAACCGTATATACGGCTGATATTTTTTTCTGCCGTCATACACCTTTTCTTCGTAGGCCAGGGACAGCTCGTCGCAATATTCCATCGTTGTATCCGCAAAGATATCTGCGTCAGCTCTCTGATACTGATATCCGGTCACCTCCCCGCTGTCGTCGACTACATCGACTCTCCCGAGGACAAGGATATCTCCCGCCTCCACTCGGTCTCCGATATGGACCTGGGGAACTCCCGAGCGCGTCACGATACTTGTGATAACGCCGTCGGACGATGCAACCAGGTCTGTAGGCGTTCCCTTTTCGGACGCCCATGCATCTTCCTGCAGCAGGACGTCTTCATTCTCCTTGATCTGTATCTTAAGACGGCTCCCGTCTATTGACGCGGACACCCAAACGATATCATTATATTCTTTTCTGATACTTTTTACAATACCCGGACAGTCAACATCACTCTTGAGCATAAAAGGGGATACTCCCTCGCATCTCAGATACTCTGCAAGCGTCTCGTCCGGCCATCTGTTATTCCCTTCAAAATGGATATCCCATATAAACAGAGAATATGTCTTAAGAAGCGCCACGCACAGTACAGCCCCGATAAAAAACGCTCTCCTCTTCCGGTACCGGAACAAAAAGAACGGGAGGCCATATCTGCCCGACAGGATGATCTTTGTATGTGTTTTTCTCGCAAGTGGTTTCAGTCTCCTGAAATCCCGCACGGACATGTACATTTCGTATCCTTTTCCGGCAGGACAAAGTCCCCATATCAATATCTGATGGCAGCTGCATATATTAAGGAAACGCTCCGGCGAAAATCCCTCTGCCCGGACTTTTACATATCCTCTGAGATAACGGATGAACGACCGGATCATTTTCTCTCCTCCTTGCCGGTAAACTCGATAGATCCTATTTTGCCGGTGATCTTCATCTCATCGTTCGTATAATATTCCACCTGCAGATGCCTGCCTGTCAGCCGTATCTGTCCTCCTTTTGTCTGTATCCGGACAAGACATTCTGTATACTCTGTGATTCCCCGGTAGTTCTCGATACATGCCTCGAAATTTCCAAGCACAGTGACTACCGCGGCTTTCATAGTCACATCTTTTGGCATACCCGCAGCCGATGCCAGACGCTCCCTGAGCTGTTCTCTTTCCATAGAAATGCCACACATACGCCTTTTATAGCATATATATGTGTGGCATGCAGTGTCCTATTCCTGAATTCTCTTCTATATTTCCGGATATCTTCCGCTGGAACAGAGATCTGATCGACTGTACCTGTCACATCCCGCAGTGCATAGATTTTTCCTCCGCCGCTCTGAGTATCCTGCCTCTCTGTCTCCTGTCCGCGTATGTCTGTCAGCCCTCGTAGTCCAGACATGCTCTGTCTGTTACATACGGGCGGACATAAGTATCCGCTACTCTGACGTGCTCCGGGTGATTTCCATAAGCAGGGATATCCGACGCTTTCTCAAGCGTCGTCACAAGAGCGATGTCATGCGTACTGGATGAGAGCGGTTCCTCAACAAAATCAACTGTGAGAAGCCCCGGAACTTTTCCCACAAGAGAAGTCAGATTCTCTTTCATCGCCTTTATAAGCTCCGGCTTCTTCTCCTCTTCAATCTCCGGTCTGAATTTCCACATTACAATATGATGTACCATTTTTCTTTTCTCCTTTTCGATCTTTTTTACGCTTTATGCGTCTTTTCTTAATACTTTTACAATCTCTGCAATATACATGGTATGATAGTCTTTCTCCGGATACCACTTCGTATCGCATTCCCCGTCGATAAAGCATTGCGGGAGCATCTCCTGCGCATACAGTTTTCTGCACACAAAGATCTCGTCCGCTTCCTCCACACCTGTCGTTCCGTCGATCTCCGCAGGATGCAGCCCTGCTTCCTGCCATTTATCTGAGACGTCCCGTCCGGACACCGTGCCGCACACATTCAATGCTTTCCGGTATTCTTCCGGCAGAAACGACAGCGTAAAATACTCATTTCTATCTATGAATTCTTTTGTGTATCTCTGGGGACGGATGTAAACCGTCGCCACCGGCTTGCCCCACATGATCCCGACGCCGCCCCAGCTGGCCGTCATTGTATTGGACCGGGAACCGTCGCCCGCTGTGACGAGCATCCACTGTCTGCTGATCTTGTTGAACGGGTTAAATTCAAGTGCCGCGATATCTGTTTCAATAAATGCCATTTTACATCTCCTCCATCTCTCTTTTTACAGATTCTTCACAGGAACGCATTGCCAGGATTGTTTTCTCAAACAGTGTGCCAAGCTCCCAGCCAAGCCGCTCTGCTCCGGTTCTGATCACATCGCGGGAGCACCCGGCTGCGAAACGTTTATCTTTGAATTTCTTTTTTACGCTGGATGCTTCCATATCCATCACGCTCTTCGACGGGCGCATAAGAGCCGCCGCCCAGATAAGTCCGGTCAGTTCATCCGCCGCAAACAGGACTTTCTCCATCTCATGCACAGGCTCTACATCACTGCACAGCCCATAACCGTGGGAACACACTGTATGGATCATATCTTCTCCTACATTTCCTTCCCTGAGCAGTTCCGGCGCTTTCTGGCAGTGCTCATCAGGATACATCTCAAAATCAATATCGTGTAGCAAGCCGCTTATGCCCCAGTAATCTTCTTCCTCGCCGTATCCGAGTTCGTTTGCATACCAGCGCATTACTCCTTCTACTGTCAGGGCGTGCTGGATATGAAACGGCTCCTTATTGTATTTCTTCAGCAGCGCCAGCGCTTCTTCCCTTGATATCTCACTTGTCATGTTCTTTCCTTCTTTCTCTTTCATGCATTATATCTTATTATACACACAGAGGCCGGGGAAAACAATACATCGGCTGGCGATAATCATCTGCGGAGCGTAACGGATTTCTGCAGGCGGGAAAGCCACAGTCTGAGGGCTTTCATGTCAACTCCACTCCTGTATGCATTCCAGTAGACGGCCTGCGTCTCGTAGGCAAATCTGGCTTCTGCATAATTCATTTTCGCCACCTGTACGATTTCATCAATGATCTCCGAGCCGCCGGAAGACCGGTCAAGCCCCAGGTATTTGTCTATGTCAATGGAATAAAAAGCCAGTATATCATAGTCTTTACGCATCTTCTGATAACTGTATTTTCTTTTATATCTCCTCTCGCCCTCAGGAATCTCATATGTATTGAAATAAAACTGGGTATTTACAGATACTTTGGGCTTCGCCTGTTCTGCCTCCTCTTCTGTTTTTTCCCCGTACATGAATTCGATATCCTCTCTGATCTCCTCTATGATATTTCCTTCTGTTGCCGCCGTCTGCAGACATACCCAGTCCTTATCCTCATTATTCTTTCCCAGCAGCGTCCACAGGTGACGGTTCAAGTGTTTCTTCTCTGCTTTCACCAGTTCGCTTTCTGTCTCTTTCATTGTTTTATCTGTATCAAGTTCAATGATCCGGTGTAAATAACACACTTGACCGTTTAAATCTTTATCGCTGAAGGTTCTGGCTGTCAGTTCCTTGTATTTCTTATCCATTCCAAGTACCTTTTTTTGCTGTTATATAAATCTTTCTTTTTTTCACAGATCTCCTGCCGCCGATCGTCGTATTTCCTGTAAATTTATTTTCTGCTGACCGGGTATCAACATACATCAGTTCCTCTGTATCACGAAATGAGCGGTTGTCCCCGGCCCGAAGTCCGGCAATCTCTTCCCCGGTTTTCCTGTTAATTATTGTTGTTTCTACACTCCCTGGCAAGCAGGATTCCTATCACGGTTTTTGCGTCGTCAAGTTCCCCTGTTTTAACCTTTTCAAACGCCTCCGGGAGCGGAACCCACTTCTTCTCAATATCAGCTTCTTCGTTTTCCCTTTCAAACTCAGGAACATCTCTCAGTCCTTCCGCCAGGTATATATATGTTTTCTCCGTTGTCCAACCGGCGGAATTCAAAAACATAGTCAAAAGTTCTACATTTTCTGCTGCAATATCTGCCTCTTCTCTTAATTCCCGGAGAGCTGTCTTCTCGGGCGGTTCGCCTTCCTTGTCCATCTTTCCTGCCGGGATTTCCCATACCGGGCGCCCCATGGGATGACGATACTGTCGGATCAGAAGGATACGGTCCTTATCGTCCAACGCGACAATACCGACTGCGTCGTTTACAACAGCCGTCTCGCGGATAAAAGTCTTCCCGTCGCCTCTTGTCAGCTTATCCCGTCTTATAGAGGTGATCCGTCCTTCATATGCCAGTTCAGATTCTAATACTTCCGGTATGATCATAACTTTCCCTTTCCTTTCTACTGTCAGCGTTATGTATGGCTTTTCTCTTTCTTCCTCCTGCAAATGGCCGCAGCAGTGAGAACCGCTCCCGGTGCAGGCGGCACATCACTGATATTTTTCCTGAATTGCAGCAACCTGCTTTAAAAGTGATTCGTATTCATCATATCCCGAACATTCCATATACGGAATGGTGTCAATATCCCCATGAGAGCAGCTGCCACCCGCCATCGCCTGTACGGACCAGCCACCATTGGAAGTCTTTATAATCTGTATCCTCATTCCAGCATCCGGGAGCATTCTCAGGGGTATGAAAATCTGTCTCAAACTTGATGCATTGCGTAAAATCTTCTGATATATGATTTGCAGCCGCCAGTTCTCTCAACCATCCAAGATCGTCAGGATCGCGTTCTTCATCCGACGAATAAGAGATGCTTCTAAGTTCAACCTCTCTCCAGTCCCCGGTGTTGAATTTGTCTTTTATGATCTCTATCGCCTCATCCATATCCTTCTCTGAATAAATCGATGAAGTTCCATAGTTTATTTTTGCACCTGAAACAGTGTCATTTTGACATCCTGTCATGCCGCAGATACACGCAAGTAACAATATAAATGAAATCAGTTTCCTCATTTTGCAACCTCCTTTCACAAATACTTTTCTATTTATTATCTCGTAATCACAGTGAAATACGTTAGCCAGGCTAATCAGACACACCCATAAATCAGGAATCAGGATTTGTCTCTTTGCTCAACTTCCTGATAAATTTGAAATCCCATATTTTAGTTAAGGTTTAGTAATTCATTCGCATACTCACAGAGAACTTCACATAGTCCATACTTTGTCTTATACCCAACACCATTAATAATAAAGAATGGGCCAACTGCGGTGATTTCTGTCTGGTTACCGTCTACCATAGTCAGAGTAAAAGTAACCGATTGTCCGCTATATTCTGTATAGGAATTATCCACATTATAGATAACAACATCATTCAAATAATCTGCCAATTCTGGGATATCTTCAATTTCAACTGTCTTTCCTGGTGGCGTTAATGATACTTTTGCCGACATTATTTGCGTTGCATCCAGATTTTTATATGGTTTTTCCCCTCTTATAAACAGAAAAGAAACTACCACAATACATAATAAGACAATACACGCTATTATCGTAACCGCCTTAACCCTGGTATTCTCAAACATCTCTTCCACCCTTCCGCTATTTGTTAATATAAGTATATATAACTTATACGGGTTATTCTAGCACCACAAAAGCAATATTACAATATAAGTCAAATCTTGAGTTTTCGCAGAATTGTCCCCCTAAGATAAATCTGCTGAGTTTTGTTATCCACAACTTTCAAAAAATGGCTAAAATATAAGGAATCCTGTTCCTTTTTGATGTAAAATTAAGCTGTCAAACAAAAACCTTACTAAA
>CASFID010000023.1 GCA_949294665.1 uncultured Eubacteriales bacterium
ATGAACAGCTGGCGGAACTGGCACCTTGGAGTGAAAAACTCCAATCTATCAAAAATCGCATGTGAATTATAGTGAATTACTCCAACTTGCAAAGGGCTGGGGTAATTTTAAATTTTACCGCGTTATTATTTGGCGCTTACGTATAGTTGTAACTATTGTAGTAGTAATTATTTCTATGATAATGAGCAGATGGTCAGCATTGATAATTAGAAAATTGAATGTTAGGTATCTATGCAAAGTAGAAGTAAGAAAGTAAAAGTTGACAGGCAGTGGAAAATATTCACTCAGGCATAATCATGCACTGTCTATAATTCAGTCAAAATATATAAAAATAACAGAAAAGGCAGAGAAATAGCCATCGCAACTTGAATTTGACTCGAAAGAATGCTAGGATGAATAAAATAGAGCATTGGGAGAGGGAGGTGATATAATGGCCGTAATACGCGATACAGTGCTTCTGCCTGGATTTCAATATATTGCAAAGCAATTGGAAAAAGGATCTCTGGATGGAGTGATAGATTCTCTTGATGAGCTGATACAGGGCTGCGTTGTACCAGAAGCTGAGACAGTCTTTAAGAACATCAGAGATTGGTTTGTTTTATATCAGGAAAATGAGAGTGATGCCAGAAGTTTTTTGGAAGAGATGATATATACGCCGGCTCAATGTGGGCAGTGTCTGATTTGCCAACAATGTCAGCAGATATTTCTTATAGAACTTTATGAGAAATTTTATAGTGACAGCAAGTTTGAGGATTTAAAAGCGGGTATTAAGAATAATTATTATGTATTAGAGCGTCTGCCGGAAAATCTTTACAGACATTTGGATGCGAAAACAAAAGTAGGCGAATACTATTGGGAACACTGCAAAAATCTTAGAAGAACAGAATCATTCGTAAATAAATTTGTAGTGCTGAAAGGAATGAGTTCTTCAACCCCCGCTATTCTGAATGGAGCTTTTAATACGCAGGCTTACCATGGAGGAGGATTATATTTTAACTGGTCAGGCTTTGGCATTGCGATCGATCCAGGGTATCATTTTGTTGAAAATATGCATAATGTAGGGTTAAGTATATTAGACATTGATGCTGTTGTCATTACCCATGAGCATATAGATCATACGAATGATATTAGAATATTGGATGATTTGAATTACAGCCTGACGGATTACCTCCGTGATGAAAAAAGAAACCATACAATAAATTGGTATCTTGACGGTGTGACATATGAGTTGGTTAAAACTCTTCAGAAAAATGGAAGTGGTTTTTCAGACCGGACAAATAGAATTTATAAAATTATGCCGAAAGAACAGAACATTGTGTGGGAAGAAAAAGGAAAAGAGATCACACAGCAGCAAATTGACTGTATATCAGAACAGGGGATTAGAATCTTTGAAAAGGGAAATAGCAGTATAACGATGAAGGCGGGAATGACTTTCCATGAGAGAGATCGAGGAGAGTCGGATCCTGATAAGATTCATTATCTAAAACACACATTCGCGTCGGCATTTGAATTAAAAGAGAAATCAGTAGAAAGAAAAATTTTTTACAGTTCGGATACATACTATAGAGATTCCATTGGAGAGTATGCCAAAGGGGCGGATATTGTAGTTGCCAACATCAGTTCCATATATGAAGGAGATTTGCTGAAAATAGAACCCAAGAAAACGCATCTCGGCTATATGGGATGTTTCGAACTGTTAGAATCTATGAAGGAAGCGCCTCCGGCTCTGTTCCTGATATCAGAATTCTGGAATGCAAAGGCAGATATCCGTTTTGACATAACACATTATATGAAAGATGAGATTCTTCGTTTACAAGGAAAGAATTTTCAAAAAACTAAAATCATACCAACGGAAATCGGGATGCAGGCAGATTTGATAAAATTGACGATGCAGTGTGCTGTCTGCAGAAAGTTTGTAGATGATTTTATTATTATGAGACCTGCCAAAGGGTATAGTGAAATTAAATGTGTCTGCAGTAATTGCTATTATTGAAACATACAACAAAAGAAGAAGGTGTACATGTGGAAAAAGGCGAAGCTGTTTATGAATTTGTTGATAAATTCGCATATTTTGCCTGTGCGGGAAACATTGTGCTCGAATGTTATACCATGACAGACGGTGAAGAAGCATATAAAAAGCTTATGACAGCATTTGATAAATATATGCAGTATTATAAAAAACTTATATCGGCTGTCGAACAGGGAGCTATTACTCAGGAAGTGGCGGATACTTCAATAAATACATATATCAACTGGTTACAGAGTAAAAGTATGAAGTCGTTTGTAGAAAAACTTCAGGCTTGCCTGAAAGATCACAATGAAGATAAGATAGATATTAAGAGCCAGATGGAAACTATACAGACGAAAATGCGAACTTCCAAATTCACTACATCAGATTTACAAAAATTATTAGAACATATTAGAACTATGGAAGAAGATAATGGAGAATAAAATGGGATTAGAAATGTTATTGGGCAGGTATAGCGCTGAACAAACAGAGGTTTTAAGAAAAATTAATAGAGATGATTCATTCGCTCTGCATGAATTTGAAAACCGCGGCGGATTCTGGAAAGCAGGAGAAAAAATGGATCCGAAATATGATTTTCTTCCAAATGAAGAAGAAATGGATGAATATATTTCGGAGAGTCTGGGGAGATTGTTAGGTAATGGTAAGTGAGAATACAGTTCTTTCTGATTTCGAGCATATGCAGTATGCAGATAATGCAGCGCAAAAAATATCGGTTTATTATGAATATCTGAGTATTCTGGAAAAGTGGTTTTCGGAAGCTGGGTGGGAACTGCCGCTGCCCTGCAGGACAAATTTTAGAGACGCCTGGTTTCATTTTAAAAAGCTTTACGAACGTAAAGATTATGTGAAAGTTGTACAGGAAGAATATGCGTTAGAGGAACATCTGATCAGAGCTGTAAAAGATGCCATTATATGCTATTATCAGATTTATATCAGAAGAATAGAGATAGTTTATCAATTTTTCCGTACGGGCAATTTGACGGACTGTATCTTGCAAGAGCATCTGAAAGATATAAAGAGAAATGCTGAATTTATTACAGTACATACAGACAATTGGACTATGGAACTGTATAAGAGGTTGGAAGAGCCTGTAAATATGGATATATTTATGGAGACAGTCTGCTATGTTTATTGCAGGGATATGGATTTAAAGCAAGTTGCAGAGCAATTGCAGAGCTGTTTGCATAAAATTAAAAATTATTATTCAAAATTGCGCCTGAACGGAACAGATATTTACCGCCCGGTCAGTGAAGAAGAATATATGGAAGAATGCGGGCAGGTATTTATTCAAATGATGGACTGCCTGAAAGATAATGGCCTGGAGGATGCGATCCATGTTTTGGCAAAAGCTATAATTACAGGGAAAAAATCCACTGGGAATAATCATCAAATTTAAAATCAAATCCGCAGTTGACGTTTCTATTCATCTAATGTACTATTATCTGGATATTTATACTATTCAGATGAATTTATGGAAAGAGGTACAGGGTGAATGAAATATCTAAGAATGACAGCAATAGGCCTTTTTGCCATGGCAATAGGCCTTTTTGTTTTGTCGGAAGTCCAGGAGAGAATGGATGAAGATCCTCATAGTCCGGTGATCACATGCGATACAGATGAGATTGAGATTCCGGTCGACTATACGCGGGAGCAGCTCATGGAGGGGGTGCATGCGGAAGATCAGGAGGACGGAGATCTTACGGATGAGATCATTACAGGGCAGTTCTCACAGTTTATCGATGACGGAGTGAGCGAGCTCAGCTACGTTGTATTCGATTCGGCGAACCAGCCGGCGGTATGTGAGCGCAAGGTGCGGTTCACGGATTATGAACCGCCGAAGTTCAGCCTCACGGGTCCCCTGGTCTTCAATGCGGGAGACGTCAACAATGCGGCGAATATGATCCGTGTGCAGGATGTGCTGGATGGGGATATCACGGAACTGCTTTTGAATAAGAATGACGATATTTCTTATCAGATCCCGGGAACATATTCCATTGAGGTAGAGGTTACCAACAGTTTTGGGGATATGCAGAGCGCGGTCCTTCCGGTACATGTGACCAATGCACAGACACGGCTGCTGGGCAATCCCAGCCCCTTGGTATATGTGGAAAAAGGCGGCTCGTTCGATGCGGGCGCCCTGGCGGGAAAGCTGACCGGAGACAGGGAGACTCCGGTGAATGCGCAGGAAGTGACTGTGGAGTCCAATGTCGACACGTCGAATCCGGGTGTCTATGAGGTACATTATGTCTGCCCACAGGGGGAGACGTGGACCACAGTGATCGTGCGGTGAAATGGGAGGTGAGAGACAGATGAATCAGTCAAATGGTCTGAAAACGGATGAGATCAGCATCTACCATATAGTGCTGGATCTGGTGAAAAATATATGGGTGATCCTGCTTGTCGCTGCGGCGGTATGGCTGGGACTCGGAAGTGTTTCAAAGATGCTGTATGTGCCGGAGTATACCGCGTCAGCTACTGTTGCGGTGGGAACGAAAGGGAGAAATACCAATTCGCTTAATTCCCTGAATACAACTAAGCAGCTGGCGGGTGCGTTCGGCGAAGTGTTCCAGAGCAATGTGCTTATGGATAAGGTGAGGGAAGACCTGGGAGACGCAGATGCGATAGGAGAAATCTCAGCTCAGGCAGTCAGCGAGACGAATCTTATGATCCTCCAGGCTGTATCAGGGGATCCCAGAACAGCGTACCTGATGCTCCAGTCAGCCTTCCGAAATTATGAGAGCGTCTCAGAGTATCTTTTCTCCAACGCCTCCCTGCGTATCGTGAAAGAGCCGTCCGTGCCGTTTGCTCCATCCAATAGCGCAGTACTGACTCAGGACAGGGAGATTGCAGCGCTTGCGGCGGCAGTGCTGACTGCTGGAGTGATTGTTCTGCTGTCAGTATTCCGTTTTACTGTGAAAACGAAGAACGGCGCGGTGAGGAATCTGGATGGCAATGTGCTGGGCCTGGTCCCGTTTGAGCGCGGGGGGCGTACGCTGAAAGAACTTGCCGGCGGAAAGAAGAAGCATCTGCTGATCTCCTCATCGACGGTAAGCATGCCGTTTACAGAAGCATACCGCAAACTGTCTGCCCGCCTGGAGCATCATATGAAGAAGCGGGGGCAGAAAGTCCTGCTGGTCACAAGTGTGTCTGCGAATGAAGGGAAATCTTCTACAGCGGCTAACCTGGCGCTTGCCCTGGCTGAAAAAGGACGGAAGGTCCTTCTTGTGGATCTGGATCTCAAAAAACCGGCGCAGTACAAAGCATTCGGGGGCAGTGTGGAAAGAAAGTTTTTTTTGGAGGATTACCTTGAGGGAAGGGCGGAGGCAGAGGATATCCTTGCCTATGACAGTAAGGACGGTCTATACCTGATCCTTCAGGAGAAAGGAATCGAGCAGTCCACAACGTGGGCGAATTCTGACCGCCTGAGAGAGCTTCTGCAGAAATACCGCGGAGAAATGGATTATATCATTCTGGATACCTCTCCGATGGCGGTTGCCGCAGATGCGGAATATCTGATGGCGGCTGCAGATACGGCGGCAATCGTGGTGAGACAGGACTGGACGGATGTGCAGTCGATCAACGAAGCCGTGGACAATGTGCGGCAGAGCAGGACAGATCTTGCAGGATTTGTCCTCAATGCTTTTGTGAAGCAAGGTACGGTTTCCGGAAGATATGGGAAATATGGGTATTACAGATACGGAAAGAGGAGGGAGTCAGATGCAAGATAACAGTTTGGAAGAAAAACAGGCGCAGCTGGATCTGATCGCGTTGGTTGAGGGCCTGTTCTCAGAGGTGCGAAAATACTGGTGGCTCCTGATCGTGATGATGCTGCTTGGCGGGACTTTCTTCCTGGTAAGGTCGGTGACATCCTACAGTCCGATGTACCGGTCGCAGGCGTCCTTCACCGTGATGTTCAGCAGCCAGTCAAATGCGGACAGCAGCGCGACCTATGATTTTCGCTATGACAGTGAGACGGCGAGCCAGCTGGGAGCGACGTTCCCGTATATTCTGAGCAGTGAGCTGCTGCAGGATGCTATCAAGGAGGATCTGGATATTCAGGCAGTGAACGGTTCGATTTCAGCATCGGTGGTGCCGGATTCCAATCTGATCACAATGGAGGTGGTCAGCAGCGACGCCGGTGCGGCAAAGGCAATACTTGAGTCGGCCATCCGCTGCTATCCGGATGTGGCCCGGTTTGTAATCGGCAATATCAAGTTCAATATGATCGATATGCCGGAGCTGGCTGCAGAGCCCTACAATATGCCCAGCTATCCTGCGGAGACAGCGAAAGGAGCTGTATTCGGCCTCGTTTTGGGATTCGTAATACTGATTCTATTGGCGCTGTGTACGAAGACAGTACGCAGGACAGAAGAACTGACAGGGGTGATTAATCTGACGTGTCTGGGGAAGATCCCTGAGGTACGCAGGAAGGCGCGCAGGAATCAGACGGAACAGCGCCTTAATATTACGGAAGAGCACACAGACAGCGGGCTTAAAGAGAATATACGGGGGCTGCAGATGAAGGTGTGCAGGAAGATGGATGAACGCGAGGCAAAGATTCTGATTATTACCAGCACTGCGGCTGAGGAAGGAAAGTCAATGATCGCCGTGAATCTCGCCTGCGCGATGGCTGAGCACGGAAAGAAGACGCTGCTCATCGACTGCGATCTGAGGAAACAGACGGACTGGAAGTACTTCGGGGAAACATCAGGTAAGGGGCTGCAGGATATCCTGAGTGGAGCATGCAGTGCAGATGAGGCGGTCAGCAGTACGGCCGCGGGGATCCGTTTCCTTGGAGGAAAGGAGCCGGTGGAGAACAGTTCGGAGATTCTGAACAGTCCGAAGATGAAGGAGACGCTGGACCACCTGGCGAAAGAGGTAGATTATGTGATCCTTGACGCGCCTCCTTGCGAGATTTTCGAGGATGCCTCTGTGTTGTCAGAATATGCAGATGCGGTCCTCTATGTTGTGCGGTATGACTATGTGCAGCGTCAGAGGATTCAGGAAGCGCTGACCGAGCTGGATGAGGGCAGTGCGAGAGTGATCGGGTATGCATTCAACGGCGTGAAGATGAAGAGCCGGGGATATGGATACCGGTACGGTTACGGCTACGGTTATGGCTATGGCTACGGATACGGCAAGTACGGGCATTACGGAGCCTATGGGGAGAAGAAAAATGCGCAGGAAGATGAATAAAACTTTCGCTGTTATAGGCGCGGCTGCGGCTGTGCTGCTGGCAGCGGTGCTCATCATTTCCCTGTGGCTCGGCAGGCAGCAGACAAAGACGCCGGGGGAAGAGCCTGGCGGAACGGTACGGCTGGAGTTTGAGAATGAGACGGTTCACTATGACGGGACAGGAGCGCTGGATCTGATGGAAGGCGTCCATGCAGTGGATGCTGACGGCGGAGATGTTACAGATCTGGTGACTGCTGTTGTCTCTGCGGGAGACAATATTACAGAGAAGCGGATCCGGTATTCGGTGTTCAGCGGAGATGGCGAGGAGACTGTCGGGTACAGACAGCTTATTCTGGAAAATTATATGGGGCCAACCATTGAAACCGCAGATACGCTGAGCCTTGACGCGGAGGAACTGTCGGATCCGGCGGTGCATCTCTCGGAGAGCGGGCAGATGACTGTCCAAGATGGCTTCGGGAAGGATGCGGCAGATCAAGTGACCTGGATCAGAGAGAAGACAGCGCCCGGAACTTATGATATTACTTTTACCTATGTCAACCAGTTCAGTGATACCGCAGAGCGGACGGTGCCGGTTGCGGTGAACGGGGAGACTGAGGATCTTACAATAACGCTTCTGACCGACGAGGCTGAAATTCCCCTGGGGACGGAATTTGATCCGGAGGATTACCTGGAAATCAGTGATCCGACAGGCAGTGCAAGCTCTGTGCAGGTGACTGGAGAGGTCGACACAGAAAGAGAAGGAAGGTACAGTGTATATTATACTGTGATTTCATCAGACCGTACGCAGAGAGCGGGAGTGCTGCTCAAAGTTGAGGTGGCGCGCAGACAGGGGATGCGATGATGACGCGAAGCCTGGCGCTCAGTGCTGACAAAATTCAGACGGGAGCACGGGCGGACTTTGGATGAACCTTTAAAATAGAACTTCAAACTGGAAAGGAATATGCGGGAATCCGCCAGCTGATAAAAGCTGGCGGATTCCCGTTTTCTGCTTCGGGGCGGGATGAATTTTGGTATGGCATTTTGTACAAACGCTGCAGCGTGTACCGTGCCAACTCATAATTGGCATAAATCGACAGAATTGTCGATTTATGGTTTACAAAATACTAAGGGGGGGATATACTAAAAATAGTGTCTACTTATAGTGGGAGTACTGTATGCTTACACAGGGACACCCGAGGGTCTTTTAACTCGGTATAAACTTACTAAGAGGAGGAGAAAAAGAGTGAAAAGCGTAAAGACCTGGAAAAAACTTCTGTCGGTCGTGCTGAGTTCTGCGATTATCGTGACTACGCTTGCACCCGGGGCGGTCGCCTCTGCGGCAGAGAACCCGTCTGTGCAGCAGGGCGCGGAGGTCCTGGATTTTGACGGGACAAGTACAGATATCAGCAGTGCGGATCAGACAGAAAACAGTTCTAAGAATGCGCCTGCGGAGCAGAATGCAGATGACGCGGTCACGCCGGATGAGGAGAGCAATACTCAGGATACAACCGGCACGGCAGAGGATGCGGGCGGCAGCACGCCGGTTCAGAAACAGCAGCCGGAGAGTGCCGTGGAAGAGAATAAGGCGCAGACAAAAGCTGCGGCAGATACCAGCCTGTATCAGGACGGTTCCATCTGCATTTACAATGAGCAGCAGTTGAGAGCAATTGGAAACGGAGCGCAGGTATATGAGGGAGATGCTTCCGCCGATACGTTCGGTACGGGCGCTGCCCTGACTAAGGAAGACGGAAGTGCGCTTACATATGCGGCGGACGGAACGTATACGCTGATGAATGATATTCCGCTGACCAAAGGAAGCGCGTGGACGCTGCCGGATGGATTTGCAGGAGCGTTCAATGACGCGGCAGTGACAGAGGACGCGCCGCTTTACGATGCAGGTACGGATACCATCTATGTGTATAACCGGTACCAGCTGGCAACCATCAATGATCCGGAAGCGATTAAGACGGTGATGTCAAAAGATATGATTGCAAAAGACTTCGGCATGGGTCAGGTGGTTTACGCGGATGCGGATCAGAATACCCAGCTGGAGTATACTGACTCGCATAACTATGTTGTGTCTAAGAATTTCACCGAGGAAATGCCGGAGCTGACAGCAGTGGAAGTTCAGGCGGAATCGACAACACAGCTGGGCGGACGTGACTATATCGGTCAGGTTTATAAGGAGATTGAAGGGAAAACCTATATCCTGATTGGAAATGAGTCCCAGTTGAGAGAAATCGGAAAAGCCACTCAGGTAACGCCGATGCTGTATGTAAAGACTAAGATAACGGGAGTTTTTGGTAGTAGATTCTTTTATACTCCATATTATCCGGGAGATGCCGATCTGAATCTTACAAAAGCTTTGGACAGTGAAGGAAAGCAGCAGGATTTCTCTTATCTAAAGGATAGTAATAGAAAACAGGATTTATTTAGAATTAATTACGATGATGACGGTCTGGTAGGCAATTTGCTTGGCCCCATTGGAAGTATATTAAGTAATATATTGAAACCAGTTGTAGGTGGGTTGTTAGGATGGATACCAGGATTAGATGATCTATTATCTCAATTAATAGGAACAGATCATAGTGATATCGTGATTGTGGATAAGGCGCTTCAGACAAGCGAACAAGACCAGGGTTTTATATCAGTAGCTGATGATGCTCATAATCAGGTATATAAGCAGTTGAAATATACATCGGATGCTAATTACATTGTTTTCCGTGATATAAATCTGAGTGCAAGTCTTCAGGGGGATATCGGATCAGCTGATGGTGCGGGAACAGGAAATGGTAAAGATGATAAATGGATTCCGCTTATGATTTCCGGCAACATGCTTGGACAGAAAAATATGGACCCCAATGAGCCGGTCGTCACAATCAGTAATATTAATGTTGCGACTGGAGAAACATTGGAGGCGGCCAATCATATCGGTGTCGGGTTCTTTGGTACAATATCCGGGCAGAGAGATGCAGGCAATATATGGAAAGTCGCTCCTAAGACATTGGTCAAAAATATTAATCTTTCCGATGTGAAGATTAATAATAATGCTACAGATCTGACCGTGGACAGCTCTTTGATAGATTCCCTGCTGACAGGTGTCGGAAGTATTCTGGGAGGTCTGTTGGATGGAGTGACCGATATTCTGGGAGCACTTATTACAATACCTGGCTTAGGAGAATTATCTTTGGGAGATGCAATCCAAGAATTGCTGACATTAAAAAGGGATGATCCCGATACATATGCAACAGGCAGTTTTGCCGGGCGTGTCACAGGTAATGTGCGGATTGAGAATTGCAAGGTAGAGGGAGCGTCTGTAAGTAATGTTACAGATATAACAGGCGGATTTGCAGGCTATACAGAAGGAGTCGAAGAATATGACGGGTTGTCAGGCATTCTTGGGGATTCCGTAAGCGCCCTTTCTAAGCTTCTTAATATTATTCCCGGACTTGGGCTCGGCGATCTGATAGATCTGCTTCTGGAGAAAGATATTTCTCTTGGAGAACTGATTCCAAAAGGATATTATAAACCTGAATTTTCCGGTTGTTCTGTTGAATTTGCCGGAAATGCCGGTACAATCGGCACATCAGAAACCAGTTATAACGGCGGATTCGCAGGTGTGCAGACAGGTACAAAAATGGAGTCATGTACAGTAAGCGGTCTTACTGCAGTTCATGCAAAGAGTTTTGCAGGCGGTTTTGCCGGACTGGAGCGTGACGATACATTGGAGGGAGCGCTTAAAAAACTGGGTGTTGAACTCACAATTGATGTTCAGTCCGTACAGAAGAACTGTAACGTGGAAAGTAATGAACTAATGGTGACAACAGCAGAGGATTATGCAGGCGGTTTTAACGGCTGTATTGCAAACAGTATCAGTGAAGGAGGAACCGTCAGCAGTCTTAAGAAAGTCACAGCCGGAAAGGATTATGCCGGAGGATACACGGGAAGAGCCACCATTGGTTATACGCTTGCACTGGGAGAGGATTTTGCCAATCAGAAAGGAACACTGATAGGAGCTGTCAGCGGTCTGCTGGGAGACGTAACAAAGGGTGATCCATCTGGTTCTCTTCTTCAGACAATAGGTGTCCATGCATCTGAAATCAGAGATTTCAGCATCGGCGGCACTGACATCGAGATAGTGGCGCAGAACAGTTATGCCGGCGGTCTTATTGGAGCCGGCGATGGAACAATCATTGAGAACAGTGGTGATGCTTCAGCTCATAAACTGAATCTGGTAAGTGTCACCGCAAAAGGAGGCAAATATGCCGGCGGTGTGGCAGGCGCTCTGACTACAGCAAATGGCGCAGGACTTCTGAATGAAGTAATCGGCCTGGTGGATGTACAGGAATACAAGGCATCTAATATCCAGGTAGGTGTGGAGTCCGTTACAGCTGCGGACGAGTATGCCGGAGGTGCCTTTGGTCTTCTGACAGGCGGTGAAGTGAATCAGGTAACTGTTGATAAGATACAGAATGTCACAGCCAGAAATTATGCCGGCGGTTTTGTGGGACGTTCCGGTGCTGGAAGTCTTGCTGAGGCGAAAGGTCTTGATATTCTCGGACTTGGTCTGGTAAAAGCAGGAAATCTTGTATCCATAGGAGAACTTACATCCGTGGATATAAAGAACTGTAAAGTAACCGGAGATAACCTGACTGTATCCGCCACAGGAAATACAAAAGGAAATGACTATTTTGCCGGCGGCTTTGTCAGCGAAAATAATTCCGGTAAAATTGCAGATTCAAGCGTAACAGGACTGAAACGGGTCTTTACCGAAACTACAGGTTATTTCTGGGGTGAGAAGGATGTGCTGAAAACCAGCTATGCCGGCGGTTTTGCTGCAAGATCCCAGGTCGGAGGACTGGCAGATGTGGGGGCTGACGGAGACACAGTCGGCGGTCTGCTAGGGCAGGATGGACTCCTGGAAATAGATGGGCTGCTGGATGCAGTCGGATATTTTATTCCATCCTATACAAACTGTTATGTAACATTTACAGATCGTAATTTTACTGAACCGCAGGTGTCCGCAGCGATAGCCGGCGGCTTTATCGGAGAGATGCAGGGAGGCACCGTAGACAACCGGCAGCTTTCCGGAGAAAATAAGGAGTATGCTGTAAGGAATGCGGAATATGTAGAAGGAACTTACTATGCGGGCGGCTTTGCAGGAAAAATCCTTTCCGGAGGACTGGCACAGTCTGATGGACTTTCATTGCTTGGAACTCATATTAATGTAAGCGGACTTCTTCAGTTGATACCGACTTATATCCCGAATATATTCTCTGCCGGTGTACAGTCTTCCACAAACGGTCTGAAGGTATATGCCCTTCAGAGTGATAAGAAAGATGTAGATTCCGGATCCGCCGGAGGTTACGCCGGTGTGACCAGCGGCGCCAGAATTTCCAATAGTAATGTAAAAGAACTGGCTACAAAAGCACCAGATACGGATACAGAACCGCAGGCAAATGAGTATGCTGTAAAAGCTCTGTGTTTTGCCGGCGGATATACAGGAAAGGCAGAAATCGGTTCTGCTGCAGCGGTTGGAGAGAGTTTAGACGGCCTTAATATAGTGGAAATCGGGAATCTGACAAGTGCCATTGACGCAGTGGAGTCCAAGTTTGAATGCTGTGATGTTTACGGTAAAACAGGCGGCTTTAATGTGTACTCTGAAAATGGAAGTGCCGGAGGTTATGCAGGTGTAATAGAAGGATCCAATTTTAATGACAGTGATTCTTATAACTTTGAATATATTAAAGGTGTTGTAAGTGCCGGAGGCTATGCGGGAACAATCCAGCCGGGTAATGTAGCCAGTCTGGCAGAAAGTACAGATGTACTGAACGGGCTCCTTTCAGCAGACAATCTGCTTCAGGCAGCCCAGACATTTATCCCAAGAATCTGGAACAGTGAGACAACAGCAGTTCCCTGCGGCGGTTATGTCAAAGCAACAGGAACGAGCGACGGAGCAGAAATGAAAGGTCTGGCCGGAGGCTATGTTGGATATAATTACGGAGGCCAGATTAAAGGCGAGTATGAATGTCCTCCGATTTTTGATGGAAACAGTCCGGAGAAAAAAACAGCGGAAGCTGTGCGGATACGATCTGTGGAAGGTCAGGAGTTTGCTGGCGGTTTTACAGGTCTGATGGAAGCTGCTAACCTGGCGGAAACAGGAAATCTCAAACTTCTGTGGGGACTTGTTAAGGCAGACAATCTGCTTCAGGCAGCATCCGCGGTATATCCTACAGAAGAGAATACAAAGGTAACAGGACCTCTTGACAGTATGTCTGCTGATATATGGAATGATTGGGTAAATGAAGTCGGAAGCCGCGGCGCATACGGTGATATATTTACCACCAATAAGGAATTCGAAACAGATGAAGAGTTAAATGCGTTTCTTGCAGACTATACTTATGGGTATACCGTAAAAGCATATGCGGAAGATAATACGATGACCGGTGCGGATACCGGCGGAAGTGCCGGCGGTTATGTCGGAAGAATGGAAGGCGGTGTGATTACAAACGGTCATGCCCAGGATCTGAAATCTGTAAAAGCCTTCAGAAGCGCCGGCGGTTTTGCCGGGGAAATGGTGACAGGTACGATCGCGGATCTGGGAGACTTAAGTATCGGAAATCTGGATGTTACAGGCGGCCTTGGGGTTGTTAAGTCATTCGTTCCAGTTATTTACACTTCACGAGTGGATGGATACAACTCTGGATTTACAGTAGAAGCGACTGCTCAGACAGATAATACTTCCGTTGGAAATGCGGGCGGATTTGTAGGTTATGCAGATGGTGCTCAGATTTTTGATAATAAAGACGGAAAAAATCAGATCGCAGACAAAAAGGCAAAAGCAGCTATGGTAACAGGACTCAAAACAGTAACCGGACATAAAAACGTAGGTGGATTTGCCGGAATCATGCAGGCAGGAGCAGCTCTTGGAGCAGATGCTACGTCACCGAATGGACTGCTGCATCAGATTCTCGGACTTCTTATTGACCAGGATCAGATCTCTAACCTGTTGAATGTACTTCAGGCTACGAGAACAGTTGTCAACAGTGCTGAGGTGAACGGATATGTACCTTCGGACAGTGAGACGCCTGTCTTCTCGGTAATCGGAGACAAAGGGCAGAAAGCAGACTTTGCAGGTGGATTTGCAGGAAAACTCACAGGAGCTCTGATCGGAGATGCGGATTCTGAGACAAAAAATTCTGTTGAGATTAATGGGCTGAAATCAGTGGCCGGCGGCAAGCATGTCGGAGGATTCTTCGGACTGGCGGATGTGGACGGACTGGTTGAAGCGGCAGAAGAGAGTGATACAAGTATTCTGGAATTGATCGGTCTTGGAAATATTGATGTGCTCAATGCATTCAGAACCTATATTTATTCATCCACTGTAAATGGAACAGAAGACGGAGGCTTGACAGTTTCCGCAAAGGAAAGCACAAAGAGCAGTGCAGTACGCAGTCTGATTGACAAAGCGGCATCTCTTTTTACCGGAGAAGGTTCGGAAAACCAGATTGAAAAAGACGGAAATGCCGGAGGATTCGGCGGAAGCCTGAAAGATTCTTCTGTTGTAAATTGTAATCTGACAAATCTTGGTAAAGTAGAAGGCATAAATTATGCCGGAGGATTTATCGGATTTACCGGAAAGAGCGGCGTGGTTGATGCAGATCATGTGGATGTTCTTAAGAATCTGTTGGGAGCGTCTGCCGGAGTGGCCGATATATTCGGCTCTCAGGTGAAGAACAGCACTCTGAATAGTTCTGATGACGATACCAAAGAATATACGGATTATACAGTCAGCGCCGCCGGCGGACAGGAATGCATTGCCGGAGGATTTATCGGATACGGTGATCTGGCCCGTGTGGATAACTGTCATGCAGGGGAACTGAAACAGGTATACAGCGACGGCATTGCCGGAGGATTTATCGGTAAGACAAGTTATGCATATTTAGTGGAAAGTGACATAAAGTCACCATGGCTTCTGGAGCCTGTATTATCAGTAGTAAATGAACTGCTGGGAATCCTTTATGCAGATGGGCTGCAGCAGGCAGATGTGATCCATGTACAGCTTCCGAAACCGTTCGATAAAGTGCTGGAACTGAAAGTGCTGAGTGACGGAGATACGTTATCTGTAACACTTCTGGGACTGAAAATATCGGTTGCTCTTTCAAAAGGCAATGGAGATGGTTCAGAGGATGTAGCGCAGATCCACATCGGTGATTCTTATATAGAAGTGAAATGTCATGACAGTGATGACGGACAATATATTGACAAGAATGATTCGAATATTTCTGTCGGACTCATTAAGGCAAACCGAACCAGAGTGGGCAATTCTACAGTAAGCGGTATCTCTGCAGGATATGATGTTTTTGCAGGCAAAGCAGACAATAAGAAAGACGGCTCTGAAACAGAAGGATATGCCGGAGGATTTGTAGGATATAACGACGAGGGACTTTTTGAAACAAACCAGATGTATTATGCGGATACTATTCGCGGAACAGATGGAAAGGTAGGAGAGTTCAGCGGACAGACTTCTCTTGATACAGTATATGAAAATATCAATAACCTGAATGTGATAGAAGGTACCGATAATATATACCGTGTATATCGTAAAAATGATGGAAACAATCTCAGTCATGTTTACAGTGCATCAGGGAAGCTGCTGAATAACGTGCCGGATACGGAAACGAAAATTAACACGGAAAACATAGATGGTACAGACTGCTACGTCTACGAGATCCAGCATCGTAAAGCGGACATTACAGAATCTTCTCGAACATCTCTTCATAAATCCGTATGGGATGGTGCATATCAGCAAGCAGACGGTAAGAATGCTGAATTTGATATTAATGTTTATGTGTCTGACGCACAGGCGGATCTGATGCTTGGAACACCTACTTATATTGAAAGTGAAGATCCGGGTTCTGCAGACGAAGAAATGCAGGATCCATGTGCAGAGGATATCCAGCTTACGATACAGAAAATCTGGATAGACGATAAAGGAAACCCGGTTGAAAAGCCGGAACGTGTGAAATTTGAAGTTTATCAGAATGAACAGCCGTATATACCGGCAAGGCAGGAGGATTCTCTGAAGGTTGTGCTGACTGCTGACAATGCGCAGGCGGATTCAGACAGCTGGGTGACAACAATAAGCGTGCCGTTTAAAGATGACAGTGGCACGGAGTATTCATACAGTGTTAAAGAAACACCGAATACTTCAGACGATTACGTTACAATCTATCCTGCTACAGAAGAAGGCAGTCATCTGATTTGTGTTGTCAATTTCCAGACCAGTGAACTGGTTCAGGAAGACAGTGTTGTCATTGACTATGGTCTTCCGGTAGATATTGATGTACTGGCTAATGACCGGGTAGATGAATATGGAATGAACGGCACACTTACTTCGGTAAAAAATAAGAATGATCAGAGTACAACGGATAAAAAACCGTATGGAACTGCTGAAATCGAAACGAAGGCCGATGGAAAGAAGGTTGTTGAATACACACCGACAAAGATGACGATGGATTCCTTCGATGAATTCAGTTATTCTGTACAGATTAATACAGCTGTTACAGGACAGGATAATACAACTGTTACAGGACAAAATAATACTGCTGTTGTTGAAGGATCTTTAAGTATCATTCCTGCTACTGAAATTTATTATGAAGATAATTTTAGTGCCATTACATATGCAGATGGAAAACAGGGTACTGTTTCTTCAGAAGAGGGAGCTTCACAGGACAGCCTGTATGCAGATTCAGGAAAATGGATCGAAGAAAAACTTGGAACTTATTCAGATGGACGTCATCAGGATGAAGATCGTCCTGGAACAGAGGAACTGAAAGAGGCTATAGACAATCTATACGGAAATGATACAAGCTATACGCATGATACACAGTACAGCGGAGGTTCTTCGCATAAAGTAAAGGTCAGCCTGGCGAACCTGGCGGCAAATGGCGGTTCATCTCCAAAGGCGTCGTTTACCTTTACCGGAACGGGATTCGATGTGATAAGTGTTACGGACGGATATACCGGTGCGGTCAGAGTAACGGTTAAAGATAACGATACTGGCAAGACAGTAACCTCTAAATCTGTCAACACCTACTATGGATATACTTATTCAGAAGAAGAGGGCTGGCAGGTACAGGAAGATCCGACAGGGGCGCTGTACCAGATCCCGGTTATCAAGATCGAAGGGCTGGAGCAGAAGACCTATGATGTAGAGATCGTGCCCACATATATCGCAATGTATGACCAGAAAGATAGAGGATACTACAATTTCTATCTGGATGCGATCCGTATATATGATCCGGCTAATCCTGATTCAAAAGGCAATGAAATTATTAAAGAGGCTTATCAGGCTGATGGAGAATATGATTCAGATTTCGCAGAGCTTAGAAATCTGCTCTTGAATGCAGGAGAACTTACCGAGGAATCGGATGCTGCACCGGGAGTGGTATTTGTAGACGGAAATAAGGCAGAAGTTGATCTCTCGGAGTATACATCTCGTGGACCGAATAATGAGGTCTACCTGATGCATGATCAGGCAATCGCGTTCTATCTGAAAGCAGACAGTAAGCCGGAGACGATACAGCTGTCGGCAAAACTGGCAATGGGACAGGAAGCTGCAATGAAGATTGCCTTTGCGGTTGAAGAAGATAGCGGATGGACAGAATACAATCCAGAAACAATCACTGTAACAAGTGCCTATGACATGCATTATGATATCTCTGAACAATGTATGTGGACAGGAGATGAAAAACAAGGATATTGGACAAAATACCCCATCGTTATCCGCAATGCCTCTAAAGTACCGGAGGATGGAAATGATACAGGGGCGGTCCTCTCATTAACTAATCTAAACTGGACTGCCGCCGATATGTCATTTGCAGAGCCGTTAGATACATCACTGCAGATCGTTGCAGATAGAAATGCAGCGGTTGCTGCCTACAGTCTGGTTGAAGTGAAACCGGATCAAAGCATTACAGTGCAGTATCTCGATACAGAAGGAAATATACTTGCAGATGCGGCGGTTCAGAGTGTGCAGAAGGGAAGCGAGTACAATGTCGCTGATCTTACGGAAAAATCTATCGAGGGCTACACCATTCAGGAGATTCGTGGAGATGCTGTGCAGGGGACTGCGGATACAGATAAAGTTATCCAGGTAATCTATACTGTACAGGAGTGCAGCATTGTAGTGGCATATGTAGACCGGAATGGAAACACAATTGCAGATCCTTATGTGGAGACAGTATTATACGGAAATAACTATGACGTGAAACGCGAGACAATTAAGAAAATCTGGGGATACCGTCAGGCAGAAACAGCAGGAGATGAGATTAAAGGTGTTGCCAAAGGTGATGTGAATATTACAGTAATCTATGATAAAGAAAAGAATATCGTGACAGAAATTGTACATACCGTTATAGATACTGTAGGAAATTGGCTTTCATCGATTTTCGGCAGATAATCATAGGAAGACATTTTGAAACAGGGCGGGATCCCGAACAGGGATCCTGCCTGTAAAATGCAATAGAAAGAAACGAGTGAATCAAGAGGGGCAGCTGACAGCTTGATGAAAGTGGAAAAGAAACAGACAAAAAGAAGAATTATATATTTAGTAATCACGGTATTCGTTCTGGCGGCCTTGATTATAGGAGCCGTTATCTGGGCAAAACAAAGAGAGTCCTTAGAATCAGAAGGAGTATGCAGCCTGGGAAATGGAGTGGTGATTCGATCAGTCACCAAATACAGCGGTACTTTTGTAGAAGACGGTACTGATCGTGATGTGGAAGATATTATTCAGCTCAGAGTGGAAAATACGTCTGAAGAAGACATCCAATTTCTGCGCATCAAGGCAGAGCAGGGAGAGAACACAGCATATTTTGATATTACGACCCTTCCGGCAGGAAGTACAGTTGACGTTCAGGAAAGCTCGGCTATGGAATATTCAAATTGGATAGAAAATTGTACATACTCAATTGAGAATCTGGCTTTATTCAGAGAAGACAGGTCATTGTATCCGGATATGTTTACGGTAACTGCTCAGGATGGATGGATCAGTGTGGAGAACCATAGTTCCCAGGATATAACCAGTGATCTCTATGTTTATTTTAAGAATATGGATGATGATGTTTTTTCGGGAGGAATTACATACCGTGTGAAATTCTCCGGAGGTATCCCTGCGGGAGAGACTGCAGAAGAGCAGAGTATCCATTATCTGTCAGATAAAAGCAAGATTATGTATCTGACATACCAGTAAAAGGAGAGAGAGATGCGTATTTCAGAAAGCTTTGTTATCAGAGAGATTGCCGGAACGTACGTGATTGTTCCTACAGAGCAGGAAGCTCAGAAATTTCAGGGATTGATTTCGGTAAATGAAGTTGGAGCGCTGCTCTGGTCATATCTGCAGCAGGGGGATATGACGATAAAAAAACTGACGGAATATGTGTGCAGAGAGTATGATGTGGACGAAGAGAGAGTGAGAGACGATGTAGAAAAATTCATCCATATCTTAAAGGAACGTAATATGCTGATCGATGATTGACATAGCAGCTTACGGATAATTGGTCAGTTAAAAATGATATTAGAAAAGTGGTGAGAACAAATGAAGAAGACATATGAAAGCCCGCAGATCTTGTTTGAAGATATGAGTCTGAATTCAGTGATAGCAGCCTGTGACTGGATGGAGCTTCCCAATGGTACTTTATTGCCCAATGGATCGACGGAAGGAGACGGATGGTTCTTTTTTTTAAATGACTTGTGCACTGCCGGCGATCCGGGTGATGAGGATGATCCATTTTGTTATCACAGTCCGGACAATGCGGATGCATGGCAGGTGAGCAGTTTTTCATAGTAAAGATATTTGAAAGTTCTTTTCTGTAAAAAAGAACTTTCTTTTTTACAGAATTATAAGGGAAAATCAGAATGGAAACTACGGAGTTATTTTTGAAAATTGCAGGTCTTGTAATCCGAATTGCTGTCCCTGAAAGTGATATACCATTAGATTCTATCAGCAGGGGATTTCTCACGAATAAAAAAGCCGCGGATATTTATATGGAAGCTATTATACAAAAGAAGCTGCCGGACGTAAATGAAGAACCTGTCTACTGTGACAAAAAAAATATAATTTTCGGAATTCGGCAGATAAGCAGATATATTGGGCGTTTCTCATGCGGAGAGAATGTAAACAGCGCAAGGTGCTGTATACAATATGATGCTAATAAACCAGGATTTTATCGCTTGACCATAAAGAAAAAAGTAGAACTATCCGCAGAAGCGCTTTTAAAAAGTATCGGCTTAGAATATCTGCTTGCCCTGAACAACCGGGTTGTGCTGCATTCATCTTATATTATATATGAGGGAAAAGGCATTGTATTTACGGCCCCTTCAGGAACCGGGAAATCTACCCAGGCAGATTTGTGGAAACAGAACAGGAAGCATGTAGAAATTGTAAATGGGGACAGAAGTGTGCTGTCATGTGAGGAGCAGATACCGATGGTACATGGTATTCCATTCTGCGGGTCATCAGGTATATCATTGAACAGGACAGTGCCTTTGCGTGCGATTGTCGTGCTTCGGCAGGGGAAAGAAAACAAGATCTGCAGATTACGTGGGGCAGAAGCCGTGAAAATGATCTATTCAGAATGCTGCGTGAGCCCTTGGGATAAGAAGTGTATGGAGAATATTCTTCAGCTATTGATTACAATAACTGAGGAAACTCCCGTTTATCTGCTGTCATGTCTGCCGGATGTATCGGCAGTTGAACTGTTAGATAAAACATTGAAGGGGGATGAGAAATAAAATGGAGATTAGAAACTGGACTCAAGATTTTCCGATCGGGAGAGCGCTTACTGCGCGGGCTAACCGCCTGGGTATTCCGCTGCATGGCACCTTCGAGCTGACTTCCCGCTGCAATTTCAGCTGCCGTATGTGTTATGTCCACAATATGCAGAACAGTGCGGAACTGAAGAAGCGGGAATTGTCCGCAGAACAGTGGCTGGAGATTGCGGAGGAGGCGAAGCGCTGCGGGACGCTCTTCCTGCTGCTGACGGGAGGGGAGGCGATGCTCCGAGAGGATTTTGCGGAGATCTACTGCAAGCTCTCGGTGATGGGATTCCGGATCGTGGTGAACTCCAACGGCTCAATGCTGACGGATGAGATCCTGGACTGCTTTCGGAAATACCCGCCGGGCCGGGTGAATGTGTCCGTATACGGAGCCTCGGAAGAGACCTACCGGGATTTGTGCGGCGTGGAGGCGAGAGCCCGCGTGGCGGAGAATGTCAGAAAGCTGAAAGGAGCGGGTATCTCCGTGCGTACGATCATGACGGCTACGCCGTACAACTGCCATGACATGGAAGAAATCTGCCGGTTCAGCCGGGAAGCGGATACCCTTCTGGAAGTGGGAACCTATATGTTCCCGCCGATCCGGTTAAACGGCGAGGACTGCGGGGAGAACGCGGGACGATTTACAGCGGAAGATGCGGGACGGTATCGGATCCGCTGGGAGAGGCTGCGCTGTACGGAGGAAGAATTTCACAAAAGGGCGGAAGGAAAGATCAGAGAGTGCCGCCATCTGGAGGAACAGTACCGGGGAAGAACGGCGGCAGAAGGGGAGCCGGTCTGGTGCCAGGCCGGCCGCAGCGCATACTGGATCACCTGGGACGGGAAGATGCGCCCCTGCGGGCTTATGACCCGGCCGGAAGGGGATGTGCTCGAGATGGGATTTGAACAGGCGTGGAAGGAGATCCATGGCGAGACGGCGAAGATTCGTCTGCCAAGGGAGTGTGCGGTCTGTGCGAATCGGAAGATCTGCCGGGTCTGTGCTGCTATGTGCCTGTCCGAAACGGGAAGCTTTGATACACGGCCTGACTATGTGTGCAGGATGGTGGATGAAATGAAGAAAGGGTATATGGAAGATACTGCAGTAAAAATATGATTCTTACTAATAAGGAAAGTCAGTCGTATTTCAATGAGTTTATCCATAGTGCTTTCTGGAAGGGGGCAATCGGTCAATAGAATACTTGCCGGTCAGTTTTAAAAAGCGCACTGCTTAGAATGAAATCAGCGTACCGGTCAACCGAGATTTGCATTTTGAGAAGAATGCAGTCATTATTTTGAAATAAATCTAGAAAATTTTGATATAATATGATAGGCTTTTGTAGTGGTGATAAATTCTCTTGGTGAGGGCAGGAGAATTTATTGCCATTTTTATTATAACCTGCAATGTTCAGTAGTTGCCGGATAATATATAGTGAACCTTTAATAGGGGAGAGTGTTTTTATAAGTCAAAGGAGTGTGTTTAGTTCGATGAATAAAATTGCGAAAATTGTACTTATTAGTGTTGGAATTGGCGGGGCTAGTTTGCTTGGAGGAATCAGTCTTGTCAATATAGGAATTAATATTGAAAATGAACCAGCACAACCCATTTCTCCAGAAGAACTGGCAGAACAGTCTGACATTGAGAATAAAAAAGATGGACTGCGAGCCATGAAGGAAGGCGATTTTTTTTCGGCTTTGGTCTATTTTCATGCTATTTCAGACGTGGTCCTATGTCAAGAAAAAGTACAAATTAAACATGCCTTTTTTAAGGTTGGCTTACCCTTCCGCTGATGCGGGG
The DNA here is from genome assembly GCA_949294665.1 of uncultured Eubacteriales bacterium. Classification (GTDB taxonomy): domain Bacteria; phylum Bacillota; class Clostridia; order Lachnospirales; family Lachnospiraceae; genus Mediterraneibacter. The sequence continues at coordinate 22,818 of CASFID010000023.1, forward strand.
GCGAGCCTGCCATACCATTCGTCCGTATGATACTGGGAACAGAAGATCATGGATCCCTTCTGGCTTTTGATCCGTGCTTCCACAACCTCAAGCAGGTTATAGGATTCCTGCTGTACCAACGGGCGGATGAGCCATTCATCAAGGATGAGAAGATCCACTTTCAGGTAAGAAGCAATGGTTTTCCGGAATTCACCGGTGCCCTTAGCGACATTCAGTTGCGGTTTATTTCTGGAGAGGAGTCGTTGCAGGCATACAAAGTTTATTAGTTACAGATATGTGATGCTGGTTTCATCGGTGCCATTGACAAGCCTCCTCATACGAGCCAGTTTCTCTTTCTTCTATTGAGGATCGATACCGTTGCATACCGTGCTGACATATAGATCATAAGCCGGATCTCCTTCAAAATCGCGGGAAATATTGTTTAAAATGTCTGATCGCAGCCCATCTGCCCATTCGGGCGGAAGATATTTGATGAGGACCTGGCGTCACCGGACAAGTTCTTCTTCCAGACCAATGATGGTATGTACCATTTCATCAGTGAGACGCATGAAATTATGCACGGTCTTGTATCCGTAGAAGCAGTCTTCCGGATCATGCTCCTTGAAAATTTCATGATCAGGCAATCCGGGCACCTCCCTTTGTTTAGTGCATAATAAAATTACCCAAAATTGCAGAGGCAATTCCTCAAAGTTGCAGAGGTAATTTTCCCAATAATGCAGCCGTGTTTGGTGTTTTTCTAAATCTACCATCCGAGTAGACTTAGAGAAGTCCAATGCGGAAACGGGGGAAGGCTACAGTGATATTTCTATCCGAACACCGGCGCGGGTTGGAATTGTGATCGAACTGAAGTATGCAGATGACGAGAATCTTGAGGCAGCCTGTTCAGCAGCGTTGAAACAGATTGAGGTCAAAAAATATGCGGAAGGACTAAAACGTAAGGGTATGAAGACGGTTATAAAGTATGGTATAGCTTTTTGCGGAAAAGAATGCAGGGCTGTGATTTATTAGAACAAAGTCATTATTAATGGAGAAAAGTGAAGAAAAAGAGAAGATGTGTACATATATTATCAAGGCGAGGATTAGCCGCTTCAGATAGCAGGAAAGCACAGGAATAAGCCATAGAGAGGAAATGTGGAAATCGATGCCTATATGGATTTATATCTGTTTTAATTAATGGACAGAGAAATAAAAACTTAATAAATTTCTATAGGAACTGCTGGGAACTTGTGTTAAGATATATGCATATATCATGATGGTTTCGCCAGTTTTTTTGATTAAACGGGATGAACAAAAGGCGGAAAGAAGGTAATCCCTATGTCATTCAAAGAAAACGCTTATCAACAGATATCCTTTACAGATAGCTTTTCTGCTATATACAGTGATAAGGCATCCCGACCTAATACTCCTGTCAATGTGGTCGTATGGTGCAGAACCCATCTGACCCGGAAATCACATTCCAGTGCAGGATCATACTGGTGAGAAGTTAAGTAAATCAGTAATGAAATAAATGAAAGTGCAGGTGAGAGCGAATGCAAACAAATGCAAGGTGGCTTCACATATCAGATTTACATGTCTTTGCTGAAGCTGATACAACATTTATGTTGGATGATTATAAAGAGTTAGCACAGGTTATTTCTCCACAATTTTTGATTGTTACGGGGGATTTTCGACATAAATCAAGGCAAACAGATTTTTCTCTCGCTCGTAGGTATCTGGAAGCAATTTTAGATATTTTTCGCATTGATAAAGCAGACGTTTTTCTTATCCCCGGGAATCATGATGTGAACGAATATGAGGGTAGGAGCAATTCGATTATTGATATATGCCAGCATTCGGAAAACGATGATTATGATTTTTATTCACATTATCCACTGAATAAAGGATTTTCCGAATATAAAAATTTTGTTTATGAATTTTATATGGATTCAAATGTTAGAGACTCAAGGGCAAGATGCCCTGAAGAAATCATGTGCGTTACGTGGAATGATATGCTGAATATTATTATGATCAATACAGCGTTGGTCAGCGATGGGAAGGAACATGGGGAAATTGTTGATATTAATGCGTTATCACAGTGCAGAATAGAGTCTGATAAGCCTTCGATCATCATAGGGCATCATAGCTTAGAGTCTTTATACCCCTGTTTTGAAGAAAGAATAAAGGGAGTTATAGACAGAAGAAAAATCAGTGCGTATCTCCATGGAGATGGGCATCGTTACTCAAATAAACCTATCTCCAATATTTCTACGCCCAATATTACAATACCAGGTATTGCCTGTGCCAAATCAGCTCCTCAGTCAGGCGATCAGTTTTCTGATATAGGAATAGTTTATTACGAATGGCAATCCGATGATAATGTATATGTTCAGGCATATAGATGGTCTCCGCAAGGTTTTAGAGAGGACCCGGCATATTATTACAATATTAATAAACAGTTTAGCTTTCCCATGATTTATAAAAAAGAAAGTAAACCAGATAAGGCAAATGTTTTATACAGGCAAATTAAAAATATAACAGAAAGCAATAACTATGACTTATTTATTGCCGGAAACTGGGTGGAAGATGCAGAGAAAATCTGGGAGTCGACATATGAGGAAGAAATTGGCAGATGCCTGCTTCTTTTTTATTCCATAATGGTAAAAAACGGAGTTGAGGATGCGAAAATACGAGTTAAGGAAATATTATGCATATTAGAGGCAAAAGAGGATAAAGACAGAAAGACGCAGAATATGATTGAAAGTACCAAATCATTATTGTGTACCTGATGTAGGGCGGAGGGAAAAGTATGGCATTATTAGATTCTTTTAAGAAAACTGAAAAAGCAGACTTCAGTTACAAGACAACAATTTATCCTGTGGCAGATTTGCTCAGAAAAGAAGCGAAAGAAGAAAATCTATTTGAAATAACGACTCAGTGCGTTTCTTTTGGCCGTTCTTCTAAAGTGGCAAAAAGTATTCCAAGTGCAGGAAATAAAGTATTTACAAAATATAATAACACTTCATTATTGTTGAAAGAAGCGGTAATGACGGATCATATATCGGTAACTTATTCTACTGATTACATGGAATATTTTGCAAAAATATATACGGCAGAGGTGCTCCGGCTTGATATATTGGAGAAAAAATCAGAGCGTATGGTACAGGAAAAGGTGGATATTTCTGGTGTTTGCTGGCCATTGGATATACTTGTTGATGATACGGGATGCTTTGTAGGTATTCTTGTGCCCATATCGAAGGGAATACAGTTGACACGATCGGTTCTTAATGGATCAACAGGATTATCCCAATTTTTTTCTCAATGGGATAAACGAGATTTGTGCGTTCTGACGGCAACAATTCTTGAAAAAGTATGTAAGATGCATTCTTTAGGAGTGATGTTTGGCTGCATAAATCCGGCGTCAATTTATGTGGAAAATACGAAAGAAGTCTATTTTGTTGATACCGACTGTTGGCAGATAGAAGGTTTCCCGGCGCTTTCTCAAAATCAAACATTTACACCGCCGGAAATTATGCGCAGCAATAGTCTCAATTTAATGTATACTTTAGATCAGGAAAATTACCAGATTGCAGTATTGACATTTATGCTAATGATGCCCGGTAAATTTCCATATGCAAAGGGGAAAAATGCTAATGAACGTGACAGCATCAAGGATATGTCTTTTCCGTTCAGCGTAGGCGGCGGAATGCATCGTTCACAGGATGCGGAACGGCCCAGTGGTATATGGAGGATTGTATGGGATCATTTATCATATAAAATGTGCGAGTGTTTTTATAACACATTTCATTCGGAAGGAAAGTATTCCAGACCGGGATATCGCCTGGACACAAAAGAATGGCTAAAAATAATCTGGGAATATAAAGACATTCTTAACGATTCAAAACGAGCAGATTCTCGCAACATGTTTCCACGTACATTCAGGAGAGATAAAAAGCGCACTTTTGTACGCTGCAGTATTTGTGGTCAGGAACACCCGGATTTTTATTTTATACATAACATACGCGTTCAACGTGAAAAGGTTAATATATGGGATAGGGGATACAGGATATGTATCCCATGTGCAAATGACCAATCGGATGTGTCTTTTACCTGTCGCTGCTGCGGACGCAAATTTTATTACACAAACAGGACAAAAGTTTTACATGAGATAGGAAAAAGTGAGTTTGACTTTAAAAATCAAAAATGGTGTAAGGAATGTAAAAGGCAGACTGCTACATGCAGACATTGTGGAAAAGAAGTTCCAATTTATCAAATGAAAGAGTTCGAAGATCGCAGACGCAATTTACGAATGAGTGTCTGTGGCAGTTGTTTTAGAGAATTGATTGAACAGTCAAAACAAGAACGAGCAGAAAGAGAAGCATGGAAGAATTCTGTACACCATTGGGTAGTATGCAGAAACTGTGGAAGAAGTTTCCCGATTACAAATGGAGATATGGAATATTTCAGCAGAAAAGGCTATAATCTGCCCACTCGTTGTTCCAGTTGCAGAAAAATACGATATTAATCTGGAGAAGGGAGAACCCATATGGCAAATGAGGCTTATTATACAAGCGAACATTATAGTCAGCAGCGCAGAATCCTTATTAATGGAGATCCCAGAGCTTTGATCTGTTTCTGTGTGGATGTCAGTCAATCCATGGATGAATGGTGGATTGAAAAAGGCGGATTAAGGCGTAACATAAGTTCTGGGTTTGCTGATGGTCATAATGTTGATTATTTTGATTTAAAAGATATTCGACCCGGATATGCACATTATAAAAAAATAGACAAGCTTAACGATACACTTCGCAGTCTTTTAAAGGAATTAAAAACTGATCGTGAGCTGTGCAGACAAGTGGCAGTATCAATTGTGACATATAGTCGTTTCGCTTCTGTAAAATATGATTTCCTTGATTGTGAAGCATTAGATATAGAGTCATGCATGTGCAAGATTGAAAAAGCAGAAACCGCCATGGGAGATGGAATTAGAACAGCGCTTGCGCAATTAGACGAAATGCAGAACGATCTTAGGAATGCAGATAATGATTATTATACCCCCATTCTGGTGTTTATGACAGATGGAACACCTACAGACGATCCTCGCTTGGAATTCGCTGAAGTACGTGAACGAGTACAGAATGGTAAATTGTATGTTTTCCCACTTGGCATAGGTGATGGGGCAGATATGGCGAGATTACGAGATATGTTTCCGCTGGGAAAAGTTCCGCAAGGTTTTAGTGAGCGATATAGGATGATCCGCCCAGAAGATTATGGGAATATTTTCAGAGAAATCAGAGAGCATGTCAGGAAGAAGCAAAGCGTAATGGTCTCAGAAGGGGATAGTGTGCAAAGTGCTCCTGTTGTCGAGAATAGTATGGTTATTAATAATCAAATGGGTGAAAGTATTTTCAATAATTTGAAAGGAATGATATAAGTCTATCCTGCAAGATATGTAATCGGTAATATTTATTGAATCATAAGAAGGTACATTCTCCGTTGCTTGTAGCGTAACTTGCTTACCCCTTTTGGAACTGATAGAAGAACAACTGAAAATGGAAAATCTTAAAAATTCTTTCGATATGATCGCTAGCCAAGAAGAAGTCGGGGTGTTTCTTTTGGAAAAATATTGTAAGAAGGAGAAGCGTGCCACATATAGATATGGGATGACTTATGCATCTTTTTGGGGAAGATGTGAAGATATTGTACTAAATGACAGATATTAATGGGTGACAGATATCCCGAAAGAGAGATATGAAGAATGGTTGGATTTTATGATAAATTTGCATTTTTTGCTCTGGCGGCTACAGATAAAAACTGCAAAGAATATCTGCGCCCGTATCTTGCAGAATTGGCAACCACTATATGCAGTGATGATATTGAATACAAGAGTCGGATAGAACGGAGGCTGTCGGAGAAGGGGGATTTTATGGAACAGAAAAGTACCGATAAAACAGAAAAAATAGATATAATAGACAGTTACTATAAGCGGTGCAAAAAAACTGCTTTTGGGGCGTTAGTAATAGCTGTTATAAGTACCATAGCGGGTATATTGGTGATTACAAGATTAATAATTATCTCTTTTTCCGGAACAATATCCCCTCTCCAGGTATGCCTGTTTATTTCCCTGACACTAATCTTACTGGGACTTGCCGGAGCTGCGGTTTCCCTGCATGTTTTTTATATCAGGAAGCACGAGAGATATATAGAATATATGAAAGCAAAGGAAGCTTTTTCTTCTTGTGAAAAAACCGTGGAAAAAATGGAGAAAAGTGAAGAAAAAGATAAGATGCGTACATATATTATCAAGGCGAGGATGAGCAGTTTTAGATAGCAGATAAACATAGAGATAAAGTGGGATGAGAAGAGGAGCAAGATGAGCGGACATACGGATAAAAAGCGCAGCAAATTAAAGGCTACGATTGCGATCATTGTTATATTTGCAGTGGCTGCAGCGGTAATTTTTCTGATCAGTGAACAGCAGCTCGATAAGATAGAGAATGTCTATGATGATGATCAGAGAAGCACCCTTTGGCCGCTGCTTATTACACTGATCGCTACAATGCTGGGCAGTCTGATCACATCATATGTTTTTTTGAAGGAAGCGCTGGACAGAACATCGGATGAGAAGACATATTACAGCGTGGTGATTCGCGAATACCGGGAGAAGACAATGAGAAGCCTCTGGCTCTATATGCTTACTTCTCTCGCATTGATGGGAATTGTGATCTGTCTTTACAGCATGTTCTATTTTATGCATATCCGCTCAAGAGACGAGGTGCGTATCATTCTTATTCTATCATATGGAGTGTGTATGATCGGCTCTGCCTGGTTTTTGAATAAGTGTATTGATATAGACAGAGGACTCCATAAGACGGCAGATAAACTTCTCAAAATACAGATTGCAGAAGCGAGGGAATTGCTTGACACATTAAAACAGAAACGTGACCAGATGCTCTGGGAGAGTTCCGTCAATGAAAGTTTTAACGAACTGATCGACCAGATAACGAGCGGGGCTGAAAGCACGGAAGCATGGCTTCAGATAGAGGATGAGACAGAAAAAAGCAGAATCAATAAAAAGAAATTCATTAACAGATTTTCGGAATGGGAAAAAATCCTGTTTTGTCTTGCAGAGAACGGAGAGGGATTTTTGCATAGGCAGTCCCTGGCTGAAAGAGTGAGGTTTGCGGTAGAGCATGGAGAGACTGTATATGGGGATACTGATGTGGAACAAAATGATGCCAGAGCCCATACCTGGGGAAAGAATTTTCCATATGAGAAAGTTTTCGGAATAAAGCAGGCACTCAAAATAGATGGGGCAGGATTCTGTGATGCGTATTACCTTCTGGCGGAAATACGGAATCTGCTTCAGGTACAGATGGAAACGGCTCCCAAAAAAGAAACAGAGCCGCTGAAAGAAAATGAGATCGGAACACTTTTTTTGCTTTTCCTGATGCAACTTTCCCTCTATATTTTTTGTATGCTCCCAAAGCTGGAAGTCTTTTTCCCGTCAGGAAAATTCAGTTTTATTGACTTTTACGGGATCCGTTTTGAGACGTCGTCTTTTCGGACCTCTTTATTCGACTACTGTCTTTTTGTGAGAAATCGGATAAAAGACTGCAATTTCGGTATGGCTTCTTTCGATAACTGTGAGTTTTATTATACCAGCAGTGAGGACTGCTCGTTTACGAATACGCTTTTTGAGGCCTGCTTTTTTCAGAATGCGACATTTGAAAATGTTGATTTTACAGGTGCGGAGATGAAGAACTGTGATCTTAAGCGGGCTCAGTTTGAGGGCGTTATCCTGGCAAATGTCACTCTTACAGAAGCAGTGCTCGGGAAGAATAATTTTTCTTCTTCACGTCTGACAGATATTATGATTACTCTGGCACAAGACGAAGACGGAAACAGAGACATGAAGGAATGCGGATTTGTATCATCTGTTCTGGAGCGGGTGAAGCTGGATCTTTTTCCTGAAAAGGATTACCGGCAAGTATTCCCCCGAATCTGGGCGGAAGCCGAAAAGGAAAAAGCAGATATTCTGGAAGAGCGGAAATGCCGCTACGGGCAGAATGGGCTTATGATGCAGAAGACCTGGGGGAAAGTTGCGGAAGAGGCCGTCTTTAAGATGGATCAAAGTGATTTTACAAGTGCTGAGCTGACGGACATCGTATTTTACAGGGCATGCATGGAACAGAGTGTATTTGTAAAAACACAGATGGATTCCATTAAAATATATGCATGTGACATGCACGGCTGTATCATGGAACAGGCGAATCTGCGGCAGGGAAGAATCTGCGCGTCAGATTTCCGAAGTGCGGTCCTGGCAGATACGATTTTTTATAAGAGTAGATGCCGCTTAGTCAATTTTGAGGATTCAGATATGAATAGGCTCCATGCATCTGCGGCAAAATTTACCCTTTGTTCCTTTGAACGGAGTGACTGCAGCCGGATCGATCTGACGATGGCACGGGTGACGGAAAGTTCATTTCAGGATGTTATACTGAAAGAAGCTGAGTTGACAAGAGCATTTTTCACCAGAGTTTCTTTTGTGAACTGTATCGCAGACGGGATGCTGTCATCTTATTCAACTTTTAAGGACTGTATATTTAAGAACGCCTTTCTTGGACAGTCCAGTTTTAATTATTCTGAATTTTTTAACTGCAGCTTTGCTTTTGCCAGTTTTGCGGACAGTACAGTGTCTGGCGCCAGGTTTGAGGGCTGCGATTTTACAGAGACGAATTTTAATAACACGTGTTTTATCGGGGTGACATTCAAGGACAATAAGAACCTGAATGTGGATTCGTTTAAAGAAGCCAGATTTATTAATCCTGTATTCGAAGGAACGGATGAATCTTTTGAAAGGACTCTGACCGAGAGTGGAATTGAAGTCAGGAGAACGGATGGATTGGATGCAGGGGAACCATAAAGAAAGAGAGAAAGAGAATTGTTTTACATCGGAAAGACGCTAGATACTTTTTGCGCGGCTTTAGATCAGCTGATGGAATACGAGAAGCTGCCAAAGATAAGCAGTGTGGACTGTGTCAGTCTGCGGGCGTTCGGATTCTGCGCAGACGGCGGTGCGGAAGAATGGTTCCGGCCTTTGATCGATACGGAAAGCGCGCTCAGGAAGCTTGGAGAAGCGGCAGAGGTTCCTTTTTTGGCAGTCCGACTGGGAAAGGAATTCGACAGGATGGAGCTGCCGGAAACTTTCGTCTTTGGACCGGTGAAATACGGGATCGCAGCGCCGGCGGTAAGCGACCGCTATTACAGAGGCGGCGGAAGGTATTTGTTTGTGCGGCAGTGGGAAAAGGAATATGAAGTATATGACCCGTGGGGATTTCCGGGTCTTTGGATGACGCAGGAAGAGCTTCTGTCTCTGGCTGATCATCAGCCGGACTGCTGCATTATCTGTCTTCGTGAAGAAGGATGCCATGGAAGCCGTATATCCCGGGAATTTTCCTGTGAAACGGTATTAAGGCGGGGCGTCGAGTATCATAAGGAAATATGTGATCTTGAGGCGCAGAGCATAGCGGGGGCTGTAAGACGTTACGCGGGCGCGCAGAGTGAAAGGATTGCGCTCCGGTACGGAATCCTGAATATGATCCAGATGCTGGATAAGGTGTTCCTGCTTGCCGCAAAATGCGAGCGTCAGGACATAAAGACGGAGTATGATGAAAGGAAGCAGCGGCTGTTCCGCATGGCGGAATCAGGAAACATTGGGGAGCTTCCCGGTATATTGACCTGTATATGGAGGAGTCTGGAGAACGATGGAAGATAAATACGCTTTTTTGGATCCGATGGATAAAGAGTGGAAAGATGTTATGGACGGGATGAGAAAAACGGAACAGGAATGGGGCGCGCCGTTCTATATTTTCCATGAAAATCTGTTTGGCCGTAATCTGAATCTTCTGCGGAAATGTCTTGGCGGTGATGTCGGTATCGCCTACGCCATGAAAGCGAATCCCTGGCTGGCGCCGGCAGCAGCTGAGACAGCAGATTATATCGAGGTGAGTACAGGCGGAGAACTCCGGATGTGCCGGGCGTATGGAATACCGGGCGGCAGGATCATCCTGGATGGTGTGCTCAGGACAGAGGATATGCTCCGGGACGCCCTTGATATGGGAGTGAGGAGATTCGGCATCGATTCAGCGGAACAGGCGGGGCAGATCGCAGAAGTATGCGATGAACTATGCGGCGCCGGGAGATTGGGAGCGGATTCAGTGAAGTTGCTCCTGAGGCTTGGCAGCGGCGGCAGGTTTGGTATGGACAGGGAGGAAGCGGCGCAGTGCATTCATATCTGTGATAAAAGCAAGGCGACCAAGATTGTCGGGCTTCACTATTATCCGGGGACGCAGCGGAGCGAAGCCGGGAAGCTGAAGAGAGAACTGGAATATTTCCGGCAGTCCCTGAACGGCCTGTGTGAACTGCCGGGAGCTGAGATATCTGAAATACAGTTCGGATGCGGCGTCGGATTCCCGTATTTTACCGGAGAAAAGAGAGAGGGATATGCGGCTGCTGTGGATGAAGCTGCAAGGTTTGCACATGAGCTTCAGAAAAAGTTTAAAGTGATCTATGAAGCCGGCAGGTGTGCCGCGGCTTCGGCAGGAGTCTATGTGACGAAGGTGTTTCAGATAAAAGAGCGGGAGGGTAAGAAGATCCTGTTCTGCCTCGGCGGGACAAATCATCTCCGGTATCCGGGAGGAGCGCTCGGCATACGGACTCCGCATATAGAGAATCTCTGCGTGGCGCCTGCGGGAAGAACGTCAGGCTGCATGATCTGCGGCGCGCTGTGTAATGAAGCGGATGTGCTCGCGCGCAGCGCGGCGGTGGATGAGGGAGTGCAGAGAGGCGATTTGCTGATCTTCTGCGGCGCCGGAGCCTACAGCGCGACAGAGGCTCCGAATTTGTTTTTATCTATGGAAATGCCGTCGGTATTAGTGTATAATAAAATGGATAATGTGTATTATCCACAAGATATGCGATGCTTGCGTGGGCATGCATCAACATATAGACTTCTTGACGATAGGATGTGAAGTGAAAATGAACAGACCTGGCAGAGAAGAGACAGAGAACAGGATCATAGAGATAGTGACTGAGATGTTCCGTAATTCTGCCGGATATAATAAGGACGTAACAGTGAGCGCAGAGACACAGATCCAGGAGGAATTAGGATTTGATTCGATCATGCTCATTGTGCTCCAGATTGACATAGAGGATGCGTTTCATATCAGGTTTGATCCTGTAGAAGAAGATCTTCAGCAGGTTTTTCTGTCGGTACGGACATTAACGGACTCTGTACAGAGTCATATGGGAGTGTGATATATGAATACAAATAACGTATTAAGGCAGATTACATATGAGATATATAAACAGCGGCCGGTCATGCCGGAAAAGATGCGCACGAACTACAGAATCGAAAGAGCCAACGGGGGACTGCTGTGTGATCTGTGGTTCCTGACGGTCGGCTGTATCCATGACGCTCAGGGTGGCTGCGTGATGTGCAATTATGGAAAAGGAAGCGGAGCCGTACACTGGGATAAGATCCTCGGCGAGCTGAAGCGGATCATGGAGCGCCTGACGTTGGAATTTGAAGATTTCCTGCTGACGCCGAGCGGAAGTATGCTCGACGAGAGAGAAGTATCAAGATCCATGCGGGAGGATCTGTGCGGGATCTTAAAAGGGGTAAAGACAAAACGTTTTATCATAGAATCAAGAGCAGATACGATATCAGCGGAAGGACTCGAATTTGTAAAGAAGGCGGTCCCGGACGCCGAAAAATATATTGAGATCGGCGTAGAGAGCAGTGATAACTGGATACTGAAGCACTGCATCAATAAGAATACAACTTATGAAATGTTTCAGGATGCAGTCCGTAAAATACATGATGCCGGCATGCATGTGACGGCGAACATCGGACTGGGCTATCCGTTCATGAGCGAGAAGGCGGCGGTCATCAATACAGTCCGCTCGATCAGGGATGTGCTGAACGACGGGGCGGACAGTGTTGTCCTGTTCCCGTATCATATAAAAAAGGGCACGCTCCTTCACGTACTTTCCGAGAACGGGATGTACAGCTGTGTGTCGTTCTGGTCTTTAGCAGAAGTGCTGGGGCATTTTTCGGAAAAAGAATTGAGCAAGATACAGATCTCCTGGTATAAGGACTATTTCGGCGAAGAAAAGTCATATATCTGCAGTTCTCCGGGCACCTGCCCGAACTGTGAGAGAGAAGTGCTGAAAGCGCTGGATGAATACCGGGAGACTCAGAACCCGGAGATCATCAGGAGACTGAGAGAATATCCGTGTTCCTGCCATGCGGAGTGGAAGAGGCAGATGGACAGGGAAAACGGTCAGATCGACATAGAAAGGACGGAGAAAGAATATCGGAAGCTGGCGGAGATCTATCAAACAGACCGGCAGCCGCTGGAACAGGAGATCGGTATTATGAAGGATGAATTTATGAGGAGATATGAAAATGAAGAATTGGCTGGAAAATGATATAAGCAAGGAGATTGAGAGAATCCAGGCTTTCATCTGTAATTTTGTCCTTGATGGGGAGACGGTCGTCGTACCTGTTTCAGGAGGGCTTGATTCAGACGTCGTTGCCCGTCTCTGCTGCAGGAGCCTTGGCAGCAGCAGGGTAAAGGCTTTTATCGTCATTCAGAGCGATATGGAGCCAAAGTTCCTGAAAAATGCGAAAAATCTGTGCGGAGAGCTGGGAATCCCGCTGGCGGAGATCCATCTTGAGAATATGAACCAGGATCTGATGAAAGCGCTGGAAGAATCTGAATCTAAGACAATATTCAATACAGATATGATGCTGGATCCGGCAAAAGCGAAGTGTTCTGTCAGGTCTGCTGTGATTTCCTGCTATCAGGACAAAGGATTCCTGATAGCTGGTACGACGAACCGAACAGAAAAAGAGCTTGGTTTTTTCCTCACCTTTGGAGATAATCTGGCACATTTTAAGCCGGTCGCGCATCTTTACAAATCGGAGCTGGAAGAGCTGGCGGCTGCTCTGGGGACTGAAAAAGAGGTTATTGAACAGGAACCGTCCGCAGGTTTCTGGTCCGGACAGACAGATTTGGAAGATATTGCATACTGGATTGTGAACGATGGGCCGATTGTCATTCCCAGAGTGTTTTCCGAACAGGAGATTATAAAAGCAGAGAACATCAGGAATGCGCTGGATTACAAAAAGATCGACGGTATTCTTGAACTGATTTCTTCCGGGGAATCCATCGAAGGAATACAGGAGAAAACTGATGTTTCAGCGGAGATCATATCAGGTCTGTATCATATTGTTGAGAAGGCAAAGCAGCTGAAGACCAGAGAGATCATGGCTGAGCTGCCCGTGCATGCTGTCGGAGGAATGTAATGCTTTATTGGAGATTGATCGAGTCACACCTGGCGGATCCTCGTATTGTTATTTCGAATGGAAGCCGGGAATATACTTTCCGGCAGCTTCACGCAAGAGTCAGGTCATACGGCGCATTTTTCCGCAGCAGAGGACTGAAAGCCGGAGACCGTGTGCTCATAACAGATCGCGAACCACTGGAAACAGTGGTTCTTCTTCTTGCCTGTATTTCGGAAGGTATGGTATTTGTTCCAGTAAGCAGACATATAAGTACGGAAGAAAGGAATGAAATTGTAAAAAGCTGTTCCCCTGCGCTTATTATTGACAGCGGGGAGGCGTCTGCGGCTGAGGAGTCATGGGAGGAGACAGCCTGCGCTGAAGACAGAAAGAAATACCCGAAGGATACGCCCGTGTATATCATATATACATCCGGAAGCAAGGGGATGCCGAAAGGGGTCTGCGGAAGCCAGAAGCAGATCCTGTTCTGCTGTGATGCGATAAACAGAAGGCTTGGAAATAATCCGGACGACAGGATATTGTGCAGTATTCCGCTGACATTTGATTATGGACTCTACCAGGTATTCCTGGCATTCTTAAGCGGAGCGCAGCTGTATCTGAGTTCGGGCGAGGTCCTTCAGCGGATCCCTTATCTCCTTAAAAAATGGAAGATAACCGCCTTCCCTGCCCTTCCTACGATGGCGGCGCTGCTGGTGAGGACAGGTTTCCTGGATCATGCAGATGATTTTAGTCTGCGGTACATTTCCTTTACAGGCGAGGTGCTGCCCCTTTCTCTGATACAGGCTCTGAGAGAAGCGCTGCCCCGGACGGCTGTCATACCTATGTATGGGATGACAGAGTGCAAGCGCGTGGCGGTCATGCCGGCGGATAGAACAGACAAGGTGATGGCAGGATCGTGCGGTCTTCCGTTAGATGGCGTCAAAGTCTGGCTTGTCAACAAAGAAGAAGAGACCGGCATCGGAGAACTGGCAGTCGAAGGACCTAACGTGATGGAGGGATATTGGGGAATCCGGGACGAGGATTCCGGTATTTTTGAGTCGGATCGGGAGACTGGCAGGCGGAGAGTGTACACAGGAGATCTTTTCCGCATTGACAGCGAAGGTTTCCTTTACTTTTGCGGACGAAGAAACGGAATTATCAAGATCCGCGGGTATAGAGTGAACAGCTTTCAGATCGAGGAAACGATACGGAAGGTGGAGGGGGTGAAGGAAGCGGCGGTGACCGGACTGCCTGATCCGGTTACCGGAGAGCACGCCGCAGTCTTCATCTATGCAGACGACGCCTCAGTCGGGCGCACAGTGGAAGAGACGATACGCCGGATGCCCTTTTATCTTCAGAATACAGAAGTTTTCATACTTCATAAACCGTTTCCGAGAAACCGGAACGGGAAAACAGATTTAAAGAAATTGTGTGTGATGGCAAGGGAGGGGCTGATTTGAGATTTTACGGAAATGAGATCTGCTGCGGGAGTTATGCATGTCTGAACGCGATGCAGGATCCGTCCATCGATCTGCAGCTGTTCGAGATCTCTACATCGACGCCTTTTGGAATCCGGCATTTTGAAAATGAGCATTTCGACAGGCTGCTCACGACATACTGTGATCCGAACCAGGGGATGGACCGCGCGCTCCGCTTATGGGGCTATGACGCAGAAACTGTCCGGACAGGCGCTGCAAAAGAGGCAGTGCGGGAGATCCGGCGCCGGATCTCCCCGGAGTATCCTGTCATTGTCGGTCCGATCGATATGGGGAAGCTTGGTTATCAGATCATGCCGGCTCTGCTGAAAAGAATGGATCATTATATCCTGCTGGAATACTGCTCAGATACTGAGGCATACTGTACGGATTCAGAAGGCTTCTACCAGTACCGTCTTACATATGAAGAGCTCGGCGCCTATCTGTCTGCCGACGCTGTGCCGGAGGCGGACGGCTGTATAACAGTCCGGCAGATAAGAAAAAAACGGGAATACAGGATGGAAGAAGTCCTGGAACAGTCGCTCCGGTACGCGGCGGATAATCTCCGCGCGGCAGAAGAAGCCGGAGAGGGCTCCCGGGCAGTCAAGAACTGCTGCAGATACCTGGAGAAGTATAAGGAATATAAATGGCGGCTTCCGCTCATGTACGATATCCAGTATCTGAAGCAGAGAAAACTGCTGATGCTGCTTTTAACAGACCGCCTGGAAGAAATCGGGAAGTGTACCGGAGAGCGGGCAGGCGAGATAAGACAGATCGTAAATGTCCAGAATGATCTGCTGGGAAAAATATATGGAAATCTCCAGAAGGGGCTGGGGATAGAGCAGGAGAGTTTTGATGAGATGGCGCGTCTGGAGAGTACATTGGCAGAAATATTGTGCATAAGTTGAAAAAAGCAGGGAAATACAGGAAAGAATGGCATATTTGAAATTTAGCCGCTGGTCACAATAACCAAATTTACATTTATTTCACCTTTCACATAAAATTTAAAATATACCATTGACTTAACATTTGGTGATGCTATAATGTTGTTCTGGTGGTAATATAGGACGTTGTTGGGATCAAACCCTCAGCTATGCTGCCAAAAATGAGATTATCTGTGCAACCCGGTTCCCCATAGGGGAAAGGATAGGAAGGAAACATGGAAATAATCAAGAGATACTGTATTAAACCGAACTTTGTGCTTCGCAGGATCGCAGGGGAATACGCAATCGTTCCCGTTGATGTTGAAAGTGAATTGACCAATGCAGTCATGCAGCCGAATGAGACGGCAGCCTTTATCTGGCAGACCTTTCAGCAGCCGATGACGGAAGCCGAAGTCGTTGAGAAAGTAAAACAAGAGTTCGATGCACCCGAAGAGGTGATTCAAAACGCGGTGCATCGTTTTGTAGTAGAATCATTGAAGCTTCGTATTTTAGAGGAGGAAATAAAATGAAAAGGAAATGGGAAGAGCCGAGGATTGAGGTTCAGAAATTTGAGGCGAATGAGTATATGGCGGCATGCTGGGTGTTTACTGAAACAAGCACTGTTATTACAACTCACGTAACAGGGGGCGTATTAACTGATGGGCGGACAGATAGCCCGACAAGTTGGCAGGGCCCGAATAAGGGATTTACCGATGATCATTTTGATTTTTTAAATGCCAGTGATGCTGACGTTGTACCCGTAGGTGGTGGTACTGGATGGTATTCAGATACGATGGATCAGAATATCATTTCGATTCATCCGCAGTCTCCAGGTAAGCCAACAGAATTTACTGGAGGACATTATGGGAATCAAGATATACATGATATGGCGGATCCTGTTTATTTCTGGGGCGGATGGCCATCTGAGATTACCACATCCAATCACACACAATATGGTGTTGGTCCTAACGCATCATAAATCAAATTACATAATGAACTCGACGGATGGTCTTCGACCATCCGTTTCGTATATAAAAGGAGATTTATTTATATGGAACCGATCGACTATCAGGGAACGGTGGAATTAAAGCTTTGTGAAAAGGCAACGGAAAGACTCAGCCCCATCAATGGGATTTTAGAGCTTACTCCGCTATGCAACATGAACTGTGATATGTGTTTTGTACGGCTTTCGCCGCAGGAGATGCAGAAACAGGGAAGTGTCAGGAGCGGAGAAGAATGGATCTCTCTGGCTGAGGAGATGTGCAGTGCAGGGACGCTGTTTGTCCTGCTGACCGGCGGGGAACCGCTGCTTCATCCGGATTTTCGGGATATTTATATCACACTGAAGAAGATGGGAATGATCCTGACCATTAACACAAATGGAACACTGATCGATGAAGAATGGGCGGATTTTTTTGCCAGGCATAAGCCCCGCAGGATCAACATCACCCTATATGGAAAGGATGAAGCAACGTACGAGCGGCTCTGTCATTATCCGGATGGATACCGGCGTGTAAGAAAAGCCGTGCGGCTTTTGATGGAACGCCAGGTGGATGTCAAGATCAATGGCAGTATCACGCCGAAGAACATCCATGATCTGGATGAATTATGCAGCATCGCCGAAGACATGAATACGGCATGGAAATACGACACTTATATGTATCCGGCGTCCAGAGAGCGTCTGTCTGCTTTCGACCTGCAGGCCCGTCTTTCTCCGCAGGAAGCGGCGGCAGCCCGGGTGCGGATCATGGAGAAAAAAGAAAAGGAAGAATTTCGCCAGGCAGCAGCCCGCCTGTTAGAAATTGGAAATGTACCGGAGGGAGAACCGGCACCGTCGCCTGCGAAATGCCGGGCGGGAAGAAGCTCTTACGTCATCAGCTGGCAGGGAAAGATGCGCCCCTGCATTATGCTGACAAAGCCGGAGGCCGATGTGTTTCGGCTGGGCTTTTCAGAGGCCTGGAAGGAGATTACGAATGCCGTTTCCAAAATACGGCTGAATGCTGAATGCAGCGCCTGTACTATGCGGGAAGCCTGTCAAAGCTGTGCAGCCTGTGCTTTTTTGGAAACAGGAGAATTTGACGGTGTCCCGGAATATATGTGCCAGTACACCAAAGAGACCCTTCGGCTGTTAAAGGATATCTGTGAGAAAGAGGAGAGCAGAAATGCGTAAACATTTCCGGATCGGCAGATTTTGCTGCAGCTAGCCGAAAAGGGCAGGCGGCTTTTGGAATATTCATTCTGACATTGCTGACAGTTGTATTTTTTTAACTATACATCGGAGGATCAAAGATGGACAATTCATCCAAGACAGAAAAATACCCGGATATAGAATACGTTTTACATATCTATGATACTATCTGGGACTATTATAAAAAGTCATTAGACGAGAGGACACAGCTCTTCAATAACTACATAGTATTTGTCGGCATTCCTATTTCCGCCGTTGGTATTATTGCAGAGCGGCTGGGAGAAAATATCGCCAATTTTATTCAGGAAATTATCGGGATCCTGATTCTGATCCTGCTGATAGGGATTGTGATCTTTCTCATGTATATCAAAGAGAGTGCGGTTTCGAGAAAATATCTTACGCGGATCGAAGTTATCACGGATTTCCTGATCGAGAGATATGACAGCGATTCTGACGGATTATTCAGCAGGCTGTACGGCCTGGACGATCTGTTTCATCCTGAAACAACGGCGATGAATATAAGGCTCGGGAAAGGACTTATTCTTCCGATCATAAATTCAGGGATCATGGTCGGGATTTTCTATCTTCTTGCGGAGTATCATCTGAATGCGGTGCAGATGGCGCTGATATTCGTGATATCGCTTGCCATTCAGATCATAGTATTTGTAGCGGTGTATAGAACTCCTGACAGCAGGAAACGGTGAGGGAGACGGCTGTAACATATGCCTGAATGGGCAGTGGTACAGCCGCCTTTTATATGATACTATGAATATAGTTTTGTTGATCGGAAGATGAAAAAGTATACCGAGAACGTGATCGGGCAGGAAGGAGACAGAAGATGAAAAGCAGGATTTTTATTGGTTCTTCAACAGAATCTCTTAAAATTGCGGAGACAGTCCAAAAACTGATGGAGCCGGAGTTTGAATGTGAGATCTGGAATAAGAATTTTTTTGATTTGAATCAATCTACATATGATAATCTCGTGCAGAAAGCTCCCAGCTTTGACTATGCAGTCTTTATCGGAGATCCGGACGATATGGTGATTCGCCGGAATACGGGAGAACAGACGGAAAAGAAAATAGCGCCCCGCGATAATGTCTATCTGGAATTCGCCCTCTATGCGGGCATTCTTTCTGCCGCAAGAAGTTTTTTCCTGCTGGACGAGGCATGTGGAATTGCTTCGGATCTGAAAGGGATTACAATGTCCTATTACGCAGATCAGGAAGGCGCGGGGACGCATGACTTGATTGGTGTGGGAAAAATGCATGATACGGGGGATAGAAGTGAAAGACGAGGTACTGAACAGTTTTGTAGATAAATTATTAAATAATACAGTTTTATATGATAAATTCCCGATAGAGATAGATTTGTTTTCGAAGTTCTTAAGCTATACGAATCCTGATTATAAGTATAACAGCACCTATCTCGGGCAATATGTTAATGATTTTCTGCAGGTATGCCAGATGCTGCAAAAGAAAGATAAAATGTATCACGAAATATTCAGTGAATTATTACAGACAGGAGAGTCCTTTGAATTAATGATCGATCGTCTGTTTTTTGCCGAATATTTTTCTGAGACGAAAAAGTGCGGAAGCGAGTATACTTCGATAAATATAAGCAGGCTTCTGGGGGAAGAAGTCGAGATAAGGGTTAAGTATATCTCCAATGACAATGAGCATATTTTCTGCAAGGTATATGGCGATTATAAAAAAGCAGGAATAGCTCAAGCAATCCGAGAGGATCTTGAGAGATTTGTCAGCATGAAAGAAGAGAAGGTGCAGGAACTATGAAGCTTCGAGAGTACATATTAAGCCAAGAGAACATATATCTGGCGATATATGCGGTGAGATCTTATGTATTTGATCCTCAATTGCTGGATATAGAAGATAGAGAACTTCTTAATTCCCTGTCAGATCCATTTGATGAGGAATTAATTTTTAAAATAATAGGTGAAGTGACGGAAATATTAAAATCTGTTTTGGATGATGAGAATTATCTGTTTAAAACAAAGGTTTATATGAAACCAAAGGATTATAAGAAGGATTCTGAGGGAAGTAATGTTCGGATTTATCGACCGATTCATACTTCAGAGTTGAAGCAGTTAATTGCTATGGTTTCATTGCTGCATCCGCTGATTTATGAAATTCCGCAAAATGAGAAGAACTGGAAATTAAATCTGTCGAACTACAGCAGACTGATTCCGAAAAACTTTTATGGAAACAGGGTATCCAGAAGACCTGAGGAACTTTTTAAAAGGTGGAATGAACAGTATAAGAAATATACGAAGAAAGCAAATGAATATTTTAAGACATTTCATGAGTCGAAGGAATATAAGTATGAAGTCAAACTAGATTTGGAAAACTTTTTCCCTTCGGTCAATCCAATGGCAGTCTACGGTATGTTAATGGAAAATGTACCAGTTACGTTTAGCGATGATGATATCGCTGTGTTTAAAAACCTGATTTATAAATTGCTGGTATGTGAAGTCGTGAATATAAATAATGATCAATCACAAAATACATATTATGGAGCCTCCGGTATTACTGTGCAGTGGACGAAGGGAATTGCTCAGGGGTTGCCTCAGTCCTATTTTTTCGGAAATATTTGCATGACAAAAATTGCCGAGATTTTTGAAGCAGAGTTTAGGGGAAAATCCGTATATTATGTAGATGACTCATATATTTACACAGATATAGCGATTGCGGGAAAAGGGGATTTTGAGGAACGGCTGCAAAAAATTAATCACAAGATTGACCTTAAAATATCAGAATATATAGCAAAAGCTGAAGAAAGTCATTTTTTTGATACAAAGAAAAAGTATAACGACTTTTATTCGGAGCTTTCCAATATCACAAAACCAGGGGATGTTTACGAGATAAGAGTGCATTTAGAGGGAAAAAGCAGCTATACGGCGATCCAGGAAGTAAAAGAAGGAGAAATATATCTTAAAACTTTAAGCCGGGAAGCGTCCCTGCTCAGTGCAGATATTACTTCGGCCTATTCTGAAGAAGAGGAGGAAGCGATGCTCCATCGGGCAGAAGCATTGCTCAAGGCTATAGAATCAGAAATGAAGAGTGAGTCCGGTCATGGGGAGGGATATGTTGAAAAGTTAGAACGATATTACAAGTTTTTTAAATATAGAGTGCTGCGTCTTCGTTTGAAAACAGAGAAAGGTTTAGACAAAAGAATATTTCAGGTCCTTACAGGAAAACGGTACAAAGAAGAATGTGAAGCCGGATATGATCTTCTTGGAGATGAGATTGATGCAGAAGATTTTTTCAATAGTTACAAGCATGATATATGGCAGGCCGCTCTTTCTGTCTTAATCGCAAATACAGTAGATGAAAGCGGGCACGAGACGATACGCGGGTATATCAAATCTGTAATAAAAACAGCATATTCACCGGAACTGACGGAGTGCGCATATATTAATAAAATGTATTATGATTATCTGAATAAACGTGAGGTGAAAAATACATCCGACTGTTTTGCCGCACTTGGCAGGCAGACCAACAGAAAATTGGTCCGTTATGCAAATATGAACTCGAATATTTTAAAGGAAGAGTTTTCGGGAGTGAGAATCAACGGCTTACAGGAAGAAATATTGAGCAGCTTTGGTATTTGTTCGGATAGATTTGTGAAAACAAGTATAATAGTCAGCCGGAATTCGGACAGGCTCCAGAGGATGTTTTTAAATGCCGTATATTCAAAAGTGTTCAAAGTTTCCTTGTCGGAGGATATTGCATTAAGTTCTTATAATAAAAAGGATATCAGCTATGGAGAGCTTAGGGTACTGGCGTTTTTAAGAAACGGAAACTGCAGCATATCGGAGTTCTTTAAGTGGAAACTGCAGATAATGAGTGAAGATAATCGTCAGAAAGTAGACTATACGATATTTGAAGTCCTTGGCGTCTTTAAACGATATGTTGCAATTCCGGATCAGATAGATCATCTGATCATGGTACACAAATATACATGTGATGTATGGAAAAACGGTGCAAAACATTTGTATTTTTATACACTGCATAATCAGGAGCATGCGGTTGATCTGATAAAGAATATAATTAAGATCATCAAAATTTTCAGCTATTTGAAAATAACGAAGTATGATTATTATCTGTTGTTTATTGCCTGCTATCTCCACGATATATCTATGGTCAGGATTGCATCAGAAAATGATTTCCTTCTTGACAAAGGAGATTCAGAAAAACTGACGACGTTACTGGATTCGGAATGGAACCGCGGCATAAGTACAAACGACATTAAAAGGACGATAGTAAAGACATATAAAAAATTGGACGATTTTTTTGAAATGAAAATCAGATCACAGCATGGAAGGGATAGTGCAGAGGAAATCAGAAACCGGCGCGAACTGGATTTTTTGGATCAAAGTGTGAGAGAAAACGTCGCCCAAATCTCAGAAAGCCACATGATGGATGTAAAAGACATCTATTTTTTAAAGGGTGATGCAAAATCAAAGCTGATTAGTTACAAATTTGATAAAATTCTGCTCCGTTTTGCAGATTTATTGGATATGAGCCAGCACCGGGTTTCGAAACCCATCTTAAATCATAATATAGATAATATGTCTTCGATATCTGCCTTTCACTGGGTATCGCATTTACTGACAGAAGGATATTCCCTTACGGTCGAATATAATAATGCTGAGGGAAAAGATTATTTGCTTCCGGGCGTCATAACAGAAACAGTCATTTTATCTATTTTTGTAAAATTGTCACAATTTTCCAGAATGGCCTGCGGCGGCTGCAAACATGGAAAAATGAACGAAGACAGTTTGGACAGCAGTGGATTTGAAATAGTCATGCTCAATGAAGGAGAGCAGTGCACATCTGATAAATGTAATTTTCTATGCCGTTGGTTCAATGATAAAAATGCTTTTTTAGTGCAGGAAATGCAGGCATTAGAAGCTTATTTATCCAGAGTTCCGGTAACTGAGAGATTTTATAACACGAAAATTAAAATAAGAGTGATTGTTTCGAATCCGACGGATCTTACAGAGGAACAGTTTGAAATATTAATGAAGAAAATAAATGATAATAAAAACGGGAAATAGTAGGTGTTGTGAGAGTGTATAGAGAGATCATCTCCCAGTAGGTTTTAAATAATCCATAACGAAATATCCTTGAAAGGATGTAGTAGCAGGCTGCAAAACTTTCAAGGATAGGAGAACGACAGGTGTATAGATGAAGCGAGATAATGAAAAAGACTGTAAAGTGCGAAAAGAACTATAGCCTGATATTTGTCAGTATGTCATGGGTGATTTCTGCACTATTATTTCTGTCGGTAAATTTACGCCGTCGCAAGGATTAAATCTTGTCTCTTAAAATAGCATATGGTACTATAATTATGTGGTGACAGAATTTCTTGGACAGGGAAATTCTGTTTTTTTATTTAAGGAGGTATGAAAGGACAATACATTTTTACAAACATTAAATGACGGCTACTGACAGAGATGAGTTAGCAAAAGGAGGAACCTCAGATGATTCAATTTTTTGTTTCAAGTACATTTAAAGATATGTTTGGGGAAAGAGAGACATTACATAGGAATGTACTTCCGCGTGTTAATGAACTTGCCAAGAAATACGGTGAGTATGTGGAATGTACCGATTTGCGCTGGGGGTTGGATACAGATCATATGGGAAAGATTCTGGGAGTGTGTCTCTCACAGATCAAAAATCCTTGTCGATATAATATGATTATATTTCTTGGCGATTATTATGGAACAGTGCCTGCAGAGGATAGGGGGGATAAAAATTCTGTTCTGGCTGAGATTGAATTGATCAGGAGTGAATGGCGGAAGGCGGTTCATGACGATGAAGGGGATGAACTGCCCGATTATAATATCAGTGTTACCCAGCTGGAGCTGGAATATGGGCTGCTCAGGCAGGGGATAAGTGCGAAGAGTCCTGCTAGAATCTGCCTGATCAGAAAGCTGCATGACGGAAAAAGGATGGATTACGGACAGAAAAAAGAGAATACAACAAAACAGGAGATACTTATTGAACGGGTAAGAAAAGAAAAAGGCGGAAATACATTTGTGGAGGAGTATGATGCTGATTGGCAGACGGATTTAAATGAGGCAGTTGATTTAAGACAAATGGAAGATATACTTGTCAATCGGATAGAGATGATCCTAAAAGAACGAAGCAGAGATAAAAAGAATCAGAATTGGGTAGAAACAGCACAACTTGAATCTGAGACTTTCCGAGCTCAGCTGACGCAGCATTTTAGGGGAAGGGAAGAATTGAAGCAGCATATCATAAAGGAAATACATAAAAAGTCCGTACATACAGTTTGTGTTTATGGACCGTCTGCCAGCGGTAAGAGCAGTATCCTTTCCAAAGTATATGAAGAATGTGAAAGTGAAACAAAATATTTTATTGCCTGTGGGCATACTACACGCAGCAGAACCTATCTGGATGTTTTGCTGCAGATGATTTACTTTGTTGAGGAGAATCTTAACGAAGGCAGTGAAGAGAAGGTTAAGATCAGAAATTTTTATTCAGAAGAAAAAGCCGAGCAAGTATTTCTTGATGTAGTTAAACAATATAACAGTACTGATAAGAAAGAAATTTTAATTTTTGTTGACGCCCTGGATAAATTGAGAGCATTTGGATCAGAAAGGATTTCTCAGCTTTTAATGGAAGCTGGTAAAGTGACAATTATCTGTTCAACGATGACAGAGTATCCAGGAGAAACGCAGAAGGGGGTTAGTTTTGTTAAAATATCTGAACTGACAGAACACGATATCGACGAGATTGTCTCTGGTAATATGGTTGTGGCAGAACATTATACAAAAGAGATAGAGAAAATACTCTACGAACGACAGCAGGCAAGGAACCCTCTTTATATTACTTCGGGAATTAGTATTTTACAGATGCATTTAAATGAGGTGCAGGGGAAAAATTATGATGAAATGTATATGCATTTCAGAGATCTTGTCCGAAAATTCCCAGCAGAACTTTCGGATCTCTGTTGGGAAACAATAAAGGCTACCGGAAAATATTTGGATTTTGCAGGATATGAACTGGTATGCGGAATGATTGCAGCAACGGAAAATGGACTCAGATCGACAGATCTTGAGAAAATCTTTGAAAGATATGATTGCGGAAAAGACAAAAATCGTGAGTGGAAATTCGACCTCTTCCGTGCATATCTTGATAAAAATTTGTATTTTAGAATCCAGGAAAATGGATGCTGGACATTCGGGCATGATTTGATCAAAGCCGGAGTAAGAAAAAAATTGTGCGATACTATGTATATTTATAAAAATAAGCTCTGGGATTATCTTCAGACAATGCCGGAGCTTGATGAGGTGAAGATAGAGGAAGGTCTGCTGCTGTGTGCAGAAAAAAACGAGTATGAGTTTGCAAAACAGATATTTGAGGAATATTTAAGAAAGGAAGAGAATTCTTCAGAGAACAAAGAAGACAGGGAAAGTAATAAAAAAGAAGCGACCTTAATTATACAGACTTTATATACAATTGTATCTGAGAAAGGAAGAAAAGAGTGGTATCTCAGGCTGGCAGATAAATATCCGTTTACTGTTCTGAAAATCCTGGAAAGCGGACTGCGTTATGATTCGGGACCGGAATATGAACGGCGGTATCCGGCAAAAGAACTGGCGGATCTGTTCTGGCTGAACAGACATTGTGATGCCGAGATCCTGTGTGATACATTAGACCAGATTCAAGAAGATGAGCAGCTCCCCTACTGTGCTGCATGTGCTGAATATGTCGGTATCTACGATGATATTTCAAAACAAGAAAATGCGTTCATATACGAACTGCCTGTTTATGAGTATGTATGCCGCCGAGTAAAATTTAATATGCTTTCGGAGAAAAATAAGGCGCGGATCTATAAAGCTGTAAATCTTGTGTTCTATTCAAATAATAAAATTATTAATGGCATTAGAAAAGGGAAAATTAAGCGAGATTTGATAAACGGAGATGCGGACAGGATAGGACAGGATTTTATTAGCTGGTATAAGGATAATATCGAGGACCCGGATGACCGATTCAGCGGCAGAGAGGATACGGAAGGAAAATTTGTTAATAACATCGGACAATTTTATGAAGCTGTCGGGAAATACGAGGGTGCTTATATTTACAGAGTCCGGGCTTTGCGGATTAAAGCAGCGGTCTTATTGAATGAGGAAAAGGATCCGAACGGAATCTGGAAGAATAAATTTGATGAGATACTGAGAGGGGACAATATTTCGGTAGAAGAGCATACAAGGTTCTGGAGAGAAATAAAAGAAAATATTCCTTTAGAGTCGCCTGGAAAAACATGGAACCAGATTGCAGTGTCTTATAGAACACTGGCAACGGACTGTTACTATCTTGCAGATACAGCTGAATGTAAAGAGGAAAAATTGAGAGAAGCAGTAGGATTCCATACATTATGCTTGAATATGCAGAAAGAGCCATTTGTAGAGAAAGTGCAAAAAGAGACTGCGGTTACGTATAACAGAAAAGCAGGAACGTATGTAAAACTTTATTCTATGCTGTCAGACAGCGAAAAAGATGAAATAATTCCATTTATGCAGGAAGCGGCGGTATGGATAAAGCGCTATGCATATCAGGATGAGAGAGAACAGAAGATTTTCAGAGACAATCTGCAGCAACTGATTGAATTGTTCGAGAAGGATGGAAAAACTTGTACAGAACTTAGGCAAATTGTATAAAGGATGTATGTAAACAGGAAGTCAGCCGGCGTTCATATACATGCCGGCTGACTTCCTTTAAAATACTGGCAATATTTTAGATGTTGACAGTATTAAGGTAACGGTTGATTGCCTGGATAGTTGAACGTATTTCCTGCAGGTAGTTTGCGGGTTCCATCATGCCCTGCAGCTGACCGGACCATTCGGTAGGAAATCCCACAGTCTCTATATACAGGTTATATGGCTCTGCTAAGGTTCGTACAGCTTCTATTTGTTGATAGGGCACATAAATCTGGCTGGTGATAAGAAGCAGTTTTTGACCGGATTGTACGTTAAATTTTTCGAGAAAAAACTTGTAAGTATCAGCAGAATTTGCCCTGCGTTTTTCGGGTTCGCTGGACGGACCTGAGACAGAAAAGACAGGTATTTTTCCATTCGGCGAGTCATAACACCTAACAGCCCATGACTTGTTGGGATTTTCATTGTGATAGATTTCTTCCTTATAGTTTCTTGACAGCTCGAAAGACTGCTCGGCGCCTGCATTGATTAAATCGTATTCTGTAGCTGCTCCTGGGGCATACGTATCAGTAGCAGCCCGCTCACTTTCAGAAACAGGTCTCATTCCGGAAAGAAGAACCGCTGACTTGGTCTTGATTTTCTGTGAAGCGATTAGTTCCTGCGCGTATCGGGGGCGATAAAGGCATGAAAATCGAGCACCACCCAAAGCAATAACATAGTCAAATTCTGTTTCAACAGGGATTTGTACGCCGATAAGTCCCAGCGGATATATTCCTTCGGCAACGGAAGCTTTTTGATCTTCAGTTATCTCTGCGCTGCTTATCTGCCACCTGGCTTTTTCACCTGTATTAATGTCGCGAGCCTGCTTCTGAATGCTTCTGTAATCCCAGCGGTCGCTGAAAGAAAGAAGCCATTTTGCCTGCTCTGCGGTTGAAGACATATGGGGAAAAGAGCCGTGAAACGCTTGAACAATATGTTCCAGCTCTGTGGAATACAGCCAGCCGTGAATACGTTCTTTTAAATTATTAAGTGTACCGTTAAATGTATATTGAGTCTTCATACAGCTCCCTCCAGATTAAATGCCTGATATAGTAAAGTTTCTTATAGGAGATATTATACTATTTAAAACAAAAACTGAAAAGTATGAATCTGATAGCGTATAGAAATTCTTGTATAAGGGGTGTATTATGATTTTGGATATGGTGTGATAAATGAGTTAAATTGTTGTTGATTTCTTAAAATAGCATATTCATGATCTACTTGCCTGTCAGCGGATTGCTCTGTATACTGTCATAAGACTACAGAAAGAAAAAGTCTCAGAGCACCCTCCCTGGAAAGTCGTGTACTCTGAGACCCGGTTATAAAAACCATGGTTATTATATCAGAATACACACTGACCTACAAGGCGGACTCCGGTGTTTTTTGTTATGAGCAGTGATGACACCCCTGTCTGCCCCGTCTGTGGCGGTACTTTGAAGTATCGCGATACCAGACTACGTATCCGGAAGAAGGAAGGCGGCGTGAAAGAGTATCTTATGATCCGCAGGCTCCGCTGTACGGAATGCCACCGACATCACAACGAGCTTCCTGATTGCCTTGTACCCCACAAGCATTATGAAGCCGAGGTGATCTCCGGCGTGCTCGACGGGATCGTAACATCGGAGGATGCTGATTCGGAAGACTCTCCTTCCCTGCTGACTATGTTACGATGGCTCCAGTGGTTCCAGATGAACCTCGCAAATATTGAAGGATTCCTGCGCAATGCCGGATACCGGATACTTGGATTGGGAGAAGGACTTCTTTTCTCCCATGCGTCACTGCTCGATACCATACGCCAAACACATCAGGACTGGCTGGAGCGTATCCTCCGTATCATAAACAATCTACAACAGCGGCGGTTTTTTACCTGCTGTACCATAGTGATGCTATTGCACCTGTTTTGATTCGTCTGTCACCGGGCCAGCGGGTATAGTGGTCTCAGAAGGAGGTCGCTATATATGAATACCAATACAAACAGAATCAAACAATGGCAGGAACAGGAAGCCCTTTCCCGATTCCAGCTGATCGCGCCGCTGCTTCAGGAAGATCTGGACGATGCAAAGAGACTGCAGCTCCGGAAACAGATTGCTCAGGACAATGATATTTCCGTCCGGTCCATCTACCGCTATGAAAAGGCCTACCGTGAAGGACAGTTTGCCGGCTTAAAACCAGCCACACGCGAAAAACGCCGTTCACAGAAACTTCCGGAAAACTTTGATCTTCTGCTTGAGCAGGCGATCCAGCTCCGTAAGGAAGTCCCGGAGCGGTCTGTCGCACAGATCATCTGCATCCTGGAACTGGAAGGCTATGCTGCACCGGGAGTCCTGAAACGCTCCACTCTGGAACGGCACCTGTACCGGGCTGGTTACGGAAGGGAACAGATGCAGATGTACCGCGATGCGCGGGAAAGTTCTTCCAAACGTTTCTGCAAACCGCACCGTATGATGCTGGTACAGGGGGATATCAAGTACGGTCCGAAACTTCCGATTGGGAAAAATGGCGCCAGAGTACAGACGTATCTTTCCTCTGCAATCGATGACCATTCCCGCCTACTGTTGGCTTCCCGTTTCTATGACAGCCAGGAGGAAACCATTGTTGAGGATACGTTCCGCCAGGCAGTCCTCCGATACGGAAAGTTTGACGCCTGTTACTTTGATAACGGTTCCCAGTATATCGCCAGACAGATCAGGCTCTCTCTTTCAAGACTGGGGATCCGGGTTCTCCATGCAAAACCGCGGAGCGGCAAAAGCAAAGGGAAGATTGAAAAGTTCCATCAGGTAGTGGATATGTTTAACCGGGAGGCAAAACTAAAAAACATCAAAACCCTGGAAGAGCTGAACCGGCTGTGGGCCGTGTTCCTTGATGCGTACTATCATCAAAAGCCCCACGAAGGGATCAGCGAATACTACGAAAGCCTTGGTGCGGCAGTCCCGGAATCAGGGATCACTCCCCTTCAGGAATGGAACCGTGACAGCCGTCCCCTGACCTATCTGGATGTCTCTGTTGTATCCGAAGCATTTCTGCACCATGAGACACGTAAAGTGGACAA
>CASFID010000024.1 GCA_949294665.1 uncultured Eubacteriales bacterium
CTAACAGATCGTTTACACAAAACCTTTGGTTTCCGGACGGATTACGAATTTATCACAAAATCATCTATGCGAACTATCATTAAACAAACCAAACAAGTAAAACCGGAAGCAAAGGAAATATAGCACATATCGTTACAAAAGGGAAAATGGCTACAACCCTCATAAAATCAGGGATATAGCCATTTTTTTTTTCTTAAACTGTCAAAGACGGGATTTTATCACAGGTTTACTTTTTGTCAATCCTCAATTCTTTAATGATTCCGAGGATCGTGTTTTCGTCTTCCTCCAACTCGTCCGCTATCTCGGCGACGGCCTTTCCTTTGATGCATTTTTTCATTATTGTGAATGTATCCGACAGCCACAAGCGGTTGATTTCCGCCTCTGGAATCAAGGAAATTTTTGAACAGTTCCCCGAGACACAGCAGCAAGAATAGAATTGCCGAAAGGCAATTTTATTTTAACTATATACATTCGTTCGGTTGGTATCTAAAGAACTTAAATATATCCATTTTATCAACAGGAGGGCGACATGAAAGAAAAATTATTTACACGGAACTTCTCTTTGCTGATCCTCGGCCAGATCAGCTCCCTGATCGGAAATTATTCTCTGAAATTTGCCTTATCTATGTATATACTGGAGCAGACCGGATCTGCATCCGTATTTGCCGGGATCACGGCGGTCTCCCTGCTTCCCACGATCCTTCTCTCCCCTTTCGGAAGGATCCTTGCGGACCGGGCGGACCGCAGGAAAATCATGGTCGCGCTGGATACCCTGTCCGGTCTCTGCATCCTGTCCTCCGGCCTTATCCTGTCCTCCGGTCTTATCCGTTCCTCCGGAAGCGCACTGGCGGTCATCGGTACGCTTCTGATCCTGCTGTCCGTCCTGGGGGCGTTTGAATCTCCTACAGTGCAGGCCTGTGTGCCTCAGATACTCTCCGGAGACAATGTCCTGAGAGGAAATGCTGCCGTAAGTCAGGTCCAGGCCGCCGCCTCACTGATCGCTCCTTTTTCCGGCAGTATCTTCTATACGGCATTCGGGATCCGGACCGTTCTCTTCGCTTCGGCAGCCTGTTTCTTTCTGACGGCTCTGCTGGAATGTTTCATCCGCCTGAAACACACCGGAGCTTGTCGTATGCAGGGATTTCTATCTGTCATAAAGACTGACTTTGCGGCAAGTATACGTTTTTTATTCCGGCAACAGACCGCTGTATTAAAACTGCTTCTCCTGGCAGCGCTGATCAGTATGTTCCTGACCGGCGTTCTTGTCATCGGGTTCCCCTATCTGGTGCGTACTGTGCTCGGGCTGTCCGCCGAACATTACGGAGCTGCGGAAAGCGCCATGGGGATTGCCGCCATCGCAGGAAGCATCGCGGTCGGCGCGGCAGCCGGCAGACTACGGACAGTACACATGCCCGGACTTATGATCGCAGCCGGCGTCTTTCTACTGCCCGCAGGTCTTTCTTTCCTGACTCCTGCCTCTCCATTTGCACAATACCTTGTCCTGCTCCTCTCATTCTGTTGCTGTCAGTTTATCTGCTGCATGTTTTCCGTCTATGCACTTTCTCTCATCCAGCAGAGCACCCCGGAGCATCTGACCGGGAAAACCATGTCCTGCGTGTACACAGTCTCCCTGTGTGCCCAGCCTTTCGGGCAGATGATATACGGAGCGCTGTTCGATATGTTTTCCGACAGCGTATCTCTATCCTGCTGCCCAGCGGCCTGCTGATCTGTGCAGTCGGGATTATGTCGACAGGATTTTTCACTCGTCTGGAAACCGGAGTCTCTCCAGAAGAGCATTCAGTTCTCCGCCGAGAAGAATGATGTACATACATCCGTAAAGCCACAGCAGGATAAGGATGATCGTTGTCATACTTCCATACATGCTGGAAAATCCTGTAAATATATCCAGATATATGGAAAATATAAATGAGATCAACTGCCATCCGAAAGCTGTAAAGACAGCGCCGGGAAGCTGTTTCCTCAAAGTTGTCTCCGCTTTGTGTTTCCGGTTCGGAAGATATTTATATACAAGGTCCCAGAACACGGTCAGCACGACGAGCGTTACCAGCGTCCGTATGCGCATGATAAAATCCACCACTTTACTCAGGAAAGGAACATACTCATACACCATTGTGCTGATGCTGTTCCCAAACACAGAGATTATCAGCGAAAGCATGATCGCCAGCAGAAAGAGGACTGTATAGATGGAAGCTCTTATCCGCAGATAAAAATAATTTCTCGTCTCCGTGTTGGAATAGATACAGTTCAGTCCCGATGTGACGGAAAGTACCCCTTTGCCCGCCGACCACAGAGCAACGATCACCGTGACAGGAAGCATTTCCTTCAGATTGATCGACAGCTGTATCAGGGTACTCTGTATTCCCGCCGACACAGAATCCGGAAAGATCTCCCGCACGGCGTTCAGCACATCGCTCATCTTTACGTCCGTATACTGTACCATCGTAAGCAGGAGGAGAAAGATCGGGATCAGCGAGAGCACAAAAAAATACGCCGCCTGAGCCGCATAGGCGCCGGTGTGATGGGAATTCACGGTCGATATAAATTTGTATATCTGGTTTTTGATCATCTTGATCTTATCCATAACAGCGCTCACCCCGGGACCTGATATATTTTCCCCGTCAGACATTTTTCCGCTTACAGACTGACTGCGCCGTACAAAGAACGCCCGGCAGTCTGGAAGTGGAAAAAGCGGCCGTACAAGACGACCGCCTTTATCTTTGGTAGTTCACCCAAAATGCCGGTCCTGTATTTTGAGTCCTAGCCGCAGCCAGGTGGGCAACCGCATCTGCTTTTCTGTCGTCCACTGCGTAATGGAGGCCTGACATATTACAGAAATATAGGAATCCCGTTTAAACAAATGTAGGTTCAAAATTACAGGGTTATCGAACATCCCAGGTTAACTTTTCTCTTTACTCTACAAGTATTATACTCCAGTTATATGGTTTTTACAACTGATTATTTTTGCCATACAGATCCATGCACCGCCACATACTCGTACAGTTTAGCCGCATCATTTTTCAATATCGTGCATTTTCCCCGACAATATGCTATCATAAAATGGAAAACGACTTAAAGGAGACCTGCATTATGAAAATGAATGAACTAAAGCTTGTCTATTTCAGTCCCACAGGAGCAACGAGAAAGGCTGTTATGGAAACAGCCCGCAGCATTGATCTTCGATCCGTGTCTTTCGATTTCTCTGTCTACAAAGAAAAACGCCCGGCGCTGAAGTTTGCGCACGATGATTTTGCTCTTTTCGGCATTCCTGTTTATTACGGACGTGTTCCGGCTCTTTTTATGGAATATCTGGATAATATTTCCGGTGACGGCACTCCTGCCGCGCTCATCGCTACATATGGATGCCGGGAATACGACGACGCGCTCCTTGAGCTAAAGACAGAAGTGGAAAAGCGCGGATTTAAAGTCATAGGAGCTGCCGCATTTCCCGCGGAACACTCGATCGTCCCGACGATCGGGGCAAGACGTCCCAACAAGGCTGATATGAAGATCATCTCCGAGTTCGGGATCGAACTGAACCGGATCCTGAGAAAAGAAGATTCCTTTGACCACATCAACGTTCAGCTCCCCGGGAAAACCCCGTACACAAAATACGGGAAGAATGTTCTCTTTCCCAAAGCAGACGCCGGCTCATGCACTCTTTGCGGTTCCTGCGCCAAAGTCTGTCCTGCCGGAGCGATCCCTCTCAAAGAGCCGGGCAAGACAGATACTTCAAAATGCATCGGCTGCATGAAATGCGTCCGTGTCTGTAAGCAGAACGCCCGAAGCGTCAACTCACTGAAAATGAGGATTGCCGAAGGGAAACTAAAGAAAATCTGCCAGAGTGATAAAAAGGCAGACGTGTTTCTGTAGGGCAGATGCAGTCCGCCGCATCTGTCTCGGCGTCCGGGCCGCCGGAGAAAGACCGGCCTGCATTTGAGATTCATTTACAGGCCGTCTTATCTCCCCCGCGGTCCGGGTGTATTCCTCAATAATACTTCACTGTCACATGTTTTCCCATCTCTTTCGATATTCGGATAAGCTGATCGACCAGGTTCTGTCTCATGCTCAGATCGAAATTGAGTTCTGATTCTTTATGCGCTTCATTTATGGCTGTCCCGACAAAAAGGTTCAACTCGGTGCACTCTTCGATGAGAAGTTTCGCCAGACGGGACGCGCCGTTATCGGCGTCCAGTTCGTCGAAAAACTCAGCGTCAAACTCATCGTTTACATATTTCTTCAGAAGTTTCAGGCTCTTTCCCAGAGTGAGCACTCCTTCTGTCACAAGATCGATGCCCTCGATCTCGGCCATAGGCGGTACGTCCGGATTACGGCTGTCTACTTTCGTCGTGATCTCTTTCCCAAGCACCCGGGCGGCGATATTGGCGCTCGTTCCGCCGGATACTACTTTCTTTCCCTCCGAATGCATAAAATCATGCATCAGGCGTTCGTCATCGTCCTTTTCTTTCGGCGGTCCGGTGAAAATGTTCACCACACGCCGCTCGATCACTCTCGCAACAGCCACCGTCGTATCGTCTCCCGGCCTGTCCTCATACAGCTCGTCGCACGCCTGACTGAGCATAACGGCCAGTCTGGAGGCGGACAGCGTCTTTTTCGTGCATTTGAGCGTATACTCTGCCATAGCGTCCCATGTCCATCCCTGCAGGTTCAGGACAGATCCGGCCCCGGCATAGATAACGCCGTCGCTCATCAGCACGAAACAGTCATTCTTCTTCACGGCAAACCTGTACTCGTGAACCTTTTTTCCTCCGATCTCACGTGTCTCATACGGATAATGCACGAGCTTTCCGTCCCGGATGAACACGCAGGACGGGTTGTCAAATTCCGCCAGATACGCATTTCCGTTATGGAAGATCTGCAGGATAGAAAACGTGGCGTATGCGACTTTTCTCACCTTACAGACCGGGAGCGTCTTGGCGATCGTCTCGACGCACGACTCGATCTGCGCCCCCTCATACAGCATCGTCCCCAGGATCTTGGAAGTCAGCGTCGCCAGTATATTGGCCTTGACTCCGCTTCCCATGCCGTCGGCGAGGATCACGATGTCCGAATCTTTTGTCTTTAAGATCTCCACTTTATCCCCGCATAATTCTTCCTGGTATTTGTTCAGGCTCTTCCATGCCGCATCGATACTCACACTCATGGACTGTTCTCACCCCATTTCCGTTCAGACAGTTCTTCTCTTTTCTCTCTACTAATCTTCCTCGTTCAGGATCGAGTCTCTCAGTTTCGTAAGCGTTACTTTGGTCTCCGCCGTCGTCTCTCCGAGAAGCCCTGCGATCTCCTGAGCCACCATCATCTGTTTCTCGATGACTTTCTGCGCCATCTCCACAGTCTCCACTTTCAGATTGTAGTGTTGCTCCTTTATCTTCTCATCCCTTGTGATATCCCTGAACATCACAAGGACGGCGTCCAGTTTCTCTATGTATACGATCGTCTCTTCCGCTGTGATCGTCCCCTTGACAAGCTTCACTTTTTTATGCAGGATGGATCCTCTTGTAAGCAGAGCGTTCTCGATATCCTCCGTCTCGATAAATTCAAAGATATACCGCTGGATTGCCTCGTCGTGCCCCACTCCGAGCAGCTCCTGGCCTTTCGGATTGCAGTCCAGGATCTTCATATCATTGCCGACCACGAATATCATATTCGGCGTCACGTCCATTACCACATTGGACATGGACTCGGCCTGTGCCAGCGCATAGGGCATACACATGGAGAGTTCCGCTTTTCCCTGGAAGACGGCGACGGCTTTTTCCCTGCACGTGGAATAACCGCAGGCCCCGCAGTTCAGTTCGTCCTCCGGCGTATACTTGCCTGTGGACCGCAGGATAGTTCTGATCTGCTCCTCAGACGGACGGATGTCTGAGATGCTGTGGTCGCCGAAATGTTTATACATCTCCTCTGTACTCATATCCGGCAGATCCCTCGCGGCCTTGTAGGAGACGACATCCTCGATCTTTACCTTTGTCTTTACATAGGAAGTATTCCAGTGAGCAGATGCGGGACCTTTCGCACATCCGCCCTCGCACACGTTCGCCTCGATGAAGCAGTGGTCCAGCTCGCCTTTTCTCAGACATTCCAGCATCTCCATGCAGTTCTCCAGCCCGTCTACGAACACCTTGTGATATCCGTCCGCATCCTCCTCGGTGATCACGGACTGGATCACGCCTCCGCTTACCGGATACAGGCGGTTGATGTTTGGATCAGGGTTCCCCATCGGCCTGTCCTCGCAGGAACGGATATCGATCCCGGATTCCCGAAGCCACAGAGCCAGTTCTTCAAATGTCAGGATGGCGTCTATGGCTCCTGTGACTCTCTTATCTCCGATCGCCTCCTGCTTCTTCGCGATACACGGTCCCAGAAAGACGACTTTCACATCAGGTCCGTACAGTTTTCTGATATAGCGTCCGTGCGCGATCATGGGGGATACGACGGGAGCCATCAGTTTCGCACAGTCAGGATAGTATTTTTCGATCAGGTCGTTTACGCTGGGGCAGCATGTGGTAATGATGTTGGGCATCTCCCCCGCCCTGACAAGCTTCTTGTACTCGTCTGTCACTAGAGCCGCTCCCTCGGCCGTCTCCCGCACTTCATAAAAGCCCAGCTTCTGGAGCGCGTCCACTACCTGTCCGGGCCGGTCAAAGTCCAGCACTCCTGCGTAGGACGGCGCGATGGATATGATCGTCTTACACCCCCGGCTTAAATATCCTTTCACCCGTTCGAGATCACTGGCAAATGTCTTCGCATTCTGCGGACAGACTTCGAGACAGCGTCCGCAGTTGATACAGTGATCCACCATAATGCGCGCCTGCTCGTCCCGGACCGATATGGCTTTCACCGCACAGTGGCGGACGCATTTGTAGCAGTGCCGGCATCTGGCGTCTTTAAAATCAATGACTTGCATCGTGTACTCCTCCTTTCCGGCCAGCGTTGGCGCACAATGGGAAATGCGCTTCTTGTACGCCTATGCTATCATTTTACCAGAGAAGTGGCAGAATATCTATCCTTTGAAACTTTTTATCCTTTTTCTCCGTCTAATATGTGTAACGGTTACAACCAGTAAGTACGGCGCCGCCATTTCAGGATTTATTTCCAAAAGGAGGAAAGCACATTTCATGCACCTGTCAGAAAGAAAGGAGGGGAACTCTCTGAAAACTCTTGTCATAAAAGCGCGAAAGGGCGATGCCCGGGCGTTTATCCGGCTGATAGATATGAACACACAGAGCATGTACAAGATCGCCAGGTCTTATTTAACCAGCGACGAGGACATTGCAGACGCCATTCAGGATACGATCGAGACCTGCTACAGGACTATTGCACGTCTGGAAGACGCAGATTATTTTCGTACATGGCTGACGCGCATCCTGATCAACAAATGCATCGATATCATCAGAAAGAACAGACGGGAACGGCCTGTCAGCGAATTTCCCGAATACGGAGAAGTCAGCACGGAACTGAGCAACTGCGAATTTAACGATCTTATGAATACTCTTGATGAAAAATACCGGACAATCCTCCTGCTGTACTATGGAGAGGGTTTCAAGATCAGCGAGATCGCCCGGCTTCTGGACATGGAGGAAAACACTGTAAAGACACGGCTTTCCAGAGGGCGCAGGAAATTCAGAGACATCTGGACCGCCCAGGATGCCGTTCAACAGAATTAGAGGAGGAAGAACTTTGAAAAAAATATATTCACAGGAAGAAATCGAACAGATTTTAAAAAGTGATGTGGAAATCCCGGATCCAGTCGGCCGGAAGATCAAGGACGCCTATCGAAAGCTTGGACTCTCAGACATCGATATCGCCCGGAGTTCAGACAGCAAAGCTAACCGGCCACCGTCTCTTGCCCGCACAGGGCGCAGAAAGAAACGGCGGGCATGGACTACAATAGCCGCAGCGGCGGCACTCATCGCAGGACTTGGAGTCACAGTTTACGCGGCGGGACAGTTCGTCAGCGCCCGTCTTGCACAGACACAGGACGGAGACGCCCTCACCTATACGCTCAATGTCGATCCCTCAGAGAAAGAGGCCCATGAGATCCGCGTCACACCGGGTTATGTTCCGGAGGGGTATGTCTATCAGACAGACGGCCCATATGAAAGCAAGTGGTACAACGAGAAGACGGAAGGAAGCATGACGATCATCCCGTACAATGCAGCCGATCTCTATCTGGAAAGCAGGACGTTGGATTCTGCACTACAGGTAGCGATCAGCAAAGACAGTTATGTCAAAACGATCGAGATACAGGGAATGAACGTAGATATCTTCACTCAGGACAATACCGACTATATCGACAGCGACGATACCCTGCAGGATCTCTACCTTTTTAACGAAGAATGGGGATACGCCGTTCATGTATACTTAGATGGAACGGATCTCGCGGCAGATGAGGCGGAAAAGATCGCGAAAGGTCTGAAAATCGAAGTCCTGGATACCACGGTTCCCTATCCGACGGAAGAAGAAATTGCAGAACTCAACAGAGAACACGAAGAAGCAAATAAGGAAGCGGCAGCATCAACTAGCGTCTCTGGCGACCACATCCGCGGAATCAATGACACACTGACAATTGACGGAAATGCGTACCCGATTTATCAGGGAATTGAGTATCAGACGGAGGATATTCAGGTCACGGACACCCTGTCCTTTGATGACTTCCCGAAAGAGCACTTTATTTATGATTCCGCTTCCGTTCTGGGGGAATATCTGAATGAAGACGGTTCACTGAAGCCTCATGGACGCTTTACCGGAGATGGCGGCAAAACGACTGAGAGCGCGGACGCTGCTTTTATCATTGTAAAGACAAAACTCAGAAATACCGGAGATACAGCGATGGACGTCTATCTCTCGCCTTTCCTCCGATACCTCGATGAGAATGGGAACGGAGATTATACA
Source organism: uncultured Eubacteriales bacterium (assembly GCA_949294665.1). Taxonomy (GTDB): domain Bacteria; phylum Bacillota; class Clostridia; order Lachnospirales; family Lachnospiraceae; genus Mediterraneibacter. The sequence continues at coordinate 8,932 of CASFID010000024.1, forward strand.
CTCCTTGATCCTGACTCTGCATCGGGTCCTGCTGAGTCAGGCTGGGAAAGCCTTGCATTAGAAGGCTTTCCTATCTATCAGAGCGCGCCGGATAACGGCGGCAAGTCCGTGCTCTTTACGACCCTTGATCCGGGTGAAGAGGAAGAGTGCGTCTCCGTCTATGTGATCGATAAAGACCGGCTGGACAATGCATACATGCAGTACTTCAATATCGGGGCCGTATCTGAGGACTCGCCGGAGCTATATGTAAAAGTCGCAGAATAGCGTCGGTGTACAAGAAGAAATACACTCCAATCTCTGCAAAAACCTCCCGCCCATCCCTATGCAGTCTGTCTGTATAAGGTACGGGCGGGAGGTTTCTTAATCGCATACACCGGCTACTCTGCATTCTCGTCGTTTTTTCCGCGCCTCTTCACTCTTATGATTACTGCAATGCAAGCCGCAAGGGAACCAAGCAGCAGGAACGTCCAAAACGCAGGTTGAAAACTGTCACCCGTCCGGGGTGTGCCGGTCGTCCTGTCGGAATCCGTCTCCCCGGTATCTCGGACATCTCCGGTATCTACCCTGTCTGTCGTGCTGCCGCGGTCCGGTTCTCTGCCAGGAACAGACGTCCCCGGTGTGCTGCCGCGGTCCGGTTCTCTGCCAGGAACAGACGTCCCCGGTGTGCTGTCCGTCCCGCCCTCAGGGTCCGGCGCTCCCGGAGCAGGGGATCCGCCGCTGCCCGAAGCCGCATAGCCGGGTATCCCTATCTTCAGCGTCTGGCTTACATTCCCCGCCGCGTCTTTGATCGCAATGTAAATATCCTTTGCGCCCACCGTAAGGTTTGTAAGGGAAATCGTCTGCTCCCCTGCGGCGCAGGAAACGCCCGCCACAGTCGTGTCAATCGCCGGCGCGGCTGCACCGCTGTCCACGACTTCATAGTAATAGCTGCCCGCCTCGCTGCTTGTAAACGTCACAGTTGCGGCGTTGTCGCTTATGCGGCTCACCGCCCCTGCCGTAAGCGTCGGTGCGGTCGTATCGCCGGAAACCGTAAGGGCAACTTCTTCAAACGCGCTGGCGTAGTCGGTCAGCCTAGTATCGTCGTTCGCCCCGCCGTTGTACTGCTCGCTGAACACGTAAAGGGTATAGACGCCGTCCGGGAGGGAATCCGGGATCGTAAGATCGACCGCTCCATCTGCGGCAGTCGGCTGCGCAATCCTGCCGTAATACTGTGGGCCGCTGCCATCTGCGATCATAACGGATATATACTCGTTGGGCGCGGCGGCTGCATCATAGACCGTCGCCCCGGTGTAATTCAGCGTAACCGTACCGCCCGGCGTTCCTGCGGCGGCGGTTTCCTCTATGTCAAAATTCCGGCTGTTATCCAACAGCGTCAGTTTCCATTCGTCTCCGCTGTAATCGGTAATTTCAAAAATTTCTCCGGCGGCTGCGCCATCCTGATTTCCGCCGCCTTCCGCGGCGGGGATTTTGCCGCCTGCGGCGGCAGATGTGAAGAGAACAGAGTTCAGATTTAAATTAAAAGCGGGACGCACGGCGACGTTAACTTCGTAGACATGGGAACCAGGGTATTGGAGGTACCCGTCGATGAAAACATACGCCGCAAATCCATAATATATGCCGGGGGACCGGAGCCACCACTGGCCCGCGCCATCAAGATGGAAAGCATTTCTGTATTCGGCGTAATCTGTATTTTGCGATATCCGTCCGCTTGCATCGCCAATTTCAGACATGTTATTGCTGAATCCGTAGGCAATGTTCCTCGCTTCATCTATGGAGAGCAGGAAGATCTTATCCCGGGTGTTGTTGCCCCCGCCAGTACCGGTTTCTGAGTTTCCGTCATTTACAACGTCGGTTGTTGAAATCGCACCCTGCTCGCCGCTGGAAAAGGCAGTGTCTATGAAATTGTTTCCAGTGAAGTCAGTCCCGCTGTTCCCACCATTATTATAAGACGCATCATACCCGTTGAGCCAGGAACGGATCGTGCTTCTTTCCCATGTCACGTCCTCAAAATCTTCGTGATATGACTGCGCATCCAGGTTCTGGTCGGACAGCAGAAACAAGTCCCCGCCTGAATTGGACAGTACACGCCATTTGATGGCATCCTCGTTGTAACCGCTGTTTCCGTCGCTGCTCTGCCGGTATGTACCAAAATAGATGTTGTCTGCCTGTGCGCCGCTGATGTTGTCCGCCGTACGGTTCGTCACAAGCTAGATCGCCTTTCCCGTATCTGCGGCATGCACAGCTTCCGGCATAAGTCCTGTCAGCAGGGAGACGCACAGTGAAAACGCGCCCAGACGTTTAAGGATCGTTGATTTTCTCATATGGTTTCTCCGCTTCTTTTTCATATCACTTATCTCCTGTGAGTCAATTTTCAGTACAGCATCACCGGGAATGCAAAATTTCCCGGCAACTGACTGAACGGTTACATCCTGTAAAAGTCACAACTCTCCCAGCATCTCCGTCACGGTCTTCCCGTACACCGGATGCCGCTTATACGGCGCGATCTGTGAAAGCGGCTCCAGCACGAATTTTCTCTTGTGCATCTCCACATGAGGGATACACAGATCCTGTTCCTGAACCGTCATATCGTCATAGAAGATGATATCCAGATCCAGTGTCCGGGGCCCCCAGTGAACGGTGCGCTCTCTTCCTGCTTCCGCCTCGATCCGGTTCAGTTCAGTCAGCAGTTCCCGGGGCGTCAGGAGCGTCTCAAGCTCGAGACATCCGTTGAGGAAATCATCCTGCTCCGTCACGCCGTAGGGCGGCGTCTCGATCAGGTCCGACACTCTCTTTACCGCACATCCTCTCACCGAATCCAGCATCCTCACCGCGTCCCTGATATACTTCTCCCGGTCGCCCATATTAGAGCCCATGGCAATGTATGCGGTATGTTTCGCCCTCTCGATCTCCACGCTCACGGTCTCAAGCGGAAGCCGGATAGGCGCCCACGGTTTCTTGATCTCAAGGCGGATCGCTCTCATGCCCGGATATTTCAGGAGGAGCTCTTCCGCCAGATGCTCCGCCGCGCTCTCTAAAAGTTTATATGTATGCCTTTTCAGCCACATTTCCATAAATGCGCTGACTTCTCCATAGTGGATGGAAGCGGCCAGATCGTCTGTCTTTCCCGCTTTCCTCGTATCCGTGCACAGATCGGCGGACACGATAAATTTCTGCCCCAGCGTGTTCTCCTCAGGGAAGACACCGTGATTTGCAAACACTTCCAGATCCTTGATCTTTATCTTATCCATTCTCCTGCCCTTTCCTGTTCCTGTCGTTTCAAAAACCTGTTTAATAGTATATCTGGTTCCTCTTCCGTTATTCCGGAAGGCATGCCCCCGGGGAAATAATTTGTGTCCTGTCGTCAAACATGAAAACTCTGATCTGTGATTCCACATCCCATACTCTGTGGATCAGGGCATTGGCAATCGCTTCCCTGAATGCGGCTTCCGGTATTTTTTCTATCTTCTTTCTGTCAGCGCCCTCGTCATCCTGATCGCTCTCTTGTTTTTCTTTACGTCATGCACCCGCACGAAAGCGCATCCTTTCTGCACTCCGAACACCGTGGTCACAAGCGTACCCTCTTCCCGCTCTTTTGGAGGGAGGTCAAGCGTCAGGCCGATCACGGATTTTCTCGAGGTACCGAGCAGGACCGGGAGCCCCAGTTCATGCATCACTTCCAGACGGCTGATGATCTCCAGGTTCATCTCATATGTCTTGCCAAACCCCACCCCCGGATCGAGGATGATCTTATCCCGCTCAATGCCCGCCTCGTCCGCCAGTCTGACGCACTCTCTCATATCGTCCAGAAATTCCGGGATAAACTGTCTGTAATCTGTGTTGTCGCGGTTGTGCATCAGACAGCACGACGCCTTGCTCTCTGCGATAACATGCGCCATCCCGGGATCGTATTTCAGTCCCCAGATGTCATTGACCAGATCCGCCCCCGCTCTCAGCGCTTCCCTCGCCACCGCGCTCTTGTATGTGTCCACGGAAACCGGAGTGTCAAAGCGCGCTTTCATGGCTTCTATGACCGGCGCGACTCTGGAGATCTCCTCTTCATCTGAGATCTGCACATGTCCCGGGCGAGTGGATTCTCCGCCCACATCGATGATGTCCGCCCCGTCCCGGATCATCTCCTCTGCGTGGAGAAGCGCCGCGTCGATCCTGCTGTACTTTCCGCCGTCCGAGAAAGAGTCCGGCGTTACGTTCAGGATACCCATAATATAAGTCTGATGTTCTGTGTCAAATTCCCTGCTGCCTATTTTCATCGTGTTATCTCCCTGTTTTTTATTTCTTATCTTTTCTTTCCCGCCCCGCCGGTTCATATGTCCAGCTCCATATTTTTCTTCTCCGCGCTCCAGTCACAAGCGCTCTCTGCCGGGCAGGCAAAGCATGTCCTCGACATTTTATCACTTGTACAGAGCAGCCTTTCCAGCGGTTCTGCGTCCGCTCTCAGTCTCCGGTGTCCCCGTATGGCTGTCAGGATCCTTCGCTTCTCCTCCCTGGAAAACGCCGTTTCCCCAGACAGCGAATCCAGGATCTCTGAGGCGATCTTCTCTCCCGACTGTTCGTGGGGCGTACCGTCCTCATACTGGGCATATTTTCCGATATCATGAAGAATGGCCGCGGCGTAGATCTCTTCTTTCTCAATCCCGAGATCCTGTTCCAGATTCAGAATATAAGCGATCCTTGCCACATCCAGCAGATGGGGCATCTGATGACGGCAGAATATCCGCTCCTTTTCCAGTTCTTCCAGACGCTCATAGCATCTGAGGTACAGCGGATGAGACAGGATTGCGTTTACCCTTTTCATCTTTCCGTTCCTTCCGCATGCAGCATGCGGAAGAAGCTTTCTTCCAGAGCCGGATCGGTCTCGAATACGCCCCGCTTCGCCATCGTCACCGTCTTACTTCCCGGCTTCCTGATCCCCCGCATGGTCATGCACATATGTTCCGCCTCGATCATCACCAGAGCGCCTTTTGGCTGCATATATGCCATAAGCGCGTCCGCGATCTGCCCGGTGAGCTGCTCCTGGAGCTGCAGACGTCTGGCGTATACTTCCACTGTTCTCGCCAGCTTGCTCAGTCCCACTACTTTCCCGTCCGGGATATAGGCGATATGCGCCTTTCCGTAAAAAGGAAGGATGTGATGCTCGCATGTAGAGTAAAATGTAATATCCCTCTCTGTCACCATCTCGCTGCTGTCCACGGAAAATGTCTTCGACAGGTGCACCGCCGCGTCGTCGTCCATTCCTCCGTACAGTTCCCCGCACATCCTTGCGATACGCTCCGGCGTATCCCTTAATCCCTCCCGCGAGACGTCCTCCCCGATCCCCTCAAGGAAAAGTCTCACTGCCTGCTCTATCTTCTCATGATCGATCATCTCTAACTCCTCTTTTCTCTGTCAGCATGTATACAATGTACTGTTTACCAGACGGCTTTGTCATATGCCTCTTTTATCTGATGCAGATAAGACAGCGATCCGAATGCCAGTATCACGTCTTCTCTCCCCGCCTCTGCAAGCGCGGCCCGCACTGCGGTTTCCACATTCTCTGCCTGTCTTTTCTTCCGACTGTCCTTTCCTTCACCCCTTGGCTCTGCCGGACTTCCTCTCTCTCCTGACCTGGATCCTGACGGCCGCCACACACACGGACAGTATTTCTCAAGCGCCGCCGCAAGATCTTCGGACGGCAGCCCTCTCCCTGCATCCGGGAGGTCCACCGCGTAGACCACCGACAGGAGCGGCCCCATGATCTGTGCGATCTTCTCATACTCTTTGTCCTTGAATACTCCCATTATACCGATCAGCCTGCGCCCGGGAAAGTATGATTCCACAGACTCCCGGAGCTTGACAGCCGCGTCTTCGTTGTGCGCTCCGTCAAGGATAAATACAGGATCTTCCCCGATGCAGCTGAATCTTCCCGGCCACTGCGTCCTCTCCATCCCCGTTCTCACAGCATCATCTGAGATCTCATATCCGATTTTCCTGAGCACACGGATCACTTCCAACGAGACCGCCGCGTTTCCGATCTGATTCTTTCCCGCCATGACCGTGTGCAGTGGTCGGAACTCCTTATAAGAAAAGTATATTCCATGGTAATCTTCCCGTTCCACCTCTGCCAGCTCCGGTTCCGCCTGCACATAACTGCAGCCGTATTGTCCTGCCCGCCTTTTTATTATTTCAGCCACGCTTTCTTTCTGCTGCGCCGAGATCACCGTGCAGCCCGGCTTTATGATGCCGGCCTTGTTCTCCGCGATCTTAGCGATCGTATCCCCCAGGATGCCCAGATGATCCCTGCTGATGCTGGCGAAGACCGCGCAGACCGTATTGCGGATGATATTTGTCGCGTCCAACGCTCCGCCAAGCCCTGCTTCCAGCACGACCAGGTCGCATTTCATTTCCTTAAAATATAAAAAAGCTATTGCCGTCTCTATCTCAAAGACCGTCGGGAGATCCTCTCCCGCGGCCTCAAACCGGGCAATAGCGTTTCTTACTCTCTCTGTCAGTTCAGCGAATTTCTCTTCTGAGATCCATTCCGCGTCAACCTGTATCCGCTCCAGATAGGAAACTACTGTCGGTGAAACATACCGCCCGATCCTGTATCCTGCTTCACTTAATATCATCGAAGTGTATGCAAGCACAGATCCCTTGCCATTCGTTCCTGCAATATGTATGAACTTCAAGTCATCCTGGGGATTCCCAAGTTCACGCAACAGACCTCGAATCGTCTCCAAGCCAAGTACACTTCCGTATTTCGACATCTCGTCCAAATATACCCTTGCTTCTCTATAGGTCACGTTCTCTCGTTTCCTTTCCGTATTCTGTTTTTACTGTTTTTATAATCTGCACAGCATCGGTATACAAGAAGAGATACACTCCTTGTACACCGACGCTAAAGATATCTACTAAAGATATCTATTACTTTACAACGGAGTACATCATACCACTATTTTGCCGGATTCACAAGGGAAACGTTCAGAAATGACCTCCTGCCGCCGTAGGATTACGCTATTCTTTTTCATATTCCTCGATCTTACATGTATGCTCCTTTGTATCTTTATCGTAATTCACTCCGACAAGCAGCAGATTTCCCTGATACTCCGACAGACTCCGGCCGTTTCTGCCAGATTGCATTTAATGTATCTGCTGATTCCTTTAACGCTTTTGAGATCTCACCCCAGTCAGAAACAGATACTGCATTTACATATTCTGTCCGCACCTCGCTGTTCGGTATAAAAACACTTCCCGCACTTCATCATCTGTAAATCCCACATAGGACGCCAGAGGCCCCGGATCGATCATGGAAAATTCATCAAACATGTTCAGGGCAGAGTGCGTTCCGTATTTTTTGATCGGCAGGATCCCGGTCATATATGCCAGATGGATATAGCTTTTATCTTTCAGAAGATCTCTGAGGAAATCCAGATAGGTTTCCTGTGCTTCTCTGTCCTGCTTATATTCCCGGAAAATGCAGTCCCATTCATCAATAATGATAATAAACGGACATCTGGTCTGCGCATATACGTCCTGCATAGATTCACTCAGATCCGTATCGTCGTAATAATCTACATCAGGATACAGATTTTTAAGGTCTCGGATCACGATCCGTTTGACACGCCCGATCAGTTCCCGGATATTATGGCTCCGGCTCAAAAATTCCTGCATATTCAGGAAAATGGTATCGTATCTGTTCAGATATTTTTTAAAGGATTCATCCTTTGCGATATCAAAGGGCAGAAATAATTTTTCCGAATCGCACTGACGGCTGTAATAAGAAGCCAGCATAGCTGCCGTTACGGATTTGCCGAAACGTCTCGGACGACTGACACAGATATATTTCTGCATTGTATTCACAACACTGTTTGTATAACGAAGCAGTCCTGTTTTATCTACATAGATTTCCGATCTTACGGTTTCTTCAAACTGATCGCTCCCCGGATTCAAATAAGTCCCCATATTCTGTCCTCCCAAAGTACATGGCGCCTTTTATGCTTTCTCTATTATATCCCACCCGCGGGATTCCGGCAACCGGATCCTTGGATTGACTTTCCGGGATATGCATGGTATATTAAGTGTGCTATATATGTTAGTACACTTGAAACAGTATGTAAGAGAAGAGGGAGACTATGATCACGATCGATTATCAGAGCAAGCTGCCCCTTTATGAGCAGATCGCCGGGCGTTTTCAGGCGCTGATCCTGCAGGGTGCGCTCCCACCCGGCAGTCAGATGCCGTCTGTCCGTTCGCTGGCCATGGAACTGTCCATCAATCCGAACACCATACAGAAAGCATTCTCTCTGCTGGAAAACAAGGGATACATCTATCCTGTCAAAGGACGGGGAAGCTTCGTAGCGGATACCGCCGCGCTCGCCGAAAAAGAGAAGCAGGCATTGCTGGATGAGACAGAACAGCTCATCAGCCGGGGAAAGAGACTGGGGATCACTTACCCGGAATACACTGCAGTCCTTGACAGACTGTACGGAAAGGAGCATCAAAATGATCGAACTTAAAGACCTTGACAAGATATTTCAGAAGATTCACGCCGTAGACCATGTGACCGGCGTCATCCGCGAGGGAATGATATTTGGCCTGATCGGTTCCAACGGCGCGGGAAAGAGTACGCTCCTGCGGATGATCGCAGGCGTTGTACGGGCGGACAGCGGAGAGCTTCTTGTAGATGGAAAGCCTGTATATGAAAACCCGGACATAAAATCGCAGATCTGTTTTCTGTCCGATACGCCATATTATTTTCAGAATGCGGATATCAGAGAAATGCGGGATTACTATATGGAGATATATCCCACATTTAACAGAAAACAGTTTGACTCCCTGGCCGGGATCTTCCATCTGGATTTAAAGCGCAGGATAAATTCATTTTCAAAAGGAATGAAAAAGCAGGTCTCCATCCTGCTCGGACTGTGCGCGGGAACCAAATATCTGCTCTGCGACGAGACATTTGACGGACTCGATCCTGTAGTGCGCCAGGCGGTCAAAAGTCTGTTCGCCTCCGAGATCGTGAACCGGGATTTCACTCCGGTGATCGCCTCTCATAACTTAAGGGAACTGGAAGATTTCTGCGACAGCGTCGGTCTTCTCCATCATGGAAAACTCCTGCTCACTCAGGATCTTGACCAGCTCAAATGCAATATATGCAAGCTGCAGTGCGTCATCCGGGATCCCGCCCGGGAGCAGGAGCTTCTGCACAGTCTTCACGTCCTGAAAATGGAGCGGACGGGATCTCTCCTCACTCTTACGGTGCGCGGAGGCTCAGCGGAAGTCATTCACACTGCAAAAAAACAGGATCCTCTCTTTGTGGAGGTCCTGCCGCTCACTCTCGAAGAAATATTCATCAGCGAAACGGAGGTTGCCGGTTATGATATCAAAGATTTCTTTTTACATTAGGATGATCCGAAAAGATATCAGGCACAGAGGATGGCTGGCTGCACTGTCGTGCATCGTTCTCTTTCTCATGATGCCTGTATATACGATGCTCTATCTGAGTACATACACGGGAAACTCCTCGGAACTTGTCCAGTATCTTCCGAGGCTGCTCAACGGAGCGGGCCGGCAGTACCTCGCACTTGTGATCGCATTGCTGTCAGTCCTTGCTGCGCTGACCGGATTCAGCTATATCCATTCCAGAGAGAAGCTGGACTTCTTCCACTCTCTGCCAGTGAAACGTGGTTCCTGGTTTGTCTCGGTATATCTGTCGGGACTGATCATCGTCCTCCTCCCGTATGTGATCTGCAGTGTTCTCACCATCATAGTAGGTGCAGCGGACATGGGAATGAGCGCTCAGCTCGCCGGACATTCTGCCGAAGCATTTCTGGGCGGGGTACTGGCAATACTTGTGATCTACAGCGCCGGCACGTTTGCTGTCATGCTGACCGGAAAGACAGTCACGGGGCTGTTGGCTTCACTGACAGTTATCGCATATCCGTTTATCATACTCACGCTTATCACAGCGCTTGAATCAGTATTTTACAAGACTTTCTGGGATGAGATAGCCACTCTGTCATCCAGGCTGGCAGATTATGTCTCTCCCCTCGGGTTATTTATGACTCTGCTCGAAGCAAGTGCGGCCGGGAGACTGAGTTTCGCCGCTCTGGCTGCGGCACTCCTTATGTCTGTCCTGTTCACTGCAGGCGCGGTGCTCCTCTACCGCATCTACCCGTCGGAGGCCGCAGGAAACGCCATCGCTTTCCCGGTGATCTCTCCGGCAGTCAAGGTCATCATCTGTATCCCGACGGCGCTGTATGCAAGTCTGATGATAAAAGATATGATGATACTTGAGGGAAACGGATGGATGTTTCCTCTGACTCTCCTGGCAGCAGTCATCCTCTGCGCAGTGATCGATTTTATATACACGACGGATTTCCGACTCCTGCTAAAAAGCTGGAAATCGTCTCTCGTATCGGTCGCAGGGGCCATGTTCATCCTCTGCTTCTTCCAGTTTGATCTGTCAGGCTATGACACCTATATCCCGGAAGAGAGTAAAGTGGAAAGCATCAGCTTCCTCCCGGATTCCTTTTCCATGAATTTCACCTATCCGGACACGGAAGATCTGTCTGTTTCCGGCCCCGTATATTTTGCGCCGGACGATATGACCGACACTCTGTATGATCTGGCACAGTCCGGGATCGACAACCTGGAAGAAGGAATCACTCCGCAGTATGTCCGCTCTGACGCGGACAGCACGGATAAAAGTTCATATATCACAGCTGTATTCGGCTATAAACTGCCGGGCGGACGTGTCGTCACGAGGCAGTATGCCTTAAAGTACAGCGATGCGGCAGTCACACTGGAAACGCTGCTGTCCAGCAGAGAATACAGGCAGAATCTCTTTCCGTTCTTCCACATAGATAAAAGCGCTGTGACAGGGATATCCATGACAGACGTATACGGCATATGGCAGGATATGAAGCTGACAGCGGAACAGAGACGCGCTCTCCTCGACGCATATGAAAGCGATCTTCTCAATGTCGGTGCAGACACATTTGTCCGCGAATCCCCTCTGGGAGAACTTTCCGTCGATCTGCCGGACCCGTCCCAGAGCGACAGTGGAGAGTTCGCCGCCGATACCGAGGCTTCTTATCATAGCGGATTCTCCGATCCCGGCGACAGACTCACAGTCACCCTGACGCAGCTCTATCTGTACCCGGGATTTACAGACACTTTATCACTGCTTGAGGATTACGGATACACGATACGCACTGAGATCGATCCTGAAGATGTGTCGGGCATCACGCTGCATCTGTCTGCTGGCACCATGCAAAGCGGAGTATACAGCGATATGCTCTCCGGCCTGTCCGATACCGCAGAGACGTTTGTCTATGACGATTCTTCTGTAGACGTTACCGTCTTAGACGAAAAGGATGTCTCCCTTGTCCTGAAATATATCTCACCGTATACCGGAGGACTTTTGGATGGCGGGAGCAATATCTATGACTATATGGATATCCGATATAAAGATGGAGAAGTCTACGGACAGAGTTTCAGCCCGTACGTGAGCCGGTAAAAGATTTTTACGAAAGAAACAGCAGCTGAATGCAAAAATACATTCTGCTGCTGTTTTTATTTTGCAGGATTTTATGCACGGAAAGGCGAAAAATCAGTTGATCGACCGCTTTACATATGTCGTATGCAGGATATGATGCGCTTTCTCACTTCCGGGCGCACCCAGGTACTCGCTGTACACTCTCTTGATGGACGGATTTTCATGAGACTTTCTGATCGTCTTTGCCGCGTCGTTGTCATAGAGCGCTTTGGCACGGATCGCTTTCACATCCGTAAAGTTGCGTACATCCGCATGTACCTGTGGCTGACCGCCTCCGTTCACGCATCCGCCCGGACAGCACATGATCTCTATGAAATGATAGTCCGCTTCACCGGAGCGCACCTTGTCCATGATAACTTTCGCGTTGGCAAGCCCGGATGCGACTGCGACTTTCACATCCATCCCAGCCACATGATAGACGGCTTCCTTGATCCCGTCTGTGCCGCGCACTTCCGTAAAATCTACTTTCTGGAGCGTCTCGCCGGTCAGTTCTTCCACTGCGGTACGCAGAGCCGCTTCCATCACGCCGCCCGTGGCGCCGAAGATAACGCCCGCGCCCGAGGATTCTCCAAGCGGATCATCGAACCCCTCGTCCGGCAGACTGCGAAAATCGATGCCGACCTTTCGGATGATACGGGCCAGTTCCCTCGTCGTGATGGAGATGTCCACGTCCGGCACCCCGGCCGCATACTGATCGTCTCTTCGGATCTCGAATTTCTTTGCCGTACAGGGCATCACGCTGACACATATGATGTCCTCCGGCGCGATCCCCATCTTCTCCGCATAATAGGTCTTAGTGATCGCTCCGAACATCTGCTGCGGTGATTTGCAGCTTGACAGGTGGGCAAGCTGATCCGGATAATAATGCTCGCAGTATTTGATCCATCCAGGAGAGCAGGACGTCATCATCGGCAGGACGCCGCCGTTTCTCACGCGGTCGAGAAACTCGTGCGCTTCCTCCATAATAGTAAGGTCCGCGCTGAAATCCGTGTCAAACACTTTATCGAATCCGATCCTTCTCAGAGCCGCGGCCATCTTGCCCTCTACGTCTGTTCCCATCGGATAGCCGAACTCCTCTCCCAGCGCCGCGCGCACGGACGGAGCAGGCTGTACGACGACATGTTTGGTCTCATCGGCGATCGCCTCGAGCACCTCGTCGATGCTGCTCTTCTCGTAGAGCGCTCCTGTCGGACAGGCGGAGATGCACTGACCGCAGGATACACAGCTCGTATCTCCCAGTCCCATGTCGAACGGAGAACCGATAAATGTAGCAAATCCTCTGTTATTCGGTCCGATGACGCCTACGCTCTGCACTTTCTCGCAGACTGCGGAGCATCTCCGGCAAAGGATACATTTATTATTATCGCGGACCATATGTACTGCGCTCTCATCCAGCTCATAATGAGGCGTTTCACCGGCGAAATAATCCTCGTCCGTCACTCCCATCTCCTGGCAGAGTTCCTGCAGTTCACATTGCCCGCTGCGCACACAGGAGAGACACTTCTTGTCGTGATTGGACAGGAGCAGCTCCAGCGTCCTTCTCCTGGAATCAAGCAGTCTCTTTGTGTTTGTCTGCACTTCCATACCCTCGGAAACCGGATGGACACAGGCGGCCACCAGATTCCTCGCTCCTTTTACTTCCACCACGCACATGCGGCATGCGCCGATCTCGTTGATCTCTTTTAGATAGCACAGCGTCGGGATACGGATCCCCGCCGCCTGAGCCGCTTCCAGGATCGAAGAACCCGCGGGCGCAGTTACATTCAAGCCGTTTATCTTTAAATTTACTTTTTCCATTCTCACTGCCCTCCCTTATTCTTTGTAGATCGCGCCGAACCGGCATTTTTCTATACAGGCGCCGCACTTTAAGCACTTCTCAGAATCGATCATATGTACTTCTCTCACTGAACCGCTGATCGCATCCGCCGGACAGGTCCTCGCACAGAGCGTACATCCCTTGCATTTATCCGGATCGATCTTGTACTGGAGCAGATCCTTACAGACTCCCGCCGGACATTTCTTGTCAACGATATGCGCGATATATTCATCTCTGAAGTAGCGCAGCGTGGAAAGCACCGGGTTAGGCGCCGTCTGTCCGAGGGCGCAGAGAGAATTTGACTGCAAATGGTAACACAGTTCCTCCAGCTTATCCAGATCTTCCATCGTCGCCTGACCTTTTGTGATCTTTTCAAGAATCTCGAGCATACGTCTCGTACCGATCCGGCACGGCGTACATTTGCCGCACGATTCGTCCACTGTAAACTCCAGGAAGAACTTCGCGATATCCACCATACAGGTGTCCTCGTCCATGACGATCAGTCCGCCGGATCCCATCATGGAGCCGATTTCTTTTAAGTTGTCGTAGTCGATCGGAACATCGAGATGCTCTGCCGGGATACATCCGCCGGACGGGCCGCCCGTCTGAGCCGCCTTGAACTTCTTACCGTTCGGGATTCCGCCTCCGATCTCTTCCACGATCTCTCGGAGCGTTGTCCCCATAGGTACTTCGACAAGTCCGGTATTGTGGATCTTTCCTCCCAGGGCGAACACTTTCGTTCCTTTTGACTTCTCTGTTCCCATAGACGCGAACCATTCCGGTCCGTTGACGATGATCTGCGGAATGTTCGCGTAAGTCTCCACATTGTTTAAGATCGTCGGCTTCTGGAACAGGCCTTTGAGCGCCGGGAACGGAGGACGGGGACGGGGCTCTCCTCTGTTGCCTTCGATGGACGTCATAAGCGCCGTCTCCTCGCCACAGACAAACGCTCCTGCGCCGAGTCTTAATTCAATGTCAAAATCAAATCCGCTGTCGAATATATTTTCTCCCAACAGACCATACTCTCTGGCCTGTCTGATCGCAATCTCAAGACGTTTCACCGCAATGGGATACTCGGCGCGCACATAGATATAACCCTGAGACGCTCCGATGGCATAGCCGGCAATGGCCATCGCCTCCAGCACCGCGTGGGGATCTCCCTCAAGGATCGAGCGGTCCATAAAAGCTCCCGGATCCCCTTCATCCGCATTGCAGCAGACATACTTCTGATCCGCTTCATTCGCCGCAGCAAACTTCCACTTCATACCAGTGGGGAATCCGGCGCCTCCTCTTCCCCGCAGGCCGCTGTCGAGCAGGATCTGGATCACGTCTCCGGGAGTCTTCTCCGTCAGGACGGTGCCAAGCGCCTCGTAGCCGCCGGTACCGATGTATTCCTCGATATTCTCGGGGTTGATCACGCCGCAGTTGCGCAGCGCTACTCTGTGCTGTTTCTTATAAAAGTTCGTCTCATTGAGAGGAATGATCCTGTCCGTCTTCGTCGTCTCGTCATAGAGCAGACGCGTAACGACTCTTCCCTTTAACAGATGCTCGGATACGATCTCCGGGATGTCGTCCTCCTGCACCATGGAATAGAATGTCCCCTCAGGGTATACGATCATGATCGGCCCGAGTGCGCACAGTCCGAAACATCCGGTCTTGACAACGCCGACTTCCTCAGACAGCCCGTTCGCTACGATTTCTTTTTCCAGTCTTTCTCTGATCCGCTGGCTGCCGGAAGAAGTACATCCGGTCCCGCCGCAGACGAGTACATGTGAACGATACATAATCTCTCAGACCTCCTTTCACTGATTTGCGCCATTCTGAACGGCGCTTAAGGTATATTTTGTCACGACCTGTCCGCCGATCAGGTGAAGACGCAGTACCTCCAGTGCTTTTTCAGGAGTCATCTTCACGTATGTCACTTTGTCTTTTCCCGGTTCCATTACTTCCACGATCGGTTCGTACTGACACAGGCCAATACAGCCGGTCTGTGTCACACTGATCTTCTCACTTAAGTTCTGTTCCTGCACTGCGTCAGAGAGAGCGGTCAGGACTGGTCTCGCTCCGCTCGCGATACCACAGGTGGCCATTCCTACAACAACGCGTGTCTGATCTGCACTCTCCGCGCGTACTCCGACCTTTCCCTGCATTTTTGCCCTGATCGCACGTAATTCTTCAAGAGATTTCATATAATTCCTCCATTTCTGTCACTGCTTTTATCCTCCTGAGAGCACGGCCTGCTTCATTCACAAAGCCCGGCTGTCTCTCTTATATATCAGCTCCGCCGTCTGTTTCTTTCTTATTCGTATCCAGGTACTCCCAGATAAACAGGGACACCTCGGGTTCTATAAAGGATATCTCATCCCCGAGCATCTCGCGCATTTCCCGGGTATCAAGCGTAAAACTCCCGGCGCCGTATTCATACGTGTATTTAAAGTCGATCTGCTCGTTAAAGACCACCAGCGTATGTATGGTGGAACTGATATCGCCAAGCGGCATCCTGTCAATATGGGACAGTATGAACACCGCCTGTACTGTTGTTCCTTTTCCTTTTTCTGAATCAATCTGGAAACTCCCTCCCGTGCACTCCGCCGCCTGCTTAAAAAACGGAAGCCCGAGTCCTACTATCCTTGTCGTTCTCGTTGTAAAGAACGGATCCTGTGCGCGTTTCACCTGATCAGCCGTCATCCCGCAGCCATCGTCCCGGATAATGACAGTCAGCGTATCTTCTTCCGGCTTCACCGACACAGTGATCTCGATGAGAGACGCTTTTGCCCGTACAGAATTCTCAGCGACATCCAGAATATTCAGAGATATTTCCGGCATCATGGCCTATTCGTATTTTGCCAGGATGCCGTCTATGTCGTCTACAGTAAGACGTCCATAGACTTCATCATTGATCATCATGACCGGTGCGAGTCCGCAGGCGCCCACGCAGCGGCATGCATCCAGAGAAAACTTTCCGTCCGGCGTGCACCCTCCGCCTTCAATGCCGAGTTTCTCCATAAGGGCATTGTAGATATCGCCGGAGCCTTTGACATAGCACGCCGTGCCAAGACAGACAGAAATCCTGTATCTGCCTTTCGGGTTAAGCGTAAACTGCGAGTAAAAAGTCGCGACGCCGTAAATCTTCTCCATCGGGATTCCCGTCTGATCTGAGATCATCTTCTGGACTTCATAGGGAAGATAGCCGTATATATCCTGCGCTTTCTGCAGGATCGGCATCAGAGCGCCTTTTTCACTTTTCAGCTCTTCGATCGCTTTCATAAGAGCTTCTTCCTGCTCTTTCGTCCCGGAAAATGGAACTGTTCCTTTCTTAGCTGCCATTCTTCAACCTCCACTTCTGTTTCCCGCGACCTTTTTCAGACAGATATACGGTCTGCAGGGTATTATGCTCATTAAATCAATAATATCATACGAATTCACAACATGCTACTTGAAATTTATAATTTTTCTGTATATATTTGCTGGTCTAAATGTAATTTTTATATATTTTCATATTTCTCCTTATTATTTTTCAACAAAAAACTTTCGTTTTTCGCTGCTGTTTACACGATTATTGCTTTTTAGATTTTCAAATGTTATACTGACTGAGACAGAGAAACATTGTTTATAACAGTTCAGCCATCTGACGTCAGGAGACGGATTTATGCTTGCTTTACGAATGGCGCGGGCTGAACTGTTACTATTTTCTATGGAATATGAGGAAACGATCATGACTATCAGAGAAATGCAGGAAGTCCTTGAGGCAAAGTTTCTCTACGGAGAGGAGCTTGCCGATCTGGACGTACAATTTGTTTTTTCGGCCGATATGATGAGCGATGTTCTCGCTTACTGCGGACAGTGCTCTGTTCTTATCACAGGGCTCTGTAATCCGCAGGTCGTCCGCACTGCCGAGATGCTAGATATCTGCTGCATCATCTTTGTCCGGGGCAAGATGCCCGATGAGAACATGCTTGCACTGGCAAGAGGTAAGTCCATCGCCGTGCTTGCGACAGAACACTTTATGTTCACTACCTGCGGCATCCTGTATGAAAACGGACTGCGAGGGGGTGCCTGAATGGGAGATCAACTTATATTTACCTACACCATAGACGGTGATGACTTTACACGGGCCGGCGAGGCAAGCAGTTCTGTGAAAAACAAGTTGAAGATGCTGGGCGTCAGCAGCGAAGCCATACGAAAGACCGCCATTGCAATGTATGAGGGCGAGATCAATATGGTCATCCACGCTAATGGAGGAACGATCACGGTCACGATATCGGACACGGATATCACCATGGTCCTGGCAGACCGGGGCCCCGGTATCCCTGATGTGAGCAAAGCCATGCAGGAAGGCTTCTCTACCGCCCGGGAGGAAGTACGCTCTCTTGGATTCGGTGCGGGAATGGGACTGCCGAATATGAAACGCTTTACCGATGAGATGGAGATCGACACCGTCGTCGGACAGGGAACGACCATCACAATGAAAGTCAACCTGTAAAACACGGCAATTCACAAGGAAACACCACAAGGGTGTACCTCTATGCCGTGTAAAACACGGCTATTCACAAGGAAAGGAGAGGATGTCTGTGGACGATAATAAATTTATGCGTTCTGTCCGGCTGCGTGAATCCGCCTGCCAGGGGTGCATCAACTGTATCAAGTACTGCCCCACTCAGGCAATCCGGGTACATAACGGGAAGGCACATATCATAGACAAGTTCTGTATCGACTGCGGCAGATGCATCCGTTACTGTCCGCATCATGCCAAGATCGCCGTCTATGATCCGCTCTCCGTTATCAATAATTTTAAATATACAGTCGCTCTGCCCGCCCCATCGCTCTATGCGCAGTACAATAATCTGACCAACGTAGATATTATTCTGAACGCTTTGCTGAAACTGGGATTTGATGATGTATATGAAGTGAGCGCGGCAGCGGAACTTGTATCCGAGGCCTCCAGAGAATACATAAAAGAGCATATGGATGAGGCGCCGTTTATCAGTTCCGCCTGTCCATCGGTCATCCGGCTGATAAGAGTGAAATTTCCCTCGCTCATCTCCCGACTTCTTCCGATAAAAGCTCCGGTGGAGGTGGCCGCAGAGATTGCACGGGCGCGCGCTATGAAAAAGACCGGCCTAAAGCCGGAAGAGATCGGGATCATATTCATCTCGCCATGCCCGTCTAAAGTCTCATATGCAAAGGCTCCCCTCGGCATTGAACACAGCAATATCGACAATGTGGTGGCGATCAAAGATATCTATCCGCTCCTGCTGCCCCACATGAAACACGATGAGAGTCAGTTAAAACCGCTCTCTCACTCCGGGCGCATCGGCATCGGCTGGAGCAATGCCGGCGGAGAGGTAGGCGGACTTCTCGTGGACAATTACCTTGCTGCGGACGGTATCGTAAATATCCTGAGAGTGCTGGAAGAACTGGAAGATGAGAAGCTGCACGGGCTTACTTTCGTCGAGCTCAACGCGTGCAACGGCGGATGCGTAGGGGGCACTCTCACTGTCGAGAACGCCTATATCGCCATGACGAAGACGAAACGTCTGACGAAATATCAGCCGGTATCCAAAAATCATCTTGAGGACAATCCCGAAATCACCAACATGTACTGGGCGGACGATGTAGAGTATGAACCGGTCTTCCGCCTTGGCAACACATTTAAGGAAAGTCTGAAGATGATGAGCGATGTAGAACAGCTCACCGCCATGTTTCCGGGACTGGACTGCGGTTCCTGCGGGGCCCCGACCTGCCAGACTCTGGCGGAAGATATCGTTCGGGGAGATGCCACTCCCAATGACTGCATCTATGTCCTGCGGTCGAACATCGCGGATCTCTCCCGGCGGATCGAATCACTGACGCAGGGAAAGAAAGCAGGAAATCCACTGTCCGGAGAAGAGGATGAACTGCTTCACAGATATATCAGAGAACTGACAACAGAGCTTGCTTCTTTTGGAGTACCGGGTACCCAGCGCTAGCTCTTAAAGAGAAAGGAGTCAACAAAATATGAAACTGCAGACTGTATTGGAACTGCCCGAATGCAAAGTCCTCGTAAAAGGAAATCCTGACCGGGAGATCTCGAAAGTATTCTGCTGCGATCTCTTAAGCATCGCCATGGGCAAGGCTCCGGCCGGCAGTGTATGGGTAACTGTCATGGGGAATAAAAATACCCTTGCCGTAGCGACGCTTGCCGATGTGGCTTGCATCGTACTTGCAGAGGGCATCTCTCTGGACGAGGGTACGCTGGAAAAGGCTGAGGAAGAGGGGATCTCTATCCTTACGACCGAACTTCCGATATTTGACATCGCCCTTGAGATATATGAGGCGAGTGAAACATGATCCCACTCTATTACGACCTGCATATCCACTCCTGTCTCTCTCCCTGCGGAGACGACGACATGACGCCGGCTAATCTGACCGGAATGGCCGCGGTCAAGGGACTGGATGTGATCGCACTCACAGATCATAATACATGTAAAAACTGTCCTGCCGCCATGTATCACGGAGCGAACTACGGAGTGACCGTGATCCCCGGCATGGAGCTCACTACAGAAGAGGAGGTACATGTAATCTGCCTGTTTGCCGAACTGGAGGACGCCCTCTCATTCGACGCTCTTGTGTATGAAAAACTGCTTCCTGTCCCTAACCGCGAGGATATCTTCGGGAAACAGCAGATCATGAATGAGCGGGATGAGGTGACGGGAACCGTGGAAAATCTCCTGATCAACGCAACGTCCATTCCTTTCGACGATGTATTCGCACTGGTAAGATCGTACCGGGGGATCGCCTATCCCGCCCATGTGGACAAGACCTCCACAAGCCTTATCTCAAATCTGGGCTTCGTCCCGCCGGGCAGTACGTTTACCTGCGCGGAGTTCCATGATTTTAAGAATCTGCACCGTATCCGGCGTGAACATCCTTACTTCGGACAGTGCCATGCCATCTGCTGTTCCGACGCCCATTATCTGGAAGATATCCACGAACCGGAGCATCAGATCTATGCCAGGTCAAAGAAAGCCCGGGATATCCTGAACGCTTTGAAGCGCCCTTTATAGGCAGCGCAGACCGGACTGCTGCCGGACTGCTGTCAGCAGTTCCCCGTATACACATATTTCAGATGCCTCCCCGCCACGTCCCGCAGCCGGTATACATCCCTCACATCCGTGGCCTCCCGGTCCGACATCCGATATCGGGGGAAGAACCTTGCCACATGGAGTACGATCTCCGGGCTCACCGATGCGATCCACTGTGCCTCCCGCTCCATCTCCTCCACAGAATCATTCTCTCCCGGCACGATCAGGGTTGTCAGTTCCACATGGCATTCCTGCGCCGCCCTTCTGATAAACTGCCTGACTGTCTCAAGATCTCCCCCGAGTTTTCGGTAATATTCCCCGGTATCTCCTTTCAGGTCGATATTCATAGCGTCGATAAAGGGCAGAATCTCTTCAAGTACGCACATCTCTGCCATGCCGTTTGTGACAAGTACATTTTTCATTCCCCGCTCATGCACGAGCCTCGCTGTATCGCGGACGAACTCATATCCTATAAGAGGCTCATTGTAGGTGAATGCCACGCCGATATTTCCTCTGTCACGGCAGTTCTCCGCCAGATCCGCAATCTCTTTCGGCTCCATCCGGCGCCAGTCCTGCTGTCCTGTATATTCCTCTTTTGGCCTGACCATGGAAATCTCATGGTTCTGGCAAAACGGGCAGGCGAGATTACAGCCGTAGCTTCCCACGGACAGGATCAGGCCGCCCGGACAGAAATGTCTCAGCGGTTTCTTCTCGACAGGATCCAGGGCCAGAGCCGTCACTTTTCCGTAGTTATCGCAGATGATATTTCCGTTCACGTTCTTTCTTGCCCCGCATCTTCCATACTTTCCCTCTCCCGGTCGGCAGTGATGCGGACAGACCGGACAGACGGCTGCAGCCCCTGGATCATCCGCTCTGTTTCCACGTCTGTTCCAGATCATCAGTAATGTCTCACCACCTCAAAGCGCTCCAGGCTGATATCCCCGGCGTCTTCCGGGATGCCTGCTTTCTCCCTGGCTATCCTGATCTGCTCCTCCACAGTGTCCACACCTTCAAGATTCGGCAGGAGCAGCCCCCGCCTGTATCCTCTGCTCACAATGACGCCGTAGCGCTTTACATCCAGTTCTTTCTGCGAACTGATCTTTTCTGTATCTCCAAGCACGTCTACACTGTACACGAGCCGTTCGAGCTCTTCCGGCTCTACCGCGTGGAATCTGGGATCTTTTGTAGCTGCGCTGACCGCGTTTTCTATGATTTCTTCCGCTATACTCCCACGGACCGGAGAGATCGTTCCGATACATCCCCTGAGTCTGCCGTCTTCTTTCAACGATACAAACACTCCGGCTCTCCGGGAGCACATCTCCTGCGGAATATGATCCGGCACACGGATTTTCTTCCCGGTTTTCACATAAGTCTCGATCGTCTGCCGGGCAAGCCGGACGTAAGCGTCTTCCGATTCTTTTCGCACTCTTGCCTTTTCTTCTTCTCTTTTGCGGTATTCTTCCAGAAAATACCTGGACGTATCCCTGCCCGTCACTTCATAGATACACACGCCGTATCCGACGCCGAATGTTCCCTCATGGGAAAGTTTCTCTGTGTTCACCGAAAGTCCGTCCAGGGCGCCCGCCATGATCGTAAACGACCGGTGTCCACACTCCGCCGCTTTCTCGCAGAAATTCTCCGGGAAATCGAACAACTCTCCAAATGCAGCCCGCCCCATCACATCCATGATCCTCTCGTCATACTCCGGACCTTCTTTCTGGAATCCGTAAGGCCCGTCTTCCTTTAACTTGTGGGACAGATCTCCGCTGCCGATGACCGCGACATTTCTCCCCAGAAGTTCCGCCGCTTTTCTGATACACTGTCCCAGCTCGTAATGCATCGTCAGCGGCAGTCCCGAAAGGCCGATGCGCACCAGCTTATAATCAGTATCGTACTGATCAACAAAATACAGCGGCACCATCGTCCCGTGGTCCAGACTCCTGTCTCTCTCTCCCAGTATCCCCACCGGGATGCCTCTTGCCTCCGCCTCCTGGCAGAGCATTTCTACAAACTCCGTATCATAATCCGCCTGAAATTTCACCTGCGGCGCACGGAACCGGGAGAAATCCCCCTTAGCCCCGTTTCCCGGAGAAATGTGAAAATAATCCGCATACATCACGGAATGGGGTGAGATCACAACTACTGTATCCGGCTTCCACTCCGCGATCTTCTGCGCGGCGCGATGATAGGAATCTATCGTAGCCTGTATCTTACGTTCCTCTCCTCGTCCGATCTCCGGTACGATCAGCGGAGGATGGGGAACCATTACCGCACCTTTTACCGCCATTTTATCCTCCTTTCTTTCCTGTACGGAATCAGATCTTACTCTTTTTCGACCTGTCCGTCCTGCCCGTGAATCTCTGGAACCAGTATAACACAAAACAGCAGTCGTATTAACTGCTGTTTTGAACCGTGACATATGTCCGGCAGTCTGTTCACTGATACTCTTTTACTTTATGCCCATTTTCTGAACTTCTTCAAATTCTCTTTCGATCTCCTCTGACGGCTTCGGTGATAAAAGCGATACTCCCACGATACACAGGCAGGAAAAGATAAATGCCGGGAGGAGTTCGTAGATATCCCAGATGCCGCCCAGCGGACGGACAAGCAGATTCCACACAAATACCATCCCTGCGCCGCCGAGCATACCGGCAATCGCTCCCGCTCTCGTCGTTCGCTTCCAGAACAGACTGAAAAGCATCAGCGGTCCGAATGTAGCGCCGAATCCTGCCCATGCAAAGCTCACGATCGTAAAGATGACGCTGTTTTCATCCAGTGCGATGATGATCGCTACTATAGCGATCAGGAGCAGCGTCAGCCTGGAAATATTGAGCACCTCACGGTCAGACGCTTTCTTGCGGAACAGCCCCTGATAGATATTCTTTGCAAATGCGGACGCCGCGATCAGCAGATAAGAATCCGAAGAACTGATCGTCGCCGCAAGGATGCCTGCCATCACAAACCCTGCGATCAGCGGAGGAAGCAGATTCGTCGACAGGAGGATGAATACATTCTCCGCATCAGAGGAAGTAGTCAGCGCTGTCGGATAGAGCGCACGCCCCATCACTCCGATGAAAACCGCGATCATAAGTGAGATCACCACCCACACTGTCGCGATCCGGCGGGAGCGAGTGAGTTCATCCTCGTGGCGGATCGCCATGAATCTCAAAAGCACCTGCGGCACTCCGAAGTATCCCAGCCCCCATGCAAGCATGGATACGACAGAAATAATCCCATAAGGAGCGGCCTCGCCGAACAGCGGCACTCCGTTCGCAGCCTGCTGCACGCCGTCCACGGCCTGAGGCGTCGCCATGCCGAAGAATTCAAGAAATCCCGGAATGTCTTTCACATTGTCAATAACCGCGCCAAATCCTCCAGCCACATAAGTCCCAACAAACACGATCACACCCAGCGCAACGATCATTACGATGGCCTGCATGAAGTCTGAAGCGCTCTCCGCAAGGAAGCCGCCGATGATCGTGTAGATCAGTACGAACACCGCTCCCACGATCATCATCGGAATATACGGAAGGCCAAACAATGTAGAGAAAAGTTTGCCGCACGTTACAAGGCAGCTTGCCGCATACACGGTAAAGAAGATCAGGATAAACACCGCCGCGATCGTCATGATCACTTTCTTCTTTTCATGGAAACGATTGGAAAAATATTCCGGCAGCGTGATCGCATTGCCGGCTTTCTCACTATAACGGCGCAGCCGCTTGGATACGATCAGCCAGTTGATGTATGTACCCGCCGCAAGACCGATAGCTGTCCATGCCGCGTCCGCGATACCGCACCAGTACGCCACGCCCGGCAGGCCCATCAGCAGCCATCCGGACATATCTGACGCCTCCGCGCTCATCGCTGTCACCCACGGGCCAAGACTCCTTCCTCCAAGAAAATATGCATCCGAGCTGGCATTTGCCCTCCGTGCAAATGTTACACCTATGATGATGACCGCCGCCATATAGATGATCATAGCGGTCAGTATCTGTAAAGTCTCTCCCATCCTTTATTTATCCTTTCTGTATACGATACCGGATACAGCCGGTATCTTTCTCTCTGTGCACATCCTGCGCGTCTCATTCTTCCCGTCAGAGACCGCCCGCCGCACAATATGGAACTAATTATAAACAAAATATAAAGTTTTGGCAATCATAAGTTTCCGTTTATAAATTTTCATTTATCATCTTTTCCATCCGGATCCGTGTTTCTTTCACTTTCCTGTGATCCTCGCCGCCACAGTTGATCCCGATCACGATATCATCCGTCATCACCACTGACGGAAAATAGAAATCACACAGTTTTTTATCATCTGCAACATTTACGATAATGCCGGCTGCCCGGCACTCTTCCCATATCTGCCGGTTCACCGCATGGTCGTCCGCAGCCGCCAGGACGATCTGTGCGCCGCTGATGTCCCCGGCGCGGTATTCCCTGCGCTCTGCCGTGATCTTCCCTTCCTGTTCCATCTGTGCCAGTTCTTCACAGAGTTCCGGCGCGATCACATGAATGTCCGTCCTGAATTTCAGCAGCGTCCTGATACGCCGCAGGGCGATCGTTCCACCGCCCGCCACCAGTATCTTTTTATCTGTAAGGTCTATAAACATTGGGAAATAAGGTCTTTCCATCTTGCCATCTCCCTGCGGTTTCAGAGCATATACAGCAGCGAATTACAGATGCACGCCGCAATATTGCTTCCGCCTTTTCTTCCTCTCGCCACAATGTACGGAATATCATGAAGCGTCAGGATCAGTTCTTTCGACTGTACTACATTGACAAATCCTACCGGTGCCGCGATGATCAGCTCAGGTTTGAGTTTTCCTTCCCTGATCAGCTCATAGAGACGCACAAGTGCGGTAGGTGCGTTTCCGACAGCGAAGATCAGCCCTCCCTCCTGCGCTCCGTTCTGAAACATGGATGCCGCCTTGTCCATACAGGCCGCAGCCCGCGTCGTGCCGTTCTCTCTGGCCGCCTGCGCCACATCCTCATCAGACATAAAGCAGTGGACTTCTCCACCGTACTGAGCCAGCCTTTTCTTATTGATGCCGGCTTTCGCCATCTGGGTGTCTGTCACAATAGAAGCGCCGTTTCGGATCGCTCCAAGGGCCTGCTCCACCACATGATCGGAAAACACAAGATTGTCCGCATAATCGAAATCCGCGCTTGTATGGATACAGCGTTTTACAACCGGCTCTGTTCCCGGGATCAGTTTCTTATCCCCCAGTTCTTCCGTGATTATCTCAAAACTTCTCTTTTCAATGTCCGCAGGAAGTACCTGCTCCAATTCATTCAGCATCTCCTGTCTCCTTTCTGTCACCTGTTCTTTCCGTGCAAAAAATATCTTCCGTCCTAACGCAGACGCGTCCCCGCTCCGCACGTCACACGATACACCTCGTCCGCATGTTTTACAAGTTCTGTGCATATGCGGCCGACAGATTCCCTGTATTCTCTCTCAAACGCATCTGTCGGCACAAGTCCGCACCCGATCTCGTCACACACGATGATGAGATCTCTGTTTTCAGCAAGGATCTCACCGGTCAGCTCCTTCGGCGTCTTTCCCGCCTGCAGCCAGCGTCTCACAAAAATCTGGAAATGATCCACGGCTTCACAAACGGAAATCTCCCGGAATGAACAAACGGCTCCGTCCGCCCACTCTGCATCCGGATATAATTTCTTCGCGTATTCGCGTTTCCCCTGATATGCGCCGCCTGTTATGAATTTCATGCTGTGCCGTCCTTTCTCTTCCAGCCTCTTTTCCGATCTGTCTTCCACCGCACCGGTCCCCTTCATCTGTTTCCGGATCCCGTACGCCATATCCGAATCTGCTTTTATGCAGACCGGCGCCCCGAATAATACTTCCGTCACCCGATCCGCCATCTCAGCCAGGGCGCGGTTGACCGTCCCCAGATTGTCCTTGTATACCGCCATCTCTTCCGAATCCGGCACGGACTCCCGGAACACATCGTTCGTCACCACGACAAGATGCGCGCATCGTTCTTTTAACATCTGCACACCTCTGATAATGCATTCCACCGTATCTTTCCCTGTATCTTCGGCGCCGCCGGATTCATACATCTCATTGGCGGTAAGGTTGGAGACGCACTCCAGAAGGACGCAGGAGCCTTTCAGATCCGGTGAATCCGGCGCTGTGATCCTGCCCGGGAGGTCCACATACCACTCAAGCGTTGCGAATCCTCTTCCTGCACGCATTTTCCGATGGGCTTCGATCTTCTTCTCGGTCTCCCGCCCATAGGGGACCATATCGGCTATATAGTAAAGAGGAGGCTTTGCCGCTGTACTGCACAGCTGTCTGTGCTTTTCACAGATCACCGTCTCCGCATAGGCGGACTTTCCGCTGCCGCTGCCCCCTGTAACCAGCTCCATCATCCCTGTTCCTCACCTGCACTTTCAGATATCCGCATACCGGTATTCCAAAGCTCCGCTTGCCGGGATCTGCCGGATGCCGGTGATATCCGGATTTACAAGATTGACACTCTTCATGGCATACAGCGGGATAATGTAAAACTGCTCTCCCACTGCGAGCTGCTCCGCCTGATGGAGCAGCTCTGAGCGTTTTGCCGGATCCGACTCGGAATTAGACGCCGCGACAATGGAATCGTATTCCGGATCATTGATGCCGCTGCAGTTATACGTGCTGTTGGACAGCAGCATGGACAGATAAGTATACGGATCTGCAAAGTCCGCCGTCCAGTTCATGCGGCACAGATCAAAGTCTCCCGCGTATCTTGTGGAATAATTTGCCTGCAGCTCCTGAGCCTCAAGATTGATCGTGATGTTCAGGTTCTCTTTCAGCTGCTCCTGGATCACCTGTGCTGTATCGGAGTCCATCTCCAGAGTCGGATAATTGTAGGTAAGCTCCGGGAATCCCTCGCCGTCCGGATACCCTGCCTCCGCCAGCAGTTCCCGTGCCTTTGCCACATCTTCCTCAAAAGGCTGTTCTGCCTCATCCACAAAATATTCTCCCGTGTTCTTATCTTTCATATACTTCGCCACCAGGTTGTATGTGGGCTCCGTATCGCTTCCCACGATCTGGCAGAGTTCCTCCCGGTTGATGGCAAGATTGACAGCTTCCCGGACACGGACGTCATTTAAAGGCTCTACATTCAGATTCATATAGATGTACCGTGTGGCGATCTGATCCGTTACAAACAGATCATCCTCCCCCTCATATGCTTCCATCACGGTAGATGAAAGAGACGTCGCCACATCTACCTCGCCTGCTTCATATGCATTCGCCATGGACTGTGTGTCATCGAAGAAGCGATAAGTGATCGTATCCAGAGATACGGCGTCTGCATTCCAGTAATATTCATTTTTCTCAAGAACAAAATACTGTTCCGGCACATACTCGGAAAGACAGAACGGTCCGTTGGACAGGCTTGTCGAAGGCTCTCTGTCCCAGCCGCTGTCCACCGAATCCGCATACTCTGAGCACGACGGAGTGTAGACAGGAAGTCTCAGCAGATCAAGGAAATAAACGCACGGCTCTGACAGCCGGAATACAATCGTGTAGTCGTCCGGAGTCTCCACGCCCAATGTATCGATATCTGCTTCTCCATTATATATCGCCTCCGCGTTCTCTATCGGAAACAGGTAATTGGCATATCCGCTCCCGGACGCAGGATCAAGCGCACGGGTGATCGTATTCATAAAATCAGAAGATGTCACAGGTGAACCGTCTGACCAGAGGGCATCCTCTCTCAGATGAAAGGTCCAGACCGTGGAATCGTCATTCACCTCGTAACTCTCTGCAGCCCGGTATTCGATCTCGCCGTCTTCATTATAGGTAAGCAGCTCGTCAAGAGCGCTCACCGAGTAAGCAAGGTAGGTCAGGGCAATGGAGCCTGCCGGATCCATCGTTCCCGTATCACTGCTGATCGCCACCGTGATCCCCCGGTCTTCGCTGTCCTCCGCCGGATCCGCCGTAACACAACCGCTCAGAATACCCATGCACAATATCAGTACGAGGAACACCGCTGTCATTCTTTTCTTCATATTGTTCTCTCCTCTTTCTATCTGTCTTTCTGTGATCCGCCTGCGTGTATGCGGGCGTCTCCCCTCCTCTTTTCTCAGGAACTATATCTGGGAAGTCATCCTGTACCCCCTGCTCCGCTGTCCGGTTTCCTTTTCGGAGTAGAGAAAGCAGGATACTTTGCGTCCGTCAAACATATAATCGCCGGGGATCTCCTCACGGCAGCGATCAAGCGCATAGCCGCACCGGCCTGAGAACGGACAGCCGGACGCACCGACTTCCTCTCCGTCTGATGCGGGAGCCGCTTTTATCTTCACCGCTCTGACAGGATCTGGTTCCGGCACAGCTTCTATCAGCTGTTTCGTATAAGGATGCCACGGATCGGAACAGATTTTCTTCGTTCCGCCGGCTTCCACAATATGGCCGCTGTACATGACGCCGACGTAGTCGCTGATCCTGCGCACGATATGTATGTCATGCGAGATAAACAGACAGGAAAATCCGATCTTCCTCTGAATCTGGAAAAGCAGTTCCACGATCTGCTCACGGGTAGTCGCATCCAGTGACGACAGAGCTTCGTCGCACACAAGAAGTTCCGGCTCGACGATCAGTGCGCGGGCGATGCAGATGCGCTGTCTCTGTCCTCCGGAAAAATCCCGGGGATAACGATCTGCATCTTCCGGAGTAAGGCCGGTCAGCTCCAGGATCCTGGATATCTTCTCCTCCATCTTTGCCCCTTCTCTGCTGTGCGTCCTCCTGCCGCCTGCATTCTCTGGTACGGCGCGGAGTGCCTCTGTCAGTGTCTCACGCACAGTAAGACAGGGATTCAGAGATGCGTAGGGATCCTGAAATACCATCTGTACACTTCCGTGAAACGCATCCATGCGCCGGCTTTTATCCAGCGGACTTCCCCGGTAATACAGTGTCCCGCTGTCCTCTCCAAGCATCCCGGTCAGTATCCTGGCCACTGTCGTCTTGCCGCTCCCGCTCTCCCCTACAAGCGCAAATATCTCTCCCTTCCTGATCTCCAGATCAAGTTTCCGAACACCCTCGCTGGCGTCAAAGATCTTCGTCACATCCTCCATACGGAAAAGTACGGTTCCCTCTTCCGAAGCGGGAACATAGCATCCGCTCTTCCGGTTCTGTCTGTTCATTCTGCCTCCCCGGGCGTTCTTAAGAAGCTGTTTTGTGTACTCTTTTTCAGGAGAGTAAAAAATATCCTCCGTTGTACCGCTCTCCGCGATCCTTCCATGCTGCATCACATATACCCTGCTGCACATGGCAGCCGTAACGCCCATGTCATGACTGACAAGGAGCATGGATGTGCCTGTCTCCCGGACGATCCTCTTAAAAAGCAGCAGGATCTGTGCCTGAACGAGAGCGTCCAGCGCCGTCGTAGGCTCATCCGCTATGATGAGTTCCGGCTCGCACGCAAGCGCAATCGCGAGCACAACTCTCTGACGCATGCCGCCGGAGAGCTCAAATGGATACTGGCGCATTCTGATCGCAGGATTTCGCATCCCCACCAGTTCCAGCAGCTCTGCTGATCGTTCTCCCGCTTCTTTCCGGCCGCATCTTCTGCGCGACTGAACCGTCTCCCGCAGCTGACGTCCGATCTTTACAGAAGGATTCAGACAGCTCAGCGGATCCTGGAAGATCATCGCCACATTCCTGCCCGGTCGAGGCTCCTCTCCTGCTACTGTGATGCTGTCGCAGCGGACAGATGCGCGCCCGTCCAAAAGTCCCATGACAGCCAGCATGGCCGTACTCTTTCCAGATCCCGATTCTCCTACCAGCCCGGCAATTTCTCCTTTCTCTACCTTCAGGTTTATATTGTTTACGATTTCTGAGACTCCCTTTGCCGTCTGATATTGTACGCTCAGATTCCTTATGTCCAGTACGTTCAGATGCTCCTGATTCCTCATATGTTCCTGTTGCCTCCTGTGCCTCTGCTCCCTGCGCTCTGTTCTGCTGCGGTTCCCGCCATGTTAAGGGCCAGCAGCATCACGCAGAGGATAAGGAGCGGATATAACATCTGATAGGGATAAAGTATCATCTGACTTCTCGCCTCCTGAATGATGGTGCCCAGGCTCGCGGCCGGCGCAGCGATACCCACGCCGAGGAAACTGAGGAATGCCTCTGTAAATATTGCCTGCGGTACCAGAAAGATCAGATTGACCACAATCGTCCCTGCCGTGTTGGGCAGAAGATGCCTGCACAGGATTCGGAATGGTTTTATCCCTTCCATCCTCGCAGCATAGGCATATTCCATCTCTCTTAGTTTTATGATCTCCCCTCTTACGATACGCGCCATGCTGATCCAGCCGGCAATGCACAGTCCGAGTATAATGCTTCTGACTCCCGCTCCCATCACAAGTGTGATCAAAATGACATAGAGCATGGACGGAATGGCGGAGATAATGTCTGCCGCCCTCATAAGAAACATGTCCGTGCGTCCTCCCGCATACCCGGATACCGCACCGAACAATACGCCGATGACGCCGTTGATAAGGGCGCTGCATATGCCTACAGTGAGACTGATTCCCGCACCATACCACACGCGGGTAAACAGATCCCTCCCAAACCGGTCCGTTCCAAACCAATGCAGTATGGACGGGCCCTGGTTGCGCATTCCCGCGTCCTGCCCGGAAAACGACCACGGGCTGAACACCGGCACTGCGATGGCAAGCAGGATCCATATCCCGAGGATCACGCATCCGATGAGCGCCATACGGCTTCCGCCCATATAGTCCTGCCAGTATCGCCTTATTTTCTGCAGTATCTTATCCATCCTCATATCCTCTCTTCCCGATAGGCTCTGCGCGTCCGCGGATCCAGCCATGCGCTCAGAAGATCCGTGACCAGACTGATCAGGATCACCACGGCGCCCATGAACACGGTAAGGCCGAGGATCAGGGTATAATCCCGGTTTGTGATCGAACTTACAAATTCCCTGCCAAGGCCGGGTATCGTAAAGATACTCTCTATGACGAAGCTCCCCGTGAGCAGCGACGCCGAAGCCGGGCCGATGTAGTTCAGCACCGGGAGACACGCATTCTTAAGAGCATGCGTGAGGACGACCTGCCATTTCCCAAGCCCTTTTGCCCTCGCAAAGAGCACATATTCCTTCTGAAGTTCTGACGAAAGCGTATTTCCGACGAGACGGGAGATCATAGCCGCAGGATAGAGAGAGAGGGCGGTTACCGGCAGGATATAATGTACGGGAGATAGAAGCCCCGACGCCGGCAGCCATTTCAACTTTACGCTGAATACAAGGAGCAGCAGGATTGCAGCTGCAAAGCCCGGTATGCCCGCCAGGAGCATTCCCCCTGCCGAGATACATTCCCTCACCCACCGCCGTTTTGACACTGCTCTCACAATGCCAAGGGCCGTCCCGAGAACAGTGGAGACTGTCAGCGCCGCTATACCGATAGATGCTGTCACAGGCCATGCCCTCGCTATGATATCCGTTACGCGCGTAGCCGGATCCTGATAGGAGATTCCGAGATCCCCGCGCACTGCGCTGCCTATATAGGACAGATACTGTGACAGCAGAGGCTCGTTTAATCCGTATTCCTGCTCTATGGCCTCTACCACCTGCCCGGATACTCCGCCTCTCTGAAACGGACTTCCCGGAATGATACGGACAAGAAAGAATGTCACTGTCACAAGCACAAAAAGGGAGAGGACGCCTGTCAGCAGGCGTTTCCATGTATATTGCAGCATCCGTCCCACACTCCTTCCCGTCGCAGTCCGCGTTTTCCACAGCATGTCCCGCTCTCTTCCGTCTCTTTTCAGGCACGCTCTTTGTTAAATATACCATATCCGCGAGGGCATGTCACCACAAAAACAGGACCAGACTTCCGATGGAATCCGGTCCCGGTATGAACATCAGTCGAAACACCGCCCTGTCATATAGTCGAGATATGCAGTCCTTAACTCACGATACCTTCCACGCGAGACAGGTATCCTCTCGCCGTCGGTCATATGCAGATCTTTTGCGTTGAGACCGTCCACATAGTCCAGATTGACGATATACGCCCTGTGAGGGAGGAAGAAGCAACCATAATGTTTCAGTTCATCATATAACTGCGACAATGTTGCCGCAGTATCGATGGATGTCCCGTTCGACATCCTGATACGCCGCGTATGATTGAAGCTTTCGATCTGCATCAGTTCGCTGATCGGAAGCCTTCTCAGTCCGTCTTTTGTCTTGATGAGCAGATACTGTGGCGCCCGGTGCTCGAGACGGCGGATGCATGTCATAAGAGCTTCGTCAAATCCTTCTTTTTTGACCGGCTTTAAGAGATATCCTGTGGCCTTTACCCCAAACGCCTCGACCGCGTACTCTCTCGATGCAGCCAGAAACAGGATCTCCGATTTTTCCCCGCGCTCTCTTATCTTCTCCGCGATCGTCATTCCTGACATATTCGGCATGACAACATCCAACAGATAAATATCAAATCCGCCCTCTTTCTGGATATCAGACATCAACCGGTCCGGATCCCGGTAAAAGTGCAGACGAAGCGGATATTCGGGATGTTCTTCTGAAAAGTCGTCCATGAGCTTTCTCACTACAGACAGATCTTTCTCTCGATCGTCACAAATACACACATTAAGCATAACATGCCCTCTCAATATCACCCAAAGTAAATAAAGCCGACCATACTGCAGTGAATTTATTCCGCAATATCCGCCAGCTTAAATCTTATCACCTTTTCAAGATCTTCAAGCGCCACTTCAACCTGATAACCTATCCTGCCGGCGCTGAAAATAATCCTGTCATGCCCGGCCGCGCTCTGATCGACTGTGACCTCAAACTGTTTCTTCATACCGATCGGAGAACACCCTCCATGAACATATCCTGTCAACGGCAGGAGCTCTTTCTGCGGGATCATGGCAATACTCTTCTCGCCGGCTGCCCGCGCTGCTTTCTTAAGATTCAGCTCCTTTTCCACCGGAACTACAAATACGTAGTTCGTACCGGATTTCCCCACGGTGACAAGCGTCTTGAACACAATATCCGGATCTTCGCCCAGTGCGCGGGCTACTTCTGGTCCGCTTATGGCGCCGGTGCTCCGGTAGTCGTGGCTGATATACGGTATCTTTTTCTGGTCCAGGATGCGCATGACGTTTGTCTTGTCATTATTTTTTCCCACTGCTATCACCCTTTCCGATCTATTGTATCACCGCTGACACGGAGATGTCCACATATTAATCAGCCTGTCTGCATTCTTTACATACTTTTTACATTTTATTCATTTTCTGTATTATGCAGGATATCCAGGATATACTCCGCGTCACGGACCGAGAGTTGTCCCGGTGCAGATGCGCGGCCCGCCGCTGCGAATGTCAGGGAAGAGCCGAAGAATTCCCCGGAGATCCGGCTGATACTTCCAAGCCATCCCATGGACATGGAAATAACCGGCCTGTCCGCATATCTCTCGGTAAATTCGTTCGTGGCGGCAAGGAGTGTGAGCACATCCCCTGCGCCGCGGGGCATGACCGCGATCTTCGGCACATCCGCTCCCTGCTCCTGCATGGACCTGAAACGGGATACAATCGTCTCCTTATCCGGAGTCTTTTCAAAATCATGACTGGACATGACTACATAGACGTGATTATCATGCGCGCACCGGAGCAGGATACTGCATACTTCTTCTCCAAGCATCATCTCAACGTCTACGAGATCCGCATCTCCTGTTCCGATCACTTCGCGGTAAAGCTCCACATAATCTTCTGCGGATATTTCTTTTTCTCCGCCCTCACTGCTCGTCCGGAAAGTAAAGAGGATCGGTATCCTCTCCAGAAGGAGCCTCAATTCCCTGAGCATCCTTTTTACCTTCTCCACATCATCGATCTCTTCAAAGCAGTCCGCCCGCCATTCCACAATGTCGCAGCATACTTTCTTCACAGTCGATACTTCTTCTTTCAGCTCCGCCTCGTTCTTCCCTGTGAGCGGAATACAGATCTTCGGTTTTCCCTTCCCGAGCGTCATTTCCCGGATCTTCAATACTTCTACCATAGCGTTCTCCTGAGCATCTGCAAATTTTTCACTATACAGTCTAGCAAAAAGGGGAAGCCCCCGTCAATCTTTTGGTGCGATCGATCCTGTGTCACACCGTTGTACGGCGCCGGATCAGAATCGGCGGTATGATCTTATGGACCGGCTCTTTCAGCGGCTCCGGCCTTCTTTTCTTCCGTTCCGCCATCTGGGCGGACAGGATATCCATCGCCTCATTCGCTATCACAGAGATCTGCTGTCCCACGGTGCTGATCGGTATGACTGATTCCCTGGAGATCGGAGAATTGTCAAATCCTATGATCTGATATGTCTCCGGCAGTTTCCCGTATCTCTGGAACAGAATATTGAGCAGTACGTTAGCATGTGTGTCATTGGGCATAAAAATGCCTTTCTTCCTGCCCGGGTGTTCCTCCTCCAGACGATCTATGATATCGGATATCCTCTCTGTATTTTCCTCAAACGTATCTCCCAGATTCGTCAGTATCAGTTCGTACGGCAGATGATATTCCCCGCACACCTCCACAAAGCCTTTGATCCGTCCATATGCCGGAGATTCCTCAGAGATGTCTGCGTTCACATGGATCAGAATATCGCAGTCGCTCTTGCTCAGAAGGCTGGCCGCCTGTACGCCTCCCATATAATTATCTGTATTGACGCTGGAAATATACCTGTCCTCTCTCTCGATCCCCACCACGGGTACATGGTAGGAGGCGAGTTCCTCAGAAGGGATCGTGGGACTCAGGATGATCATCCCTTCTATGTTATAGGCGAGGAGCTCCTCAATATATCTCCTCTCCACGTCCGCCTTTGCATTGCCTGCAAACACAAGAAACTTATATCCATATTTCTCATAGGTGGCAAGAATCTGGTTGAGCATCTCAGAATAATAATGCATGTAGAGATTCGGAACGATTACCCCCACGAACTCTGTCCTTCCACTGGCCAGGATCCGCCCTACTTTATTCTCCTTATAGTCAAGAGCCACCAGAGCGTCCGCGATCTTCTGCTGATTCTCCAGCGTAAGGGAGTCGGGATTGTTAAAATATCTTGATATCGTCGTCTTTGAAAAGCCTGTATACTCTGCAATGTCTGAAAATGTTACTTTCTTTTCTTTCATAATATACCTGTCCTCTCCTGTAAGCGCAGATATCGTATGTACCCGCGCGATATCTGGAATATAGTATATCAGACCATCCCGCGACGAATCAATGAATAACCGGTAACTTAACCGGTTTTGTGAAATATATACAGAAACAGAAGAAGAAAAATATGACATATGACGAAAAAACATTTTCTTATTGACATATATACTCGGGCGTTCTATGATTTCATTAAAGGAACCGGTTACTTAACCGGTAACATTACTGGTTTCATATTATTTATCTGTTAAAGGAGGAGATGGAATGAGAAGAAGATTGCTGTACCTGACGGTCACGCTCTTCGCTGCGGCCTGTCTGGCCGGATGTCAGCAGAAAGATCCTGAACCCGGCGACGTTGCCGGATACGATGAGGGCGAAGAGTACCTCTCGATCTGGGTGCACTCAATTGAAGACACAGAAGAAGGGCAGGCTTACAAAGAATCGGTAGAAACTTTTAACGAAGCTTATGACGGCCAGTATTTTGCCGACATCGAATTCGTGCCCAGAAATGACAGCGGCGGCGGTTACTCCGATAAAGTAAATGCATCTGTCATGGCGGGAGGACTGCCGGATGTTCTTACAGTAGACGGGCCAAACATCGCCGCGTACGCTGCCAACGGCATCATCCAGCCCCTGGCTGATCTGACGGAGGAAGAAGAAAGCGAATATCTTCCCTCGATCATTGAACAGGGGACCGTAAACGACGATCTTTACGCTCTTGGTGTCATGGAATCCAGCGTGGGCTTCTACTATAATAAGGACATTATCGAAGAGGCCGGAATCGAGATCCCGGATGCAGATCATCCATGGACATGGTCAGAATTTCTTACTATTCTCGAGGAACTCAAACCTCTCATGGATGAGAAAGACGGTTATCCGCTTGACATGACATTCCCGGTGGGCGAGACAAGTATCTACTACTACGCTCCGTTTGTATGGTCCGGCGGCGGCGAACTCGTAAGCGACGATGGACTGACCGTGGACGGCTATTTCAATTCGGATCAGACAAAAGCGGCCATGGAGTATTTCCGGACCATCGTGGAAAATGGATACATGTCAGAAGCCCCCATCGACCAACTCTTCGAGAGCGGAAGAGCTGCTTTTAAGTTCGACGGGGCATGGGAAGTCAACACAGTATACACCAGCTACCCGGATCTCAATCTCGGAGTCGCTCCTTATATCGTCAGCGACGACTGGGACGGCGAAACATATACGCCGACCGGCTCATGGGCCTTTGCCGCATCCTCTGAGACAAAGGATATTGAAGGCGCCACGGAGCTTGTCAAATGGATGAGCGGTGTGGATAGCGGCATCCGTATCTGGAATATGACAAAGAACTTCCCGTCTACATATGAAGCTTTCGAGAATATCGACGTCTTCCAGACTGATGAGAACTACAGTGCTCTCTACAATCAGCTGAGTACGTACGGACATCCCCGTCCGAAGACACCGGTATATCCGCAGGTGAGCACCAGTTTCCAGGAAGTGCTGGAAAGCGTGGCTCTGAGTGGAAAGGATGTGGATCAGGAGCTTGACAAAGCTGTGGAACGGATAGATCAGAAATTGGAACGTTATACGAGGGAATAAAATATGAAGAAAAAGAATTCAATCTTGGGAATGGCGTTTTTCGGCCCTGCACTTGTACTGCTTACACTGTTTTTATTCCTGCCGATGCTGCTTACACTCGGATTCAGTTTTACCGATTACTTCGCACTGAATCCTGAGCTGACGCATTTTGTGGGACTGGAAAACTACACAAATATTTTTAAAGACGACCTTTTTGTACAGTCATTTTTAAACACCGTAAAATTCGTTATCATCATCGTACCGCTTCAGTGCGGCGGCGCACTTCTGCTCGCTCTGGCGATCAACAAAGCGGCGCACTGCAAGAAATATTTTAAAGTGGCGTTTTTCGTACCTGTAGTTATGTCTCTGGCTGTTGTATCCACACTGTGGATGCAGATCTACAGCCCGGAAGGCATCCTGAACACGCTGCTCGGGAACTTCGGTATCGATCCGCAGCCGTTTATCCACAGCGCCGGACAGGCGCTTCCATCCATCGCGATCATGAGCGTATGGCAGGGCGTGGGCTACCAGATGATCATCTTTCTGGGCGGTCTGCAGAACATCAATCCCGCGCTCTACGAGGCGGCTGAGATGGATCATGCAAGCGGCTGGCAGAAATTCAAAGATATCACACTTCCGGAACTGAAACCACTGTGTATCTTCGTATTTATCACAGTCACGATCGGCGCGTTCCGCATGCTGGTACAGCCGATGGTTATGACAGGCGGAGGTCCTGATCATTCAACTTACACACTTGTGTACGACATTTATGAAACCGGTACAGTCAACTGGGAGATGGGGCTTGCATCCACAATGGCGATCGTATTTACCGTATTCGTCGTCATCCTGACGATCATCCAAAACGTACTGACTAAGGACAAGGAGGAGAGAAAACATGGTAACAAAAAAGCAAAAGCGAATTAACTGGATCCTTGTAGCCATCCTGCTGGTGCTCTCGATCTTCTTCCTGTTCCCGGTCATCTGGATGCTTGCAAACTCCTTTAAGCCGGATGCAGCGATCACAGCGGACATGAATTCCATTGCGGCGTTTATCCCGCCGGCATTAAACGGAAACTTCTTTGACAACTATGTTTCAATCATTACAAATACAAGTTTCCTGAGATATATGGGCAACACGCTTCTATACGCGGCGATCCTGATCGTCCTGAGCATTATCGTAAACGGTCTTGCCGGATATGCTCTTGCCAAGATCAATTTCCCGTTCCGCGATCAGTGGCTCATGATCATCATCATGCTCCTGATCGTACCGACTGAGACGGTCATCACGATCCATTTCCTGATCATCGCGAAAGCCGGTCTCCTGAACACGATCGTCGGTTATATCCTGCCGCTGATCGTAAACCCGTTCAATATCTTCCTGTTCCGTCAGGTATTCGTCAGCCTGCCGGACGATGTGTACGAGGCAGCGCAGCTCGACTACTGTGGCCCGGTGAAATACTTCTTCACCATGGTCCTGCCGATGTCAAAAACAGTTGTTGCAACCGTCAGCGTATTCACTTTCCTGAATGTATGGAACGACTATCTCTGGCCGTCACTGGTATTTACCTCAAGCGACCTGCTGACCGCTCAGATCGGTCTGAACTCCATCACATCCAATGAGAATACGACAATGGGACAGACGCTTGCAGTTATTACTCTGATTACAATACCGGTCATCATCATCTACTCCCTGTTCTCGAAACAGATCGTAGAAGGTGTTACATCAACAGGTTCAAAGGAAGGATAAGGAAATGAGTTTTATAGAATTTAAAAATGTATGTAAAATGTATCCCGGATCAAATAAGAATACAGTAGACAACTTCACTCTCAATATAGAGGAAAAAGAATTCATCGCATTTGTCGGCCCGTCCGGCTGCGGAAAATCGACAACTCTCCGTATGATCGCCGGTTTTGAGGAGATCACAGGCGGCGAGCTCTATATCGACGGTAAAAAAGTAAACGATGTGGCTCCGAGAGACAGAGGAATTTCAATGGTATTCCAGAACTACGCCCTCTATCCTCATATGACAGTTGAGAAAAACATCGGATACGGCCTGAAGAATATGAAAATGCCTGCAGACCAGATCAAACAGAAAGTAGACTGGGCGATCAAAATCCTCGGACTGGAAGAATACCGCTACCGCAAACCGAAAAACCTCTCCGGCGGCCAGCGCCAGAGAGTAGCACTCGGACGTGCGATCGTAAAGAACTCCAAAGTATTCCTCATGGATGAGCCGCTCTCAAACCTTGATGCGAAACTCCGTGTCAGCATGAGAACAGAGATCAGCAAACTCCACAGACAGATCGGCGCTACTACGATCTATGTAACACACGATCAGGTCGAGGCTATGACAATGGCTGACCGTATCGTTATCATGAAAGACGGCGTGATCCAGCAGGTCGGGAAACCGATGGAGCTCTACGATCACCCGGTAAACCAGTTCGTGGCAGGATTCATCGGATCTCCGCAGATGAACTTCTTCGATGTGACAGTTGACAAAGACACCGTGAAATTCAATGATGGCAGCACAATGACACTGTCCGAGGGCATGATGAAGAAACTGAACGGACGTCAGGGCGAAATGGTACTCGGCATCCGCGGCGAGGATATCAAGATGGATGCACAGAACATGGAGCTCAACAAAGACAACGCCCAGCACGCAGTTATTACAGACACAGAGGTTATGGGTAATGAGAACAACCTGTATTTCAACTTCGGCGGTGCTCAGGCCGTAGCCCGTGTATCCAAATATGAGATCAGCCAGATCGGCGACCGGATCAACTTCGTATTCATGCCGTCGAAGATGCACTTCTTTGATAAAGAGACAGGCGTGAATTACACGGAAGAATAACAAAGCACAGTTTAAATATTGGAGGCAGTATGAAAAGACACACATTACATTTAAAAGCGCCGGATAACTGGGTGAACGATCCGAACGGCTTTATATACTACAAGGGATACTACCACCTTTTCTATCAGTATTTTCCCTACGGGCCCCGCTGGGGGACCATGCACTGGGGACATGCGGTAAGCAGGGATCTGGTCACATGGGAACACAAAGGGCTCGCCCTCTATCCTACCACCCGGGCAGATCAGAACGGCTGTTTCTCCGGAAGCGCCATTGAACAGGACGGAAAACTGTATCTCGTCTATACGGGCGTACGCTATGAAGTCGTCAATCCCGACGATCCTCACACCTGTCTGGATGAGCAGTTTGAATCCGCACAGCTTATGATCTCCTCAGAAGACGGCTTTCGATTCGACAACGAGCACGGCAAGGAGGTCATCATCCCTCCGGTCACGGATCCCGCGATCGGAGACCGCACACATACAAGAGATCCCAAGATCTGGAGGGGCAAAGACGCCTGGTATCTGGTACTCGGCAGTACAATGGGTGAGAAATACGGAGAAGTGCTCTTCTATCGGAGCGATGATCTTCACACGTGGACTTATGTAGATAAGGCATGGAAAGGGCCGGAATACGGCTGGATGTGGGAATGCCCGGATTACTTTCCGACAGAGGGCGGCGATGTACTTCTTCTCTCCGCCATGGGGCTACTCAAAAATGGAGAAAAAGAGAAGAATCAGTCGATCTGTTTCCCTGTAACCTTTGATGAGGAGACATGCAGCCTGGACATTCCGGATCAATATCAGTATCTCGACTATGGACTTGATCTGTATGCGCCCCAGACAGCTCTTGATAAGGATGGACGCCGCACCATGGTCGCATGGGTGCGTATGCCCAGGGTAACAGAGGAAGGCTGGATCGGAATGTTCTGCTCTCCCCGTGTGGTAGAGGTTAAGGACGGACATGTCTTCTTCCGCATGCACCCGAACATCCGAAAGGCATTTTCCAAAGCCGTATATGATATAAAAGACGTATCAGACGACGGTTATATGGCGTCCTTTGAACTCGAAGACGGCGAGACCGTTACTATCGGCGGATATGTCATCCGCCGCACAGGAGATCGTATCGTGACTGACCGTTCTAACGTGTATCCGGCTTTCGAGGGCGCGCATCTTGTATCCGAGACGCCCGATATATCCCGTGGCACAGACGGCAGTTTTCACCTGGAAGTACTGGTGGACTCCAACCTGATAGAAACATATGTAAACGACGGTGAATATGTGATCAGTAATGCGGTATACGATCTCGGAAATGAGATCCAATACGACGGCGATAAAAAAATCCGCCTGTATACCACCTCTGAGAGATAACACTCGTAATCACGGTGCTTGCCTGACCTTACAGACGTATTCTCTTAAAACTTACGCGCGGAACTATTCTGGCTATGATCGGCGTGGGCGGACCATAGCGGTATTCAATCATTTTACATATGCAAAAATGAAAAAACTGGCAGCGGTCGAAGATTAATCGGCTGCTGCCAGTTCTGTTCTCACACTATAGCCTTTTCTCTCACCGGATATTATTTACCGGCAGATCCCGCTTAACGGTGCAATCTCTATCCCCTCTTCTTTAAGGGCGCTGCGGATTTTTTCCACAAAGAGAAGAGCTTTTTCTCCATCTCCGTGCACACATACGGAATCTGCCTGTATCTCGATATCCTTACCTGTAACGGCGGTAACTTTTCCTTCTTTCACCATGCGGATCACTCGGGCTATCGCTTCCTCTTCATCGCGGATAAACGCGCCCTCTTTCCTGCGGTTTACCAGACTTCCGTCCTCCTCATAACCGCGGTCCGCGAACACTTCGCTGGCTGTCTTTAAGCCGCAGTCTTTTGCCGCACGGATCGTCTCGCTTCCCGAGAGTCCCATCACGATCAGCTCCGGGTCATATTCCCTGACAGCTTCGCAGATGGCGAGGGACAGATCATAGTCTTTCGCCGCCATATTGTACATTGCCCCGTGGGGTTTCACATGCTGTAGCTTCATCCCATGAGCCTGACACATCCCGCCCAGAGCGCTGATCTGGTACAGTGTATACGCCTTTGCCTCCGCCGGGGAAACAGCCATATTTCTGCGTCCGAATCCCATCAGATCCGGGAAGCCCGGATGAGCGCCGATACGGATGCCTGCAGCTTTCGTCCTGCTGACAGACTCCATCATCACGACAGGGTCTGACGCGTGGAATCCACATGCGATATTCGCCGAAGAGATCAGCGGAATGATCTTTTCATCCATCCCCAGCGTATAGCGTCCGAAGCTCTCTCCAAGATCACTGTTTAAATCAACTTTATACATATTTATTCACACTTCTTTCTTTAATTAGTCCAGTCTGAGCATCCGCTCAATAAATCCGGTATCCGCATTTCCGGCACAGAACTCCGGATTGCGCATGATCTGGTACTGGAAATCCAGATTCGTATCCACACCGATGATCACCATCTCATCCAGTGCAGAGCGCATCTTCTGGATCGCGGCATTGCGGTCCGGCGCATGTACGATAACTTTGGCGATCATGGAGTCATACTCCGAAGGAATCCTGTAGCCTGTATAAAGCGCCGTATCCACCCGCACACCGTTTCCGGCAGGAAGATGGAGGTGCTTCACCACACCGGGACTCGGCATAAAGTTCTTCTCCGGGATCTCAGCGTTGATCCGGCACTCGATCGCATGGCCGGTAAGCCGGATACCTTCCTGATTAAAGCTTAAAGGTTCTCCCATAGCCACCCTGATCTGCTCTATGATCAGATCTGTGCCTGTCACCATCTCTGTAACGCCATGCTCCACCTGTATACGGGTATTCATTTCCATGAAATAATATGTTCCCTTCGGGTCAAGGATGAACTCTATCGTTCCCGCATTGGTATAGTTTACCGTCTTAGCCGCAAGGACAGCATCACGGTTCATGGCATTTCTGATCTCATCATTAATAGCCGGAGACGGAGACTCCTCGATCAGCTTCTGATGGTTTCTCTGCACCGAACAGTCACGTTCGCCGAGAGCCACCACATTGCCGAATTTATCTCCCATGACCTGAATCTCCACATGACGGGGATTCTCGATGAATTTCTCAATGTACATCGTGTCGTCGCCGAATGCATTGGCGGACTCTCTCTGAGCCATATTAAACTGGAATTCAAACTCATCGGCGGATTTTGCCACACGCATTCCCTTTCCGCCGCCGCCTGATGACGCCTTGATCATGACCGGATATCCGATCTCTTCTGCCAGCTTGATACCTGTTTCTGCATCATACACCGGTTCCTTTGTACCCGGCACCACCGGAACGCCCGCTTCCATCATGGTTTTACGCGCGTGGGACTTATTTCCCATACTGTCGATCACGTCTGCTTTCGGTCCGATAAACGTCAGCCCGTTCTTCTCACAGAGCCGGACAAAATCTGCGTTCTCTGACAGGAAGCCGAATCCCGGATGGATCGCATCGGCGCCCATATTGAGAGCTGCCGTCACAATGCGCTCCATATTGAGGTAACTGTTCTTTGCCGGCCCCTCGCCGATACAGATCCTCTGGTCGGCCAACTGTACGTGAAAGCTGTCCTTATCCTCTTTTGAATAAACCGCCACGCTGCGGATTCCCATATTCCGGCAGGCGCGGATGATCCTGACGGCGATCTCCCCGCGGTTTGCGATCAATATTTTCTGAAACATCAGCACTCCTCCTTAGTCCGACAGCTTCTTTACCTTGAAGAGCGGCTGCCCGTACTCTACTTTCTGTTCGTTGCTGACGAGGACCGCCTCGATCTCGCAGTCATAATCACTCTCGATCTCATTCATCAGTTTCATGGCCTCAAGGATACACACGGTCTGCCCTGCTTTCACCACATCGCCGACTTTGACAAACGCCTCAGCATCCGGTGACGGGGCGGAATAAAATGTCCCCACGATCGGAGAGATGATATAATTCTCATCTACTGTCTCCTCAGCCGGAGCCTCCGTCTTTACAACAGTGATCGGCTCTCCCGGCGTCTCTGCGCTGCCTCTGCGGCTCATCTTGATCTTCGTATCGCCCTCCTGAATGCTGAACTCCAGCATGGAAGACTTATCAATAATATTTACCAGTTTCTCGATCTTTTCCAAATCCATATCGGTCACTCCTATCTTTTTCTTTCTCATTTACTGAAACAGTTTGCTGAGGCGCTTTGCTACCAGACGGCACTCAAGCACTTCCCGGCAGGGCCGATAGATCTGCCTGCGCAGTTCATTGAGTCCGGCCACTTCGTCGAGCAGAAGCTGCTGGGCTTCTTCGACTGTCACGGCCTGAAAGCGCACTTTGTTATCTGTCTTACACTGTGCAAGTTTCGGAATATCTACCGAGATCACCGTGGCGATCTTTGCATATCCGCCGGTTGTCTGCCGGTCGGAAAGAAGCACGATCGGCTTTCCGTGGCTCGGCACCTGCACGGAGCCGAACGCAATCCCGTCTGATATAATGTCCGCCGTTGTCTTATATGCGATAAACGGACCTTCCAGCCTGCACCCCATCCGGTCAAAATCATTGGTCACGGTGTATTCCGAATTCAGGAACGTCTCCCTGCCTGCATTGGTAAACACATCCTCCTGCGGTCCCATCACAACGCGGAGAGTCACTTCGTCATAGTCAAACTCATCCAGATCCAGACTTCTGGAAAGGAAGTACGGCAGATATCTTCTCTTGATGCGGAAACCGATATAGTCCCCGTCTTTGA
The DNA here is from genome assembly GCA_949294665.1 of uncultured Eubacteriales bacterium. Classification (GTDB taxonomy): domain Bacteria; phylum Bacillota; class Clostridia; order Lachnospirales; family Lachnospiraceae; genus Mediterraneibacter. The sequence continues at coordinate 53,706 of CASFID010000024.1, forward strand.
GCCTGCGGCCTTTGAAGCCCCCGATCCCGCATTTGATATTCGTAGAACGGCTGCCCATCACAACCGGGATGTCCAGATAACTGGAAAACGCAATATATCCCCGGCTACCGGTACGGCATCCCGCGAAATCCAGCACGTCTCCCTTGTGCATATAAAGTGCTGTGTACATCTTCACCGGCTTCTTGTTCACACGGGGCTGGAAATCCCCGCCGGTGATGGAGATGATCGTCTCTGAGGTAAATTCCAGACTGGGCCCCATCAGGGTAAATTCCAGCACCGCCTCATTCTCCGGGTTGTCAAGGAGCAGATTGGCAATCTTAAAGGAGCGGACATCCATGACGCCGGAAACACTGAATCCCTGGCTCTGATAGCCGGTTCTTCCAAGATCCTGCACTGTTGTCAGCATCCCGCCTTTTAAAACTCGAACGCCCATAGATCACACCCCTTTCTGATGGATCACGCACTGATATGCGCCTTCATCCACCTGTTTCTTTATTTCCAGATACTCCTCTTCTGCCACAGGGACGAACCGTATATAGTCTCCTGCTTCAAAAAGGATCGGCGCCTCTCTCCCCGGATCATAAGTCTTTACCGGCGTCATACCGAGAAGCTGCCATCCTCCGGGAGAATCCAGCGGATAAATGCCGGTCTGGGAGCCTCCGATCCCCACGCTTCCCGCCGGGATACGTATCCTCGGATTAGCAAGTCTGGGGGTGTGTATCCTCTCGTCCAGTCCTCCCAGATAGGAAAAACCGGGAAGGAATCCAAGCATATAGATCAGATAATCTTTTCCGCAATGGATCTGGATCACTTCTTCCGGAGTCAGTCCCGCATGATCCGCGATATTCTGAAGATCCGGACCGTATTCCCCGCCGTAGCAGACCGGGATTTCAAAGATTCTTGATTCCGAAGCTTCCCCGCTGATCTCCAGCTTCAGAAGCTTCTCCATACGCGCGCGTAGGCCGGCATGGCTTACCACTCTGGGATCATAATTGATAAGCAGAGACGCGAAAGCGGGGATCATATCAGTGACTCCCTCAATATGCTGTGCCTTGATCATTCGCACCAGCGCCGTGATCTGCGCGTTGATCTCCGGGGAAATCTCCTGACCGAATTCGATCAGGAGAGAGGAATCCCCGGCAGTACAGATTTTGATTTCATTCATTTCAATCTCCTTTACATATAAGTTCAGCCGTGGAACTGACCGGAAGAGAAAATCATGCTCGCATGATTTTTCGAGCGGGCTGAACTGTTATATCACAAGCTGCTTCCTGTGTGCAGGAATCAGAGAAGCTGGCTTAAGTTTGCTCCGAATGTTGTAATTCCAAGATATGCGGATGCGATCACAACGACAATACCGCAGATCAGAAGCCATGTCGGATGCTTATAGTCCTCGCCCATGATTGATTTCTTCTTGGAGGCGATCAGGCATACGCCCAGTGTGATCGGCAGGATCAGGCCGTTCACCGCGCCAGCAAGAACAAGCAGGACAGCCGGCTGTCCGAGGACTGCCATAACAACTGTACTCAATGCGATAAATAAAATAATAAACACATTCTCATACTTCTCAATACTCTTGTGGAATGTCTTTAAGAAAGACACAGAAGTATAAGCGCATCCCACGATAGATGTAATTGCCGCGCAGAGCAGCACCAGTCCGAAGAACCGGTATCCGATCTCTCCTGCGCCGATGCGGAACGCGTCTGCCGCCGGGTTATCCGGGTCGAGCGTATGCGCCGGTGATGTCGCCGTCGCAACTACAACGCCGAGAATTGCAAGGAACAGGAATACGCGCACGATCGTGGCGATACCGATTCCCATGACAGAACTCTTGTTGATCTCTTTTAGATTTTCTTTCTTCGTGATACCTGCATCGATCAGACGGTGAGCTCCCGAGAATGTGATATACCCTCCCACCGTACCGCCGAGAAGTGTGAGGATGGCTGTTCCGAGCTCACCCAGCGGGGCTGTCGGCATAACTGTCTCTTTCAGGGCAAGTCCCAGCGGCGGCCGTACAATAACGATCACAACGAAGATCACAACGATCATAATACCGCCCAGTATCTTTGTCAGTGTATCCATTGCATTCAGTGCGTTTTTCAGCAGGAAGATCACGATCGCGACTCCGCCTGCAATGAAATATCCTGCTATCTTCGGTATGCCCAGCAGCGTATTAAAGCCGAGGGCGCCTCCGCCTACGTTACCGATATTGAATACAAGTCCGCCTGCGACAACCAGAAACGCTACCACATAGCCAAGTCCGGGGAGCACCTTGTTCGCTACATCCTGTCCCCTCATGCCCGAGACGCAGAGCACGCGCCACACATTGAGCTGAACAATGGCTGCAAGTATAACCGAGATCAGAATTACGAATCCGAAGCTCGCTTTCAGGCTTCCGGTAAATTGTCCCGTCTGGGTGAGGAATCCGGGTCCGATAGCAGAAGTTGCCATCAGAAAGGCAGCGCCGATCAGGACGCTGAGGCTTTTTTTGTTTGTCTTTTCCATAATTTCTCATCCTTTCATAATTAAACTAATATCTAAATTATAACGGAGGCGGCACTTTTCGGCAATATTTTTTGAGATCATTGTTACACGTCGTTGTTACAAGTGTTAGTAACAGCATATTGTCCGCCTTGCGCCCCGTTCTCAAACATAGTAAGATAAGGCTGTGAGTGTATGGCCAAATAGCTATTATACCGGCGCAGTTTTCGGCTGCGCTACCAGAATAAGGAGTTTCAATAATGACAAAATTTGAAGAATTTGAAAATGTGATCGCGCGCCTGCGGGCTCCGGACGGCTGTCCGTGGGACCGTGCGCAGACCCATACGAGCCTGAAAAAGACATGTATCGAGGAAGCAGCCGAAGTAATCTGCGGAATCAACATACTGGATCAGACCGGAGACGCCGACAATCTGAAAGAAGAGCTGGGCGACCTGCTCATGCAGGTGGTGCTCCACGCCCGGATCGCGGAGGAGGAAGGCCTATTCACCATGGACGACGTAATCCAGTGTATCATCGACAAAATGATCCGCCGCCACCCGCACGTCTTCGGCGATTCGGACGGCCCGGGCACCGACGGAACAAAAGAGAGCTGGGAAGAGATCAAGAAAAAGGAAAAGGCCGGGAAGGAATGGACAGAAGAATACCTCCCCGAAGCATTCGAGGAGGCAAAAAAGCTGATCGATAAGGCGAAGGAGCGGAAAGGTTTCAACAGGGGAACGGAATAAACCGGCTGCCGGCAGGTCACATGATCTGCCGGTATTTTTTGCTTATATTATTCTTGACAGTTTGATTTTCCACCCCTATAATAGTCATTCTTGAACCCAGCCGGCATGACAAACGGGAAAAATTTGTATTTCTGACGGAAAAGGGAAAGAAGTATACCGAAGAAATCATCGAGCCTTTACTGGAAGCCGAAGAACGGATTTCCAGCAAAATCGGCAATGACCGCATGGAGCAGACCATCGAAACAATGGAACTGTTCAATCTGCTGTTTGAAAAAGAACTGAAACAAAGAATAGGAAGTGAGTAACAGAACCTATGAGCGAAATGAGAATGTTTTTTAAATATGTAATCCCATCTGTCCTGTCCTTTGCATTATCCGGAATCTATGCGATCGTGGACGGCTTTTTTGTGGGACACAGCGTTGGAGATCTCGGACTTTCCGCCATAAATGTAGCTTATCCTGTCTCTGCCGTTCTTCAGGCTGCAGGCACCGGAATCGGCATAGGAGGAGCCGTCTACTATTCCATCAGTATGGCTGAGAAAAAAGAAAAACGCGCCAGAGATTTTACGGCAGCCACCCTGTGGATGCTGATCATCTGCAGCGTGATCCTGACCGTACTTACTTTAGGTTTTAATACTCCCATCCTGCGTCTTCTGGGTGCAGAAGGACAGCTGCTCTCACTGGGCGCAGAATATAACCGGGTAATCGCACTGGGCGCCGGACTGCAGATCCTCAGTACAGGACTGATTCCTTTTATCCGCAATCACGGCGGGCCGCTTTATGCTATGATTTCCATGATTGCAGGATTCATTACCAATGTAGTTCTGGATTACCTGTTTGTCTGGGTATTCGGTCAGGGACTTACCGGCGCGGCGCTGGCAACAATCCTCGGACAGGGCGTAACACTCCTTTTTGCCCTCGTATATTTCATGCGCGAGAAAATATTTACCCTGCGTATTGGATTTTCCAGGCTGATAAAGCTGGCCGGTTCCGTTATCAAAGTGGGGATTTCCCCGTTCGGGCTTACAATGACGCCAAACATATCACTGATTATCATAAACCGCTTTTCCATACTTTACGGGGGAGACCAGGCTGTGGCAGTCTACGCCTGCATCGCCTACATTATCTGTATCGTATATCTGCTCTTTCAGGGCGTCGGTGACGGGAGTCAGCCCATCATCAGCCGTTACTACGGAGAAAAAAGCCTGCACAGGCTGAAAAGTATACGGCGGCTGGCGTACGGATGCGGTATTTTTCTTGCCGTTATAAGCTGTGTCATTCTCTTGGCAGGCAGAAATCATATCGGTATCCTCTTCGGCTCATCTCCTGAAGTTAATATGGAAATTGCCAGAATTATGCCGATCTTTCTTATCTCAGTTCCTTTTGTAGCGGTTACCCGGGTAACTACGGCAAGCTTCTACGCCATGGAAGAGAGCATCCTTTCTTATGTCCTGACTTATATTGAACCTGTACTTATGCTGGTACTTATGCTTATCCTCCCGCCGCTGGCAGGCGGACAGATCATGGTCTGGTGGAGCACTGTTATCGCGAGGATACTGGCTGCATTTCTTGCCATGTTCTTAAAACCGGTTGTAGACAGACGGAAGCTGGCCTCATAGGCCGGTTCCGTCTGTCTGTATTGTAATATAATATTATGTTACTCAATCATATAATATTCTGCCGAAAAAGGCTGCAGCCGGAATGAACAGCTGTCCTTTTTTATCTTTACAGCCTTTCTCTGCTTCTCTTCCGCCCCTCCGTAACCTTTATATTCACTGCTGAACACTTTTTTCAGTTCCTTTATATCTTTGCTCCGGATTTCAATCTCCTGCTCCTCGTCCGAGAAATTGAAGACTGCTATGATCCGCTCTTTTTCACTTCTGCGCTCAAATACATATACGCACTTTTCCTCTGCATGGCACTCCAGCCATTCAAATCCTTTCGTATCATAATCCATTTCGGAGAGCGCCGGATGCTCCAGATAGAATCGGTTCAGGTCTTTCATAAATCTGTGAAAATCCTGATGTGCCGGGTAATCGAGAAGATTCCAGTCCAGCTCCCGCTTCTCATCCCACTCCCTGAAATGTCCCAGCTCATTTCCCATGAAATTAAGCTTCTTGCCCGGATGTGCGTACATATACATATAGAACGCTCTTGCCTGAGGGAACTTCTGCTCATAATCCCCGTACATTTTCTGCAGGATCGTCGCCTTTCCGTGGACAACTTCATCATGGGACAGCGGGAGCAGATACCTCTCATCGTAGTAATAGACAAAAGAGAATGTCAGCTTATGATAATCCCTTGTCCGGTACTCGGGAGCTGTCCGGAAATAATCCAAAGTATCATTCATCCATCCCATATCCCACTTATAGTCGAATCCAAGGCCCCCTTCTTTCACGGATTTTGTGACGCCCGGAAATGAGGTAGAATCCTCCGCCGCCAGTATGACGGACGGATGACGTTCTTTTAACCCCTGATTCATATATCTTAGGAATTCTACTGCATTGGAGTTCACACCCCGCTCCGGCATACCCTGCCAGTAGATTGCCCGGCTGATGGCGTCCATGCGAAGTCCGTCCAGGTGATACTCGCTCAGCCAGTAATCCGCCGCAGACTGCAGAAAGCTTCTCACTTCACCTCGGGAGTGCATAAAGTTTCTGCTGCCCCATTCGCTGTCCCCCACGTCGGAATGGGGATATTCATACAACGCTGTCCCATCATAGTTCGCCAGTGCATAATCATCCACTGCGAAATGCACTGGCACAAAATCAAGAATAATGCCGATCTCATTTTTGTGGCAGGCATCCACAAAAGCCTTCAGCTGATCCGCTGTCCCGTATCTGGAAGTCGGACTGAAAAATCCCGTTCCCTGATATCCCCATGACTCATCGCAGGGATATTCACTAAGAGGCATAATCTCCAGATAATTGTACCCGTTCTCTTTCAGATATGGAATCAGAATATCCGCCATCTCCTCATAATCATACCACGCGTCCGGTTCATCCGACGGTTTCTTAAAGGAGCCGAAATGCAGTTCGTAAATATTCAGCGGCAGTTCTTTGTGATCCGATCTTTTTTTCATCCATTTTTCATCATGAAACTGATATGCATCCATATCCCGGATAATGGACGCTGTATTCGGGCGCAGCTCCATCCCGTATCCACAGGGATCGCAGTGATCGATCCAGTGCCCCGCGCGGTCATAGATCCGGTACTTATACATCATTCCGGGCTCTGCCTCCTCTGATATGAACTCCCAGAAATTTCCGTCATGCACCTTCTCCATGGGACTTTCTGTCCACCCGTTAAATTCTCCGATCACGGAGATTCGCGATGCCGACGGCGCAAAAGTCCGGAATACGACTCCTTCTGCTTTGCCGTTTTTTCCTCTGTTGATATGTGCCCCCAGATATTTGTGGGCATCAAAAATCTTCCCTGTGTAAAATCCGTAAAAATCCATAATTTTACCTCTTTTCATCCATAAATAATCGACAACAGTCGTTTTTTATCCTATAATCAGAGTATCCGAAAAACATACGAAAATCCACCGGCAATACCGGATATAAGTCGGAAAACCGACTTATTTTCAAAATAGTCGGTTTATGGAAAATTTAGCTTTGGAGATATATATTTGATGAAAAAATCAGAAAACAAATCAGACCTTAGAATCCGGAAAACAGAACAGGCAATCAAAAATGCCTTTATCGAGCTGAGAGCCAAAAAGCCTCTCGAAAAAATAACAGTCAAGGAGCTGTGCGAACTGGCGCTCATCAACAAATCTACATTTTACTCCCATTATGAAGACATCTACGCACTGTCCGAAGCAATGGAACAGGAGACTGTCGAATCGATCATCGGAAGTATCGACCACCTGAAAGATTACACAACTGACAACTCCGATGCATTTACACGAGAACTCTGTCTTGCTTTCATGTCCCAAATCTCCCTGATCAAGATCCTGTTCTCCGGCAGAGGACAAAGCCATCTGGGCATCCGCCTCGACAGGGCACTTAAAGAAGTAATCTCCCGCAAATATCCGGAATACAAAAAGGATCCGGCAAAGCAGATCCTTCTCTCTTACTGTATACAGGGAACTTATCATGCATATCTGAGCAATCCGCAGGCAGATACAGAAACATTTGTGCGGACGATAGAAAATATCGTGAGGTGCTTAAGACCTTTATTGTAACAATCACTTCTCACCGATCAGGAAAAGCCGTCTGAACGGAAACAGAACTTTTCCGTTTTTACTGATCGGATATACACTGCGAAGATTTTGCAATACTGAAAGTTTTAAGTGGTTTCTCTAAGCAGTAATTCAGGTTTCAAAGTAATCTTGTGAGTTAAACTTGAATCTTTATTCTGAATACACTCGATCATCATATCGACTCCCAAACAAGACATTTTCTCTATTGGGGGCGATAAAGTTGTCAGACGTTTATATAAGTAATTTGATGCCCTTCCATTATCATTCCCTACAATTGCAATATCATCTGGTACAGAAAGTCCATTTTCATATGCTGCTCGAAGCGCACCAATTGCAATATCGTCACATCCTGCAAGATATGCATCAGGATACCTTTTTTTCGATAGAAATCGCTTCATCATCTTATATCCCGCCTCCTCAAAGCGTGAATCAGAGCAAGTCTCTATATCTTCTTCCCTGACATTCAACCCATTATTCCGTATTGCTTGCCGGAACATTTCCGTCCTTCCCTGTTGTTCTATAATGGCATCCCCTATAAAGCCTATCGACCTATGTCCTTTTTCAATCAAATGGGATACAGCCATTGTCATTCCCAGCATATCGTCTACCATAATCTGATTACAGTCGGCGCCTTCCTGTCTTGTATCCAAAGCTATCAGAGGTATATTATAAAGATCCGTCTTCCTGCTATAACGTGATAAATCCTTAGCAGATGATACACAAACTACAAATATCCCTTCTATGTAGTAGTTAAGAAAATGATCTACTGCATCAAGCTCTTTCTCTTTATTGAATTTTGTATTTGCTATGATCGGAAAATACCCTTTTTCCTGCAATCTTACCTCTAACGTCTCTACTAACCTGGCAAAATAATCACTGTTCGTCTCCGGCACAATAACACCGATCATATTTGATTTTTTTCCTTTTAGTATTCTAGCACTTAGATTTGGCTTATAATTTAATTCAGAAGCAGCCTGCTTTACTAAAAGAGCTGTTTTTTCAGAGATAGCCGAGTTTCCGTTTAATGCTCTTGAAGCAGTTGATATATTTACCCCTGCCCGCTTTGCAACATCTTTTAAAGTGGCCATATATATTACCTGCCTTGTGCCATTTTTTTCCATTAAATTTAATTATCTCTAGTATACCATTAAAAGTAATCATAATTCAATTTTTGTTCATTAAATGTTTCTCAAAATTTAAGCCGGAAACAAACATTCCGTTCATTTCCGGCATCAAACCAAGAAATATTATATAGAACTCCAACCGTTTTATTTACATTCTATTCATAAAATTGTTCCTGATATGTATCGATATTATCTTTCGTAATAAGTATTGTTCCTGAATCTACTGTAGATTCTACTTCCTCACCATTTAAATAATTGTAGGCAAATTCTCCTGCTGTATAACCCATTTTATAAAAATTCTGAGCCATAGTCCCCCAAATTTCACCGTCTTCTATATATTGAAGGGTGTCTTCGTTATCGTCAATAGCCAGAATCGTAACATCATCTCTTCCCAACTCATTCATAGCATTCGCTGCCGCGACGCCTCCAATCGATTCCAGACACAGAATCGTATCAATTTCCGGATGAGCTTTCAGATTATCCTGAAATTTCTGGAGTGCAGTAGAGCTGTCACCATTATCCTCATCTGTAAGAACAATCTCGATTCCCGGATATTCAGATTTACATTTCGCTTCAAATGCATTTCGCTGTTCCAGCTGATTACTTGTATCCAGATTAGCCATCATAATCAAAACTTTTGCTTCTCCATTCGTTTTTTCATTAATATAATCTGCTGCCAGCTCACCATACTTTTTATTGTCTGTGCCAATAAAACTTACCCGGCCTGCTTCATCAGAATCCGAACTGATATTAATAATCGGAATCCCCTTATCTGATGCCTGAGCATATAAGCTTTCAACTGCTGAATAGTTATAAGGTGTCGTAACAATCAAATCTGGATTCTCGACAATCGCACTTTGCAACGCCTCAAACATTTCTGTATCATCCAGAGTAGAAGGTCCTATGATTTTCAGCTTAAATCCATATTCTTCTGACGCAGCAGTAATTCCCTCGTCTGCCTGAGTAAATACGGCGCTTCCGACCAGCGGATTTACCCAAATTACATAAAATTCATCATCGGTTGATGTGTTTGATGTGCTTGATGAACTGCCTTCCCCTTGTTGTGCTCCACCGCTGCATCCCGCCAGAGCAAAAACCATAATCATAACTAAGAAACCCGAAATAATCTTTTTAATTTTTTTCACAATTTATCCTCCTTTTTTCGGTTGAAGTTTCTAATATTTTTTCTATATACCATATGTTTCCACACAAGTCGCTGCCCGCATAATTCTTTCCTGAGAGAACTCCTGTCTGCCAATATTTCCGGTCACTCTACCGTTACCTAATACGATAATACGGTCGCACATTCCCATAAGTTCTGGAAGTTCAGAAGATACAATGACAATTGCCATTCCTTTTTCTGCCAGTTCAGTTATAATATGATAAATTTCTACCTTGGCACCCACATCTACTCCTCGTGTCGGCTCATCCAGGATAAGGACTTTCAATTGCCGCATCAGCCATTTTGATAGGACAATTTTTTGCTGATTACCTCCGGACAAATTCATAATGTTATCTTCAATGCCATTTGCCTTAACTGACAATTTATTATAGTATTCTTCTGAAATTTCTTTTTCTCTCCTGTGGTTAATAATAGCTTTCCTGGATATTCCATCCAAGTTTGCAATTGTCATATTTTCCCTTAATGTCATAGGGGCAATGATACCGCTCTTCTTTCTGTCCTCCGTTACAAGTCCGATACCATTCTTTATCGCATCCTGTTGTTTTTTTATATTGACTTCCTTCCCATTAACGTAAACTGTACCTGCTGATTTTTTTAAGCCGCCGAAAATTGCATTCATCGTTTCGCTTCTTCCACTTCCTACCAGACCGGCAAATCCAAGGATTTCACCTTGTCTCACCTCAAAAGAAACATTATCGACAACTTTTCTGTCTTTCACATATGGGTGGGGAATTGTAACTCCCGATACTTTCATTACAGGTTCTCCGATAGGAATCGTCTCCTTAGGATACATTTCGTCCAGTTTACGCCCTACCATTTTTTCAATTATAGTATCTACAGACACATCTTTTGTATCCGCTTCATACACAAGACTTCCATCTCGTAAAACTGCAATTCTATCACACAGAGCAAACACTTCCTCCATTTTGTGAGAAATATATATGCAGGAAATACCATTTTCTTTTAGATTTCTGACAATTGAAAGGAGATTATCAACATCTGATTCTGCCAGTGCTGAGGTAGGCTCATCAAATAGAATGATCTTGGGATTTGATGCAAGCGCCCGTGCGATACTAAGAAGCTGCTGTTGTCCGGTACTAAGATTATATACTGGTGTATGTACATCGACATCCAGCCCTACTTTTTCAAGGTATTTTTCAGCACGTTTATAGAGGGACTTCCATTTAACTTTTCCCTTTGCATTGTCCCAGTTTCCCATAAAAATATTTTCGGCCACTGTCAACTCAGGATGGAGACTGATTTCCTGATGTATCATCGCTATTCCGGCATTTTGGGAATCCTTTGTACTTCTGAACATACATTGCCTGCCACCTACGACAACGGCTCCTTCATAACTCCCTGCAGGATATACACCTCCCAATACATTCATCATAGTGGATTTTCCCGCGCCATTTTCTCCTACTAATGCAAGAATTTCACCTTTATACAGTTTTAAATTTACGTTTTTAAAAACCGTTACTTTTCCAAATGCTTTTGACACATTTTTCAACTCTAAAACCGTATCCATAATCTACCTCCATTCTATCGGCGTTTACTCCTCTGATACTGATCCAGAGCTACAGCTACCACGATAATGAGTCCCATTACAAACTGCTGCCAATACGCCGAAACACCCACCAGATTCATACCACTTGACAGGACGTTCATGAGTAAAGCCCCAAAAGCTGTCCCTAATATAGTTCCGGCACCACCATTCAAACTTGTTCCCCCAATGATAACAGCCGTAATAACTGTCATTTCAGTCCCATCTCCTACACTGGGTTGTCCGGATCCCATACGTGCTGCTGTCATAATTCCGGATAGAGCTGCTAATATACCGCATAAAATGTAGACGCTGACTGTAATTCGGGAAACATTAATACCTGCATAGCTTGCTGTTTCAGGATTTCCGCCTATTGCATATACTTTCCTTCCATATGTAGTGTTTTTCAGCACCCAATGGGCTATGATCGAAAGGATGATTGCAAGAATAACAACCGCCGGAATCCCCAGGATACTGCCCTGCCCGAAAGAAACAAAACTGTCAGGGAGGGGATATACAGGCTGACCTTTCGTAATTACCAATACCAGACCTCTGGCCATATACATGGAACCCAATGTAGCAATCATAGCCGGAATGCGTAGTTTTACAATGCAGAATGCATTAACAGAACCGAATACTGCTCCCACACATAGACCAATCAGACAGGATAATGTAACCGGTATCCCATTTGTCATACACAATGCCGATACAAGTCCGCTAATTGCCAGCACAGATCCGACTGAAAGATCAAGACCTCTGGCTATTAGAACAAATGTCATTCCCAGAGCAATAATAAGCGTATAAGATGTATTTCTCAGAACATCCATAAGATTACTGAATGTCAGGAAAATAGGATTATAAATTTGTATAAGAATAGACAGAAGAATCAATATAACAAGAATTCCTGTCTCCTTGGCTTTAATAATGTGCTTTATCCATCCAGTGCTCTTACTCATGTTGTTTCCTCCATTTCTACAACTTCTTTTATACATCTCATCACATTCTCGGCAAGCAGGAATTGTCCTACTGCATTCAGATGCAGTCCATCCTGCAACAATATTTTTGCTGGCGGATACTGCAAATAAACAGACCTCATATCATTTAACAAGGCTTTATATTTTTCTGCTGTTTCACAAATAATTTCATTAACTGCTTCAATATCTCTATTATCATATATCCAATTTTCTTCAGGAAACCTTTTTCCCAATCCTTCATTGTCTACTGGAGATATCGTCGATAAAATCACTTTTTTCCCCTGAACCTTCAAAGTTCTGACCATATACTCCATATTTTTCTTGTAGTCATGCAGACTGATACACGGTTCGCCAAATTGATCATTATTCTTTCTCATATCATTTGTCCCAAGCAAAATATGTATAATATCCGGATTATATTTCATTACCCGTGAATAAAACGCCATCTTTGCATCATCGCTTTTGTCACCTGATATAGCAGCGTCAATTATATGTATACATTTCTCCGTGAGCAACGTCCTTTTTATTATATTCATATAACTTTCTCTGTCACTCGTAATGGAATCTCCAACGAATGCGATTTTAACCGGATCAGCCGTATAAAACTTTACATCTTTCTGTCTCAGCTTTTCTGACTGTTCATTCAATGTATCATTAAATTCATTTAAATAATTCAACACCTCCTTTTCATCCTCGCCAAACATTTCTGCTAGCTTCTTTGGATTTTCGATTGGCTCTTCTATCATTTTTTTATGCATATTGAATTTAATGTTATTAAACAAATCATCTAATAATGTACGATCCATTCTGCTCCTCCTTATGCAAACGTTTGCTGTGTTTATATCTTATCACTTTTCATATTTTTTTCAATATTTATTATATAATTTTATTCTTTTTGTAACTAATATACGATTTTTATTAATATATCATAGATAAACTGTCTAATTTTTTGCATACGTTTGCATTGTCTGTCAAATTAAATAGATGTTATAAGAGGATATTACATATCAATTTTCAACATACTCCCCAAAATAAATTTATCCATTAAAATGAATAATATATATCTTCTGTTCAGATCAAATTTTATTTAAGATTATATCATTTCACCTATTTCGATTTGTGCACTTTTCCATCTTGTCTTTTTTTGCTCTGTAGTCTATACTGAACAAACCATCAGCAGGAATTATTCTTTCCTGCCTATTGTTCCAAAGGTTCACTCTCTTAACAAGAGATGACAGTATCTGGTTCGTGAGAACCTATCCGGCGGTTTCCGCCAAAAATTCCTTTTGTTTGAGCTCACAGAAGGTTGCAGCCACTTATTTTTTTTTCTATAATGGAGGTGTAATTATTGATCAGACAATTAAATAATCAGGATTATCCTGCAGCGAACAGGACATACAAGGACGGACTTTTCCGCCTTGTATTTCAGAAGAAAGAAGATCTGCTCTCACTTTATAATGCGGTCAACGGCAGTGATTACAGTAACCCAGATGAGCTGGAGATTAATACGCTTGACAATGCACTGTATTTATCAATGAAGAATGATCTGGCTTTTCTGATCAGCGGAACTATGAACCTATACGAACATCAGAGCACTTTTAATCCCAATATGCCGATAAGGGGCTTGCTGTATTTTTCTAGATTATACGAAAAATATATTACTGCCAACGGAATCGATATCTATACTTCAACACTGAAAAAGCTTCCTTTCCCGCAATATATTGTATTTTATAATGGTACTGAACAAGAGCCTGACCGTTCCACTTTAAAACTGACAGACTCATTTCATATACCCTCATCATCGAAAACGCCGAGCCTTGAATGTATTGCGATCATGCTCAACATAAATTTCGGGCATAATAAGATTTTGATGGAAAAGTGCAGAAGACTAAAAGAGTATGCGATCTTTGTTGATACTGTCCGGAAAGAGCTCTTGAACGGCGCCCCACTGGAGCAGTCTCTTTCCTATGCTGTAGATTCATGTATCGGAAATGATATATTAAAAGATGTCCTGATTCAACAAAAAGCCGAGGTGATCCAGATGATTTTGGAAACATATGATAAAGAACTTCATGACAAGACATTGCGGCGTGAGGGTTACGAAGATGGATATAATAAAGGAATTAATGATGGTATCCGCCAGCTTGTCTCCACGCTTCAGGATATCAACTTTCCCCGGGAGAACACTCTGTTGAAGCTTCAGGAAAAGTATGAGCTTTCACCGGAAGAAGCGGAAAAATATATGGCTGAATACTGGAAAGATTAAGAAACGTTTTTCTGATTTCTTTCGTCAAAAAGGGACTGCTGCCGAGGTTTCTGACAGCAGTCCCTGCCATGTTCATATTTTGTCCTTATAGCTGTTAATATCTTCATCGGCAAAATATTCTTCCGCCTGCCGCGTCCAGTAATCTTTATCTTCCTGCGTGATCTCTCTTAATACTCTGCACGGATTTCCGGCCGCGATCACACCATCGGGAATATTCTTCGTCACCACGGAACCAGAGCCGATCACCACATTGCTGCCGATAGTCACCCCCGGATTGATCACCACATTCCCGCCGATCCAGACGTCATCTCCTATAGTCACACCCTTTGCATACTCCAGATCCAGCCTGCGGATATCCGCGTCGATAGGATGCCCTGCCGTATAAATGCACACACGGGGCGCGATAAATACATGATCACCGATCCGCACGTCAGCCTCGTCCAGTATGAGCAGCCGGTATTTGCATAAAAATGCTTTCCGATATAGATCTGGGTACCTTTATCGCAGTAAAACGGCGGCACGATCACGGCGTCATCCTCCAGATGGCCGAATATACTCCTTAACAGCTCCATGCGCTCTTTTTCTTTCTGCCATGGCATGGAATTAAACTGTTCCAGCACTTCCCTGCTTTTCTCCCATGTATTGTCTCCCACCTTAAACGGGCAGTAGATCTTTCCCGCCAGCATCCGTTCTTTCTCTGTCATAGCTCTATATCCTCCGTAAACGCTTCCAGCAGGCTGCCATACCCGTAATAATCAACCACATATTTCAGTCCGTCCACAACTTCCTGTCTGGAATAATCATGCTCTGCAAGAAATTCATCCGTTTTCCCGCTGAGTTTTTCATAAAAGAGCAGAGACATCTCAAAATAGGTGCGGTCACCTTCTCTTAGTCCGTCCAGCAGAATATTCTCCGCCTCATTGATCTCGCCGTCGTCGATCATGGCCTGCAGTTTCCGGAACTGTTCCATCACCTCCAGCGGTATCTGTGCATCTTCTTCCTTGTCAATATCCTTATTAAAAATGAGTTTGATAAGCGTGCGGATCCACTCATGTACGATCCGCATTACATAGTCTTTATCTTCCAGCATCCTCGCGTCCTCCTGTCTGCTCTTTTCCTGCCTCTTTCCATGTAATTCGTCGAATGCAGATCATTTCTTTCCCGCCCGGATCATGAGCATCATAGGGCGGCGCATCTCGTCTTTCATTCCCGGTATATTCATCATCTCTTCCGGCGGCTCTGCCTCTTCCACCATTTCGATCACAAATCCGCTTCTGATCAGTCCGTTCATGATCTGAGTCAGAGTATGATGGTATTTGAGAACATCACATCCAAGAAAACAGGTCTTTCGCTCTCCGGGATAGAAGTAATCATCCACCGGCCAGTACAGGGGATCTCCGTTTTCATCATATATCCAGTCCTCACGTATACCTGATGTGAAGACCGGATGTTCGATATTAAAAAGGAATGTTCCTCCCCTTTTCAGTGTACGGTACACTAACCGGTATACAGACTCAATATCCTCTATATAGTGAAGCGCCAGATTGGACACTACGCAGTCCCATGCCTCTTCCGGATATTCATACTCTTCCATGGAGCCTGTCCGGTAGGTGATCCGGCTGTCTGAATTGCGCTTCTTTGCCTCTTCGATCATGCGGACACTCACATCGATTCCCAGTACTTCCTCAGCTCCCTGATCCACGGCATATTTGCAGTGCCAGCCATAGCCGCACCCCAGATCCAGCACCCAGTTGCCTTTCAGAGGCGGAAACATTTCTTTCAGCTGATGCCATTCCCCCGCGCCGGAAAGACCGTATCTGCTCCGCGCCATCTGCGCATACTGTTCAAAAAAATGTTCATTATCATACTCGTTCTTCATAGCTGGTCTCCTGTAAGTTTTCCTGCATATTTTCAGACACATGCCGATACATCACAGCTCATGAAAAACCGGCTGCATTCTTTCAAACGTACAGAATTGGCGTAATCCGAGACTTTTCAGTATTTCTCTGGCATCACTGATATAAGCGCCCAGTTGTCCGGGGCTGTGACTGTCACTGCCGATTGTAATAATCCTGCCGCCGAGATCACAGTATAATTTTAAAATGTTACGGGAAGGCGTGGTATCTTTCAGCCCGTATCTGTGACTGGAAGTGTTTACCTCAATTCCTTTGCCGTCCTCTATCACAATCTTCAGGATTTCTCTCACATAAGGCTCGATCTTTTCAAACGGATAGACGCCTGCTTCATCATATCTTGTGATAAGATCCATATGTCCCAGCACGCTGTAATCCTTATAATTTTTCACCACATAGAGCATTTCTTCATAATACTGCTCATTATATTCCTGCTGTGTCTTTCCTTTTTGGAAATCCTGTGTCCAGAATTCTTTATCATCCACCTGATGAATGGATAAAATAATAAAATCAAATACATACCTGTGAAATAACTCTTCATATCTCGCGATGGTATGTTTCTGGATCCCGAACTCCATACCTGCTCTGACGGTAATCTTATCGCTGTACAGCAGCTGCATTTTCCGTATCTCCGTTATATAGCGCGGATAGTCCACATTTGCAAGAGGTTCACTGCCGCGGTATCTGATCTTTCTCCCGCTGTCCCAGTCATCTTTAATTCCATAATCCACATGATCTGTGATACAGATTTCGTTCATTCCTATGCGGACGGCGTCTTGTATCACCTCTTCTATCGGATAGACGGAATCATCACTGAATTCTGTATGTACGTGATAATCTGCAAACATTTTGCTCTCTCCTCCACCAGCTTTGGGTTTATACATTATCAGCTATTTCTAAACAGCTCCGTAATCTTCTCCACCATAGAATCCATGGACGCCTGATCCGCAATCTCTATCTGCATCCCGTACTCTGCCGCTGCCCGGGCAGTCTGCTCCCCGATGCACACTGCGCGTACACTGTGGTAATCCATTCCGCTCTCTCCCATTGCCCGGACAAATCCCCGGACCGTAGATGCACTTGTAAATGTTACTGCATCAATCTCACCATTTTGCAGCATGCGCATAACTTCTTCCTTTAACAACGGATTTATTTCATATACCGTGCGGTACAGCGCAATGTCATCCACCAGAAGTCCCTTGTCTGTAAGCGGCGGTATCAGATCCGGCGAGCCTTTCTCGGCCCGTGCGATCAGTACATACTCTCCCGGCTCCGACATTTCCGCCAGTTCTTTTCCCAGTTCTCCGGCATTATATGTTCCGGGCACTGCATCAGGAATCAGTCCGTATCCGCAGAGTGCGTCTGCGGTCTCCGATCCGATGGCTCCGATCCGTACTTTTCCAGTCCCTCCAAGAACCGATCTCAAATCCATCTTCATTTCTTTTAATGTGTCAAAAAATACGTTCACACCGATAGGACTGGTAAAGACGAGCCATTTTCCTTCTCTTTGCTGTCTGAAACGCTCCAGTGCGGATTTCAGGGGCTCATTCGGGCAGACCTCCTCTGTATGGATAGCAGGCATCTCGATGACTTGAGCCCCGAGATCTCTCAGTCTTCCGGCAAGCGCAGATATATTCTGTCTCGGACGAGTCAACAGGAACTGACGTCCGCCGAGCTGCCTGTCCTCCGCCCAGTGAAGTTCATCTGCCAGCGCACACACCTTTCCCACAACAATGATTGCAGGGGTACGGATACCAGCACGGTCTGACTCGGCTTTTAACGTTCCTACGGTTGCCGTCACTCTTCTCTGCCTTGCCGTTGTTCCCCTTTCCAGAACTGCCGCGGGCATATCAGGATCCATCCCTGCGTCAGTCAGCCCTTTCAAGATCTTTTCCATAGAGGATACACTCATCAGAAATACAAGTGTTCCATTCAGGCGGACGAGAGAATCAAAATCAATGCTCAGTGTCCCGTCTTTCCTCGCGTGTCCGGTAATGACATGAAAGGAAGAAGTATAATCTCTGTGCGTCACCGGAATCCCTGCGTAAGCCGGAACAGCCACAGAAGAAGTAATCCCCGGAACCACCTCGAAAGGAATCTGTTCGCTGATAAGCGTCTCCAGCTCCTCTCCGCCCCGTCCGAAGACAAACGGATCTCCTCCTTTCAGGCGGAGTACTTTCTTTCCTTTCTTCGCCTCTCTCACAAGGATCTGATTGATCTCATGCTGCGGCACCGGATGATTTCCGGAATGCTTACCCACATAGATTGTCTCTGTATTCTGAGAAATGCGGCTTAACACTTCCGCGCTGATCAGTGCATCATATACGATAACATCCGCGCTCTCAATCAGATGCGCCGCTTTTACCGTCAGAAGCCCTGCATCCCCCGGGCCTGCTCCTGCAAGCCATACTTTTCCGCACGCGCTGTTTTCATTTATTTTTCCGGCATTCCTATTCCTGCTCATATTTCCGTCAACTATACCTCCATCATTCATATTTTTTCATCATACGCTCCGCCAGAGATTCGCCTGCCTGACGGGACTCTGATACATCAGACACAATCACGTCTACAGCATATTCTTCCGTATCTTCATTGTAATACAGCCCTGTCAGTTTCAGTTCATTTCCTCTCACCTGCGCATGTGCGGCGCAGGGTGAAGTGCAGTCTCCTCCTGTCACCCGGATAAACTGGCGCTCTGCCAGTGCGGCCGCCCGGCTCTCTCTGTCATCAATCCGTTCGATCCATCCGTAATTTTCTCCTTTTCTTCCCTGTACGGCAAGAATTCCCTGTCCTGCCGCAGGAATCATCTCGTCCACGGAAAGATACCGGCTGATCACCTGTTCCATCCCGAGACGTTTCAGACCCGCAGCCGCCAGAAGTGTCCCGTCATACCCCTCTGTCTCAAGCTTTTTCATCCTTGTCTGCACATTTCCCCGGATTCCCCGGAATGTACAGTCCGGATACAGCCGCTGCATCTGGAGCATCCGTCTCCTGCTTGATGTACCGATGACCGCCTGTTCTGGCAGTGTTTCAAGGCCGGGGCGGTACAGGATCGCATCCCGCGGATCCTCCCGTCTGCCGTATGCGAGGATCGGGAATTCCGGATTCTCTTCCATGGGCATATCCTTCAGGCTGTGCACCGCAATATCGATTCTGCCATCCATGAGCGCACGGTCCAGTTCCTTTACAAACAGACCCTTCCCGCCGATCTTTGCCAGACTTTTATCCAGTATTTTATCTCCTGTTGTTTTCATCGTAATGATTTCTACAGAAATCTCCGGATTACTGCCTATAATCTGATCCCGGATAATCTCCGCCTGTTTCACGGCAAGCCGGCTTTCCCGGCTGCCGATCTTTATTACAGAATGCATGATGCATCATTTCCTTTCTCTATGATCTGATAAATCCTCTCCATATCAAGGCTTTCCCTGACAATATCCGCAAGCTTGTCGTACTGCTCTTCCTTATATGCTTTCCAGTCTGTCACCTGCATATCAGAAGGATCGTACCCTTTCTGTCTTAACAGCGAACTCAGGAATCCCTTTGCACATCCCGGCGCATCAAAGATACCGTGGACATAGCATCCGTAGACATTGCCGCTCTGTGCGCCGTCAGCCCGCACATTGCCGCCAATATCCGATGCATCGTTATCAGACTGATCCGTAATATCAGCAAATTCTACAAGGGATTCCGCATGATCCAGAAGAAAAGTCTCTCCCATATGGATCTCATACCCCTCCAGTTCTGTCCCCGAGAGTTCCTTTAAGATTCCCTCTGTCGAAAGGAAATGCCCCTGCACCCTTGTTCTTGTCTTCTCTTTATCAAATACAGTGCGGGTCGGAAGAAGTCCCAGTCCCCTGACCGTACCTTTCTGCTCTACTCCTGACGGATCGGCGACTTCCTGCCCGAGCATCTGATAGCCGCCGCAGATACCGAACACAAGCCCGCCTTTAGACGCAAACCGCAGGATCTTCGCCTCAAGCCCGTTCTGCCTCATCCAGAGCAGATCCTGAATGGTATTCTTGCTGCCCGGCAGGATCACCGCATCCGGTTCCCCGAACTCTGCCGGTGAACTGACATACCGCACTCCTGCTTCTTCATGCGCCTCCAGCGGCGCGATATCTGTAAAATTAGATATCCTCGGCAGACGGATCACCGCGATATCTACAAGACCTGCATTCTCTTTCTTCTGAAAACGCTCTGTCAGGCTGTCCTCTTCATCAATGTCCAGATAGAAATACGGCACGACTCCAAGCACCGGTATCTTTGCCCGTTCCTCGAGCATCGTAAGCCCCGGTTTCAGGATTGACACATCGCCGCGGAATTTATTGATGATCATTCCCTTGATTCTCTGACGCTCCTTTTCCTCCAGCAGCATAACGGTTCCGATCAGCTGTGCAAACACACCGCCTCTGTCAATATCACCGGCAAGAAGCACCGGCGCGTCCACAAGCTCCGCCAGCCCCATGTTTACGATATCGTCCTGTTTCAGATTGATTTCCGCGGGACTTCCCGCTCCCTCGATCACGATCACGTCGTATTTCCGCTTCAGTTTCTCATATGCTTCCATGATATACGGGATATAGTCCCGTTTATGCCTGTAATACTCCACAGCGGACATGGTTCCCACAGGTTTCCCGTTGATTATCACCTGAGACCCCGTGTCGTTCGTAGGCTTGAGAAGAATAGGATTCATAGCCGCTGACGGTTCGATTCCCGCTGCTTCCGCCTGCATCACCTGGGCCCGCCCCATCTCCAGCCCTTCTTTTGTGATAAATGAGTTGAGCGCCATATTCTGTGATTTAAAAGGAGCCACACTATAACCATCCTGTTTAAGCACCCGGCACAGACCGCCGGCCAGTACGCTCTTTCCGGCATTGGACATCGTTCCCTGTATCATGATCGTTCCTCTCATCTGGTTTCCTCCACTTTACCCATTATATCCTGCAGTGCTTTTATCAGGAGCATGTTTTCCTGCCTTGTCCGCACTGCAACACGGTACCATCCTTTTTGAAGTCCCCGGTAATTCCCGCAGTCGCGTATCAGTATCCTGTATTTTCTCATTTCTTCAAAAAGATCTTTTTCCGTATACATGAGAATAAAGTTTGCGTCAGACGGGATGAAGCCGATATTCAGTTCCCTGAATTTCTTTTCCAGATACTGACGCTCTCTTGTGATGCATTCCCTGGCTGTCTGTACATAATCGACCGCATCCAAAGCCGCCATCCCTGCTTCCTGAGCAGGAACGGACACACTCCACGGCTGTCTCTTCCTGAGCATTTTCTCTAAAAGCTCTTTGTCCGATGTAATTCCATAGCCAAGCCTTAACCCCGGCATAGCATAAGTCTTTGTAAATGCACGCAGGACGAAAAGATGTCTGTAATTTTCTGTTTCCCGCACCATAGTTTTTTCTTTCGACGTGTGCAGGAACTCTATGAAACATTCATCGAGCACCAGCAGGATCCCAAGTCTTTCACACCGGTTGACGACCTCGTGCAGCAGTCCCCTGTCGATAACATGACCGGACGGGTTGGATGGAGAACATAGGAAGACAATATCCACGTCTTCCTTTAGCTCTTCCAAAAAATCCTGATGAATACAGAAGTAGTCTTCCTGTTTTGTGCGGTGATATTTTATATCGCATCCGACGCTTCTTAGCGCCTGTTCGTATTCTGAAAACGCAGGGACCGGGATAAGTGCATGTTTCGGTTTTCGGGCCAAAGTCAGTGTATAGATAAGTTCTGCCGCTCCATTTCCAAAGATATAATATTCTTCCGGAAGTCCCTGCCTGTACGCCAGTTTTTTCCTCAGCCCTGTGCACCGGATATCAGGATAGACAGCCATCTGCTCTACTCCCCGCTTCGCCGCTTCGATCACACACTGCGGAGGACCAAGAGGGTTAACATTCACAGAAAAATCCAGCATATCCTGATATGTGTATATGTCTCCACCATGTCCGTATATCATTATATTCCTCTCCAAATCAGTAGAATCCGCTTCCGGTTAAAAGCATACTGACAAAGTATACTTTATCAGACCGCATGCGCATAATACAAGAAAGGCTGTCACGTACATAAGCCGTCCTGCCTTTCTGATATCTTCCGGTTCTATCTGCCTTAAAGCATCACCGATGAACTCTTTCTTATATACTTTTCCAAAGTATACCGCATCTCCGGCCAGCATTACCCGAAGCGCCCCTGCGCAGACTGCTTCTGTCTGCGCTGCATTCGGGCTCGCATGTTTCCGGCGGTCTCTTCGGTAGATCCGCCATGCGTTTTTCCCGTCCAGACCGCAGAAAAATGCAGCTGCAATCATAAACAGGGCCGTAACGCGCGCTGGGATATAATTAAAAATATCGTCCAGTTTCGCCGGAATCCTCCCGAAATACAGATACTTGTCGTTCTTATATCCAAGCATGGAGTCCATAGTATTGACCGCCTTGTAGAGAAAGCCAAGGGGAGCCCCGCCGATCAGCATATAGATGAGCGGTGCCGTCACTCCGTCCGACGTATTCTCCGCCACAGTCTCCACCGCCGCTTTCGTCACCCCTTCTGCACTTAAGTTTTCCGTATCTCTCCCGACGATCATGGATACCGCCCTTCGCGCGCCCGGGAGATCATCTGCTTTTAATCTTTCATAGACTTTTACACTCTCATTACACAGGCATCTCGCCGCAATGATCTGATAGCACCAGAATGTCTCCAGTACGAATCTCAGCACCGGATGAATTTTCTGTGCCAGAATGAGCAGCCCCAGCGGAAACAGAAAGGAAATTCCTGCAATACACACCCACAGGACTGCGCCTGCGGCGACAAGCCCACGCCCGCTTTTATTACTGCTGCAAAGCTTCCTGAGCTGTCGCTCGCCAAAAGAGATTCCTTTTCCGATCAGCCGGACCGGATGGTAGAGCCACGCCGGATCTCCAAATATAAAATCAAGAAAAAAGCCTGCCGCGCAGGCTGCAAGTGACATTATCATAACACGATCTCAAGTCCCGCTTCAAGCTGATGTACCCGTTCTCCCAGTACTCCTCGCATGATGCGGTACCCCTCCTCTCCTGTACAATGTCCGGTATAGATCTTCTCCACGCCTGTGGCGCGCACTTTATCCGCAAAGCATCGCACATATTCTTCTGATTTATTATACAAATGGAATCCGCCGATCATAGCGTGGATCTTTCTGCCCGGGAATGCTGCGGACACCTCATTTATAATATTATCCGCACCACCGTGGGAACAACTGTTAAAAATGACAATTCCTGATTCCGTCTCAAATACAAGGCTCTGCTCATGGGCAAAACCGTCCGGCACCCAGTCATTTTCTTCTTTCAGATACATATGCTCCCGTTCTTCGGCCTTTTTCATACTTTCCTTACTGTGGGAAATCAGCCAGACGCCATCACTTATCTCCAGATTCTCCGGTACACGTATGATCCGGTCTCTGTACTTTTCCAACATTCCGTCCTTGATACCGATATATTTCATACGCCCTTCTTTTCGGTCATAACAGTTCTCCCCGCAGGACTCTTTCAGATAAAGTTTTGCCTTATTATTCTTAGCAAAGAATACCGGCATCCCGTCCGCATGGTCATAATGTGCATGGGAGAGCACCGCATAATCCACGTCAGCCAGACATAAACCCAGCTTCTCGGCATTCTCAGCGAACAGGCCGGTCTGCCCGGCATCCAGCAGGATCTTCTGATCCTTATATTCTATATAAAAGCTTAAGCCCCACCCACCCGGGAGACCGTCGTTTCCGATATTGTCCACTAACACTGCTGCTTTCATCTTTTCACCCCGCTCCGCAGATTTTCTTCCTTTTTCTTTCTGCTCTCAAAATAAATAAACCTGTCAATAGAATCCAGAATATCCGCAAAATCCTCTCTCGGCGCCGCGTCGATATAGCGGCTCAGGATTTCCTGTTCATTCTCCCTGTAACGTCCGTAGTAAATGTCATACAGGTTATGGCCCCGCATATGGATCCGGATTTCTTCCATGTGCTGCTTTACATCATCCACGGACGTGAGGTCATGTCCGATGACCTCAGCCAGCTTCCGGCCGCTTCTGAGCCGGTACAAGTACTCACGCCATTTTTCTATGAATATTTCATAAAACTGCTCTTCTGATTCAATAATCCCGATTTGTGCCATTACCTTCGGATCAAGGAAATAGTTTTCAAAAGAATAGTACTTCAGAATCAGTACGTTCTTCTCTGTGACCCTCGGCAGCCGGTCTATATCCTCCTCATTTCTCCGGGCGTAATAATTACAGAGCTGTGATTTCAGTTCTTCACTGTCCTTGCCGTCCCCGTCCCGGATCATGAGAAAATTATCTTTTATATAAATCTGGTTCATATATTTCAGATTTGCATAGGTCTTGATATTTGTACAGCTGTTGGTCGTAATGATCGCAATGCGGGAAAGATTTCCCTCGCTGTCGTATGTCTCTGAATAATATTTCCGTATTAGAAGCGGAAGTCTGCTCTTATCCTGCTTGCCCTCTACGATAAAAACAAAATTTACGTTCATCAGATCGTTAGCCGAATAGCCCAGATCGTCCAGGACTGCGCTGATATCCGTCTTCTCCCGCACTTCAGAAAATCCGTCCTTATCCAGAAATACCTGTCTGATCTGTCTGCTGCTGAAATTCGACAGCAGATTCGGAGAATGGGTAGAGAACATGACCTGATTCTTTTTCGACAGCCTGTACAGAATATCCCCCGATACCTTCTGAAGCTTCGGATGGAGAAAGATCTCCGGATCTTCCACCATAATAATGTCCGCATTCTTCATGCCTTCCTCTTCATACGCCTCCAGAAGAGAAAGCATATAGATGCTGCGCATACCCTTCCCCATACTCTCGGTAGGACGGTTCTTCTGATATCCTGCCTGACGCACGGAAGCCGTAACCGAAAGCGTCCGTTCGATATCCAGATCCATGGAGTAGGCAATCTCATCCCTGCCGCCGTTCCTGCGGAAAATCTCGTTCACTCTCCTGGAAAATGAATCCAGATTCAGATTGTACAGCTTATATTCCAGGAGTTTCGATGCCTCAAATGCATTCAGCTCCTCAGTTGTCTTCTTGTGGATCAGTCCGATACAGGAAAAGCAGTGATTGCATTCCTTTGCCACATCAAACATACAGCATCCGGAGCGCATCCGTTTCAGGAGATCGTCCTCCTGCATTAAGAGCAGATCATCCTGAAATTTCTTCAGGTCACGCTGGGTATCCATAAAATAGATATGCGGAAAAATCTTCGGAATGTATCTGTTGTCCTTCTGCTTTCCGTCACTGTACCGTGTGCGTCCCTCCCGATTGACAGAGAACTCAAATTTCAGTGTGCCTCCGGAAAAAGTTCTGTCACTGTCTGTTCCTTTTCCACTGTCTGTTTCTGTTCCACCGTCAGGCAAAAAGGTAGGAAGCTTTCTGCAGAATTCACGATACCATGCTTCAGGTCTCCGGTAAGCGCTGACTACTCCGAATCTGTGAAACCTCTTCAGATCATCCTCCGTAATACGCAGCTCTGCGCTGATCTCCACGTTCGGGAAATTCTCCCGGAAGTCTTCTTCCCTGACAACATAATCTCCGCCCACAGCACGCACAGCGTCAAGAACAGCAGTCTTTCCGGTATCATTCTTTCCTACCAGTATAAGTGCATTTTCAATATCACTGATATGCATGTCTTTAATTGATTTGAAATTGCGTATCCGAAGATCCGTAATCTGCATTCCGGCACCTCCCGCTGCAGATTTCTCTGCATAACATAAATCTCTGTGTAACAGTGCAGGTATAGTCTGAACTGTTATGCCTCTGTTAATGAATATATGGAATCCAGCATATGCGTACCGCTTTCTGTCTTAAACACACGCTCCCTGAACTTACAGATTGCCTCATGGCTGTACTGGGATTCATCTGCATTAACCAGATAATCTGCTTCCAGAAGTATCTGGTAATCCCTGCCCTCTACATTTGTATATGTATGATGATGTGTCACAAGATAGATGATGCGTTCTTCCATCTCCTCCGGAATATTAAACTCTGAAAGGAAGATCCGGAGCAGCGGCTCGCTCTCCGCCTCCTGATGATTTCCGTTTGTATTACCGTACTTTTCCCGGCAGAGCGGACAGGCGATGTCATGGACGATCGCCGCGATTTCCAGCGTATCCTGCGTCTTTTCATCCAGTCCTTCCAGAAGGCCTATCGTCTGTGCATAGGCATATACCTTCAGGAAATGCCGCACATCCGAACGGTTTCCCCTGTAAAAATCAATCATCTTATTTACAATTTTTTCTTTCATGCTTCTGTCTCTCCTATCCAAGTTATCTCCATTCCGTAATACTGTTTATATCTTTTCGTGGTCTTGGAGCAGGACTTTCATCTGCATATCCTACTGCCAGTGCAGCATAAAGTGCGCCCTCTGTTCCCAGCCATTCTGTTAATTCCTCGTATGCGAAATATGTATCACAGATCCACAGACTTCCAAGTCCAAGCTCTGTTGCTGTCAAGGTCATATTTTCTATTGCAGCTCCAATAGACTGCGCATTACAAATTTCGTAAATACGCTCTTCAGTGTCCAGATCTTTTCGGATGTCTGTTCCATTTCTGTTTGCCACAAATATAATCACCGGTGCCTGTTTCATAATACTCAAAGTATATTCCGCTCCCTTTAGCAGTTTCACACTTCCGGGCAACAACGGATTTTTTCTCTCCCGGTTCAGTCCTCTCTCCATAGCCGAGAGCATCTCTTTTTTCGCTTTTCCCTGAACAACTGTAAACCTCCATGGTTGTCTGTTCTTCGATGATGGGGCCAGCGTACCGGCTTTTAAAATTTCTTCTATATATGGAAGAGGCACTTCATCTGATCTGTATTTTCGTATACTTCGCCTGGCTGTTACAGCATGTATCACAATAATCAAGCCGCCTTTCCTTTTCTACGCTATAGCGTCAGTTCTTCATACTGCCAAACTATTGTATCATTCTTCACAATCCAGTGTCTATACTTTTGTATAATATGCCATATTGTTTTCCACATATCTTATGAACTATAATGGACAGACAGCCAAAGAAAATTTCTTTTCCCTATGCTGCTTTTGCAGCGGTCTTTGATCTTAAAGATCTTATCCGGCGGTTTCCGCCAGACTTTCCTTTTGTTTGAGCTCACGAAAGGTTGAAACTACTCATTTTATTTCCTATAATGGAGGTATAATTATTGAAACATAAACCATATATCGATCAGGAATATCCAACCACAAACAGGAAGTATAAAGACGGACTCTTCCGCCTGGTATTTCAGAAAAAGGAAGATCTGCTGTCACTTTATAGTGCGGTGAACGGAAGCAATTACAGTAACCCTGACGAATAAGAAGTTAATACGCTTGGGAATGTATTGTATCTGACAGATATCCTGACAGGTCAAAAAGCAGAGGTGATCCAGATGATTTTGGAAACATATGATAAGGAACTGCACGATAAAACACTGCGAAGCGAAGGATATGAAACCGGTAAGGCTGAAAGAAAAATACAGCCTCTCAAAAGAAGAGGCTGAAAAATATCTGGATAAGTATTGGAAAGGACTATAGCTATTCTCTTTTCTGAATCATGACATGAACACAATCGCCATCCCTTTTCCTGTTCATAAAAAATGCCCTCTCTTCTCTCACTTCCGCGCCATAAATATACGCACCAGCCAGAATACCATATCCGCGATCAGAATCGTAAGATATATCCCTGTAAACCATAACGGAAGCGGTTTTACCAGAGTGGCAAATATAATCAACACCGTAAATACCAATATCAGGATAAGTTTAGAAGTTCCGATCAGATACTTTATGAGGCGGTAAACCTTTTCTTTATTTGTCTTTGTGATTTTCACCCCTGTATTCCAAAGCTCCGGGAAACGTCCGACAAAGGTAATCCCCAGATAAAGTCCCCATGAGATAACTACGAACAGCCACACCATTCCTTTACCGCCCCAGCCGTCTATCTCACCGGCTGTATTATAATGGACAGGTATCTGATCCGGTATTTCGTTCCAGCGCACAATAAGATAAATCAATGTTCCAATCAGCAGGATCCGGCATATATATTCCATAACAGTATCGGCAAGTGTATTTTTTATATTCACAGTTCTGCCCCTTTCAGAAGCTTACCTTCCCAACTATATCATCATATACAGAACTTCCGTCCAGTATTGTTCCGAATGTATCAACCCACACCGGTATGTATCCGCTCCTGTGGGCAGTCCTCTGCGATCCTATATTCGTTACAGATGCAGAATAAAACGGCACGATATCCCGTTCCATAAGTTCATCCGTAAGTCTGCTCACGAGATATGTTCCCAGTCCTTTCCCACGGTATTTTCCTGCAACATCAATGCCGATCTCCCAAAAAGAATCTACCGAAGTCTCTGATGCTCCGGCTATGCCGATAATCTGTTTTCCCTCTCTTGCAATACAGACCGCTCTTGCCACTGTGCTGCCGTTTTCCTCAAAGACCAGTGAATTGTCAAAACCGGTCAGGCCGCGCAGAGACAAGATATCTTCATCAAAAAGGACATCACATTTATATTGAGAATACGCAGATGTATACTGGCAATGCCCGTAGTCCGGCACATAGTGGATTGTCTGTCCATAGACGAACGGCAGTTCAAATATCTCATCTCTGCTTTTTCCCTGCAGAAGTTCTCTGAGTCTGCCGGATAATTCTTCTGATGAACAGACAGCAGTGCAGTTTTTATATGTCAGTATCTTGAGATACGGCTTCTTGGTATCTGGCTTTACAGAGAAAACAGTCCGATTGCTCTGCAGGCAGGATCTGCATAAACAGTACTGACCGGAAAGCAGTTCTTCAACTCTATTTTCAATTAACTGTTTCATAACATTCCTCTCAATATAATCGATCCAGCTTTCTGGAGATGAAGTACCGGACTGAAAATGCTGCGGCTTCCGCACACAGTGCAAGTATGATACACCAGCCCGGAACCCGGATTTCCAACTGTATTCGGCAGAAAACTGAAACTAACAGAAATATTCCGCCCACAAGCTGGATAAACTCCAAAATCCGTTTCTGTTTTTCTTCCAGTTCTTTCCGCCTTTTTACAATATCCGAATGAAACGGAAGATCATTTTTTGTGAACTCTTTTAAGTCCTCGTCTGATATCAGTTCATCCAGACTGGTATCCAACTCCATTGCCAGCCTTTTTGCCATGATAAGATCCGGGCACCTGCTGCCGTTCTCCCACCGGCATACCGTCTGCCTTGATACATACAGTTTATCCGCCAGCTGCTGCTGAGTCAGTGAATGTTCTTCTCTCAATCTTTTAATATTATCACCTAATGCCATATTACACAGCCTCCTTTTCTTTACTCCAACTATATAACACTGCATTTCAGGTGAAAAGTTCCATTCCCGATTCTGTGTGTTTCCATTCCGGTAACAATACACAGCACCTTCGTCTTCCATGTGCTGATTATTTCTATTTTGATGCCTTCCTCTTTTCAGATTGTTCCGATATTTTCTTCAGATACGGGAGCTGTCTCTTCAAGTCCGCTCTCACACTCATATGCCAGAGGAATTCACCGAGGAATAGAAATTTATGTACATAGTCTTCGCAGAACAGCGCCCGAATCAGTCTTTTGACCGAATAAATTTTCTTACTGGCTTTGATATGCTCCAACTGCAGTTCATATGGAGTCATATTCTTCGGATAATGAACCGTATTCCCATTATAAAGCGACCAGTTTAAGTGCAGAAGCCTGTCCCTGTGTGTCTCATAGACCGGAGTCCCCGGAACAAAATACATGGACTGAATGAGCACGCCCTGTATATTATTTTCGATCACAAAATCCGCAAGCTGATCTCCCACGCCTTTCTCCTGATCGTCCGAGCCAAGAATAAAAAGTCCTCTTACACTGAGCCCGTGTCTCTGAATATTCCTGATCGATCTTACAATCTCCTCTTTCGTACTTTTCTTATGATATGTCTCAAATGACTTGTCATCAATAAACTCAATCCCCATATCCAGTTCAAAAAAACCGGCTTTCTTCAACAGTTCCAGAATTTCATCGTCAAATCCCACCTCGTATCTTGCCTGTACATTAAAGCGATAGCGGATTCCACTGTCAATAATGGCATTGAGAACAGACACTGCCCATTCTCTGTCCGCAAAGAAATTATCGTCCGTAATCCACAGATCTTTCACCGGGCGGAAATGCTTTTTATCAAAAAACTCGATGGACTGCCTGATATCTTCCACGACATTTTCCGGAGTCCTTGTCCTTACCTTATGCCCGAAATGCCGGACAAGAGCGCAGTAATCACAGTTGTGCGGACATCCCCTTGAAGCATGCACCTGAGGCCAAATCGTGTTGTGTCCCGCCATCTTCTGATATCTCCAGACCAGATTCCGGTCAGGGATAATATTAATATTCTGCGGCGGAGACGGATAACCGGTATTGAAGATCCTGCCGTCTCTAAGGAAAGCGATTCCCGGAAAATCCATCGGCTGCTTCCGCTTTATTGCACGTAGAAATGTAAGGATCGTCTCGTCTCCCTCTCCCAGCAATACGTAATCACAGTAGTGCACCGCCTCCTTATAATTCAAGGATGCATGAAGTCCGCCCATAACAATGACCGCTTTGCTCCGCTTCTTTAAGTATCTCGCGATCTGATATCCCCGCACAGCGGCAAATGTAAAGATCCCGATGAATATAACATCTGCGTCAAGCAAATCATCCAGCGGAATTCTGGAAATGGACTCGCTGTACATCAGCGTATCATCTACTTCCTTTTTCACGATCGTTGCCAGCGTATTCAAGCCCACAGACGGAGTTCTTATATACCTGTCATATACGACATAGTTTAATAGCGTCGGTTTATAAGGCCGATTTCCCGGTTCGATAAAGCGTACTTTCATAGTCCCCTCCTTTGCTATTCCCGGCATTTACTGAAATTGTAATATTCGGCGAAAGCCTTTCCCATTACAATCCATACCTCTCTTTAAAATCCTCATACTGCTGTTCCTTTAGTTTTTCTATCCTCTGTTCTCTCGCACGATCGACAAAATGTAGTGGTATCGACGCTACAGTCAGAATCAGAAAGCCGCCGATACACATCAGGATCAGCCAGCGGACTCCTGCGCGCAGCACAGGTCTGGTCATCATTTGATTGATCTCATTGATATTAAGCACCTGAGCGTATCTTTTTTTCCCGCAGCAGGGGCATTGAAACTTTTTGGCATAATACTTGTACTGCGGACGGTTTACAAATGCTCCGCCCTGCATTTTGGTCCTCGTCACACTTCTGTATTTGGTCATATAGCTCTTTGTAAATTCTGCCGAGCTTACCTCATACTCTGTACCGCATTTTTCACATTTCACATGGCCGACAAATCCAGCCCCCGCAACTACATCCCTGCCGTGCCGTATAAACTGGATACCGCAGAAAATAATCCATGCCAGTAAAGCAGTTCCCATAACTTCCAATATAATAATCCGTGCAGCCATTGACGATCCCTCCCCATATATGATTTACTTGCCGGCTCTTTACTCGTGGTCTCTTCTTTTATGTACCGCATTTGTCACTTCCAGAAGCTCGCCAAACCGGAAACAGGATTCCATGTGATCATTGATGATCCCGCACGCCTGCAGATGAGAATATACTGTCACAGATCCCATATACTTCAGGCCGCGTTTCTTAAGATCTTTGCTGATCCGATCTGACAGCCCGTTTCTCGCCGGAATCTGCCCTTTCTGATGACCGGTATAAAGATATGTTTTCCCTTTCGTAAATCCCCAGATATAATCGCTGAAAGAGCCGAACTCTCTGCGGATCTCCTGAAAGCACCTGGCGTTGTGTATCACGGCTTCAATCTTTCGCCTCGAACGGATCATTCCCTCTGTTTCCATGATCCTCTGAATATCTTCTTCGCCGTATGCCGCCACTTTGTCAAAATTAAAATTATCAAAGCAGCTTTTAAATATATCCCTCTTCTGAATCATCATATTCCAGTTGAGTCCGCACTGCATAACTTCCATCATCAGAAATTCAAACTGCTTGTGATCGTCATGCACAGGAACACCCCATTCTTCATCATGGTAGCGGATCATCTTTTCATTGCACATACACCACGGACATCTCTCCATAACTTTCCTCCGGCTCCCCTCTTTCATCTGTTAATCCTATCCTTCTTCCATCTGTTGCTCTCATTCACTGATCCGGTAATGTCCTGTTATATCATCTCTGCTCTCAAGAATATCCTCCTCATAAGATTTCTGAAACGGATCATTGTGATGGATTACATAGGACACGCCGTCATCATTCCTCTTATCCGAAACAATTCCGATGTGATTCTCAAAAATCACGATATCCCCGCCCTGCCACTGGCTGATATCATAAATATCTGTTGTAAGTGGAATTGCTGTATGGGCGAAATATACCTTCAGATTGTTCACTCTCCGGAAATCAATGTTAATGTCCGGCTCCTCAATATCATAATCCTCCGGATGTGCATTGACGTCCTCATTAACCAATTCCATAAGATCATAGCCTGCGCTTCGCAATGCATTTGCCACGAGATCCGTACAGACTCCATACTGATCGTCAGGATATCCTGTAGAATAATATTTACTTTTATAAACCGGTTTGGTAGCAATATAGTCTCTCGCTCCCTGCAGGATATCCGTCTGATCGTCAATCCCGTCTCCATCCTTGTCCACGGAGCTGTGGAAGTCTGCTATTCCAAAGTCTTTATTCTCTTTTGCCTGAACTTCCGCACTGCTCGTTCCGATAAAATAGTAGCGGCAACGCCATGCAATACAGCCTGCTGCGATCAGCAGGATCAGAATAACCGCTGAAATAATGATTTTTTTCTTCGACACAGGATAATCATCTCCTTCCTGTCTGGATTTATCTCTCTATATTATGGCTGTTATCATAGTTGAACTGCCATAATATACTCTTCGTCATTTTCATTCACAACATAGAACCCGGCTTTTTGATACATAGATAAA
Organism: uncultured Eubacteriales bacterium; assembly: GCA_949294665.1. Lineage (GTDB taxonomy): Bacteria > Bacillota > Clostridia > Lachnospirales > Lachnospiraceae > Mediterraneibacter. The sequence continues at coordinate 87,150 of CASFID010000024.1, forward strand.
GCATAGTTAGCTTTCTGTACAGATAGGGACACCGCCGGATATCCTTTCAACTTCAAACATGAAAGCATTTCTTTCAGCAATGCCGTTCCGATTCCCAAGTTCCTGTACCCTTTATGCACGGATATTGCAAGCGACGGTGTCTCATCATCGATATGTCCATAGTCATCCATGATTCGCGTCCACACAGCTCCTGCGATATCGCCATCCACTACAGCGACCATGGCATGATCGTGCCTGGAGTTTCCAAAACCGCGGATATACACCTGCAATTCAGGTGAATCTATGATCGCTCTATTCGGAGGATCAACTCCTTCCGGTACATAAACAGCCTCATACAAAAAATCTTTCAGCAGGGGATATTCTTCCTTCCCCATTTCACGAATCATATAATCCATAACACCTCCGCCTGAAGGAGCATTTCCTTTACTGAGAGAAAATTATTTTCCCAGTATTATGCAGGAATAAAATCGTGGGCGTCTCTGTTTGCCACAAGCCAAATGTCAGATACTGTATCAATATCTGGTTTCTGTAATCTTCTTATCATAACGCCTGCACTTCATACTCTTTCGGCTCTGCACCGAATGTAACCTTGCAGGCAGAAAGCCGTCCGCCCTCTGTCCTCTCAAACACACCAACCCAGAACGGTTCTTCAAAAAACACTGTCAGTTTTACTGTTACTCTGTCCATAACGAAACCCTCCTTTTATGTTATGAACAAAGAACGGACAACCCGGAGGGCAGGTTACTTACCCCATCACAGATGAGATGGCCGGGCTACCTACCGGCTCTGGCACGTCATAGCTGGCGTGCGTTGCGTTTTTATCTTTGTTTTCATTTACTATCTTAGCATGAGCAAATTTATCCGTAAAGCATAAGTGACAGCGATCAATACTATATCCCCGCCACTTATATCTTAATCCTGTTTTTACTTTTCCTCACACGTAAAGTACAGTCCGTCTTCCGAGAAATGAACCTCGATGTTTTTTTGTCGGTAATAATCCTCAATGCACCTTATAGCATTCATCTTCCTGTCATCGCCCCTCGTTTTTTATACAAATCCTTGTTACAATTACGCATACAAACAAATAAACAATCCAGAAAACAATGAACTGATAATACATGTTTTCAAACAGCAGCGGGTACGGTGCGGGTATCATCACTGTCAATGTATTCCATATTACTGATAATGGCAGAAAAAGGACCGTCCAGATATTTACTTTCCAAAATCTGTATCTGGCTGATATTTTTTGTTCCCCTGTGGATTGACTGAGGCCGATCACATGAACCATAGTGCCTAAGATAATAAATACCAGTCCTGCGATTACCGCCCCTATTTCCTGAACCGAATACCAAATAAAAACAGCCATAATTATTCCCAGCAAATTCAAGGCTGCAGCAACTGTGTTACATATAAATGTAATATCATTTTTCTTTTCCTTCTGCCCCACAGGTTCGATTCCTTTAAGCAGATAATCTGTCGTAACTTCAAAATACTTGCTCAGTAATATAATCTTTTCCACATCCGGGATGCTCTGCCCACTCTCCCATTTTGATACAGCCTGCCTCGACACACCGATTTTATCTGCCAGCTCTTCCTGAGAAATTCCTTTTATTTTCCTCAAATTCTGTATTCTGTCAGCAATGGTCATAATTGATACCGCCTTTCTTTTATTTGTGTACGGCCATTTTAGCAGAAACAGCAGTAGAACTGCCACCAACAGCGCTTTGAAAAATGTCAACCGGCAGTTGACATCAATTTAGCCCGCAAAGAGAAAGCAATTGATTCTTACGTTCAATCCCCTCATAATTACTCCTGTTAAACTTCAAATGCTAATCCGAAATAGTCTCACCCTGTTCTGTCCTATACTGTAAACTCTATATATACTTCCCCGCCTCCCGGATACTCAGCTTATCCATCCGGTCTCTGTATCTGTCTATAAAATTCCTCACCCACTCCGGATCTGTCTTTGAGTAATCACGCAGACTCCAGCCGATCGCCTTATTGATAAAGAATTCATCGCTGCCGAAATTATTGACGATTATCTTTTCAAGAAGAGTTGTATTTGTCCTCTCTTTCCGCAGAAGCTGATGATCGATGGCAATACGCCGCACCCAGAAGTCCTCGTCCGTCGACCATTCCAGCATCAGATCATCCACACGGGAATCCCTCAGGCCAATCTTCCCGATCACCTCATCCAGAAAATCGATCGTATCCCACCACTGCTTCTTTTTGACATATGTTCTTATCTTCGATATATCGTCGTAAGTAAGAAATTCATTAAGGGCGATCAGGTAATCCGACGCCAGATACTGAAATTCTCTGTGCTCATCCGCATAACACTGGTCAAGAAATTCCCAGTCCACGGTTTTTGTTTTTTTCTCTTCTTTGAGGATATCCTTGTACAGTTTTTTGCGTCTCGGCGTCGGGATCCCATAGAAGAAAAAAAGATTTCTCATATATTTCGCCATCTTCACAGCATTTTCCTGATCCGCATTTTCTTCAAATCTATGTCTGATTTCTGCATATTTATCCATAAAATCCACCTCTACCGCACCGGATAGTTCATGAAAAAATTCTGCCTTCTTAAAACCTCTTCGTCCCGTCCATAAACTCCTCCATGTGAGGCAGTCTTTTCACTCGTCTGAGCCTTATCCCTGCTTCCCTGCATATCTCTTCCAGGATCGCTTCGATCAGTACACTCCTTACCCGCACTTCTTTTGGCGCTCCATGCTGCAGTATAAACGCAAGCAGTTCTTCTGCAAGGATGATCTTTTCGTCTTCCTCCGGTCCTGTCATCTCCGCAGCCAGCATGAGCCCGGACTGCGCGTCGGCAAGCAGGCAGAGCCAGGGATTCGCAGGACGGTCATACTTCTCATCTTTCACACCTGCGTTCAGAGAGATGATGTCCGCCTCAAGCACTGCTCTGCACTTCTCTGAATTTCTCAATTCTTCCAGTATCTCCTCATCTGTAAGTGTAAGCACCGGGAAATTATATCCTGTAAACGGGATAGGCCGAGCCTCGCCTGTCACTTTCTTTCCTTTGACAGAATAGTAAAATAGCTCTTCCTCATCAAATTTTACCTCGACCTTGTTTCCCCGGTAATACACAACGGCGTCTTTCAGGGCTGTCAGATAGGAAGTCATACGATGTACTTCATCCTGATCCATATTGTATGGGAAGTCCCCCTTTTTAAAGGACAGAAAGTAAAGCCACTGATTCTTCCCGCGGAATTTATACCCCAGTTCTTTGATGATCCTGCGCTGTTCTGCTGAAAGTTCCTCACGATTTCCCCAGTAACAGGTCAGATTATTCTGACACGCCATCGCAAAATCAGACGGAATATTCATATGATCTGAAAGTGTAAGCATCATAAAATCGTTCAGACCGTCCAGGCCCTCATATATGGTGATCCCATAACACCGCTCGTTTTTTCCAAGTATACTGACATACACTTCCTCTTTCCAGCCGCAGTCCAAAGCGAAAAGATCCATATCATAGAAAGTCTCCCATGGCTTCAGTTCTTTTACAGCCATCGCGGCCTCATACAGCGCTCTCCACTCTTCAAGTCCGGCTTCTGTTCTTCCTGCAGCCTCCGGTGTTTCTCCATATTCTTCGTTTTTACTTTCCTGTGCTTCATTGAACTGTACGGCATTCAGATGACCATCGTTTTTCATAAACAGCTTTTCATACAGTTCTGCAGCACAGGACGTATCCGGTTTCTCTGCCAGCCGGATCAAAAAACTATGCTCCAGCTTGCGGTTGATCCCGTCCATGTCATAGAATGCAGGATCAAACTCGTCGGCCGTATAGCCGATATCTCCCAGCCATTCTGCTGCCTCCTCGTACTCCTCATGCTCCGGATCTTCCAGCACATTAAGAATATGATAATATCCGTAGAGCCCTCCGCAATCCTCAAACGGACAGGCGCCTTTTGCTTTCACTACAACCGGGTGCATCTCCCCGAAATCGGTCAGTACAGACTCCACATCTACCCGGTGCTCCCAGTTGTCTCCAAAGTCATAGGTATATGTAAACCATTTGGAGTGTTCCATAAACGGATCGATCAGAGTTTCTGTTGCCTCTTCGGCGTCAGAGCCAAAATCTCCCCAGTCATCATCCGGGATTTCCTCGATCCTCATGCCAAGATCCCGGAACTCAAAAGAAAACAGGTGCGAGCCGTCCCATCCCATGATCTCATTTAACAATACTCCCAACTGGGAAAATGTAATCCCCGCCGGGATAATACATCTGCGCCAGATCGGCGGATGTGCGTTTTTGATCGATACTTTTAGCTGATATGCTTTCATCTGTGTTCTCCTTATAAGTTATTTTGCCCGATAGGCTTTCTTTCATCTTAATGTAGTTTCACTACTATTCTCCGAATTTTCAGATGATTCCCGATCAGTTTCCGATGTCCGGCTCAGGGATCAGGCTCATTCTCAGATATACCATATCGACAAGCTGCCGTCCCCCTTCATAGATCGGATGGTCATAATACTCTGTGAAAAATCCTTTCACTACATGGAATCTTCGGAATCCGCAGCTTTCATAAAAAGGCAGTGTCACAGGGCTGTCTCCCGTGCCGACCTGCAGAATATCATACCGTCCCCGGTAAGTATCTGCGAGAAACCGGATCATTTGCTTCCCATATCCCTGTCGTTGGCATTCGGGCATTACGGCCAGATTCTTGATCTCCAGTATTCCGTCTCCCTCGTCTGTCACCACGCATTCCGCTTTAATCCCGTTATCGTCAAGGACGTACATGATCCCCCTCTCGAGATACCGGTCGATCATATTCTCCTGCTCATCCGCAAGCAGAAGCAGATCCAAATACTGTTTCTTATTCTCTTTGATCTCTCTGATCTTCTGTTGATCGTCTGCTAAATATCGGCTCATTGATTTTCTTCTTTGTCCTCCGATTCCCCGCAACCTGTATAACCTGCTTATCCGTGATTACTTCTAAGTCCAGCCTGGAATTATATTCTGCAACTGCTTTCTCCGCCGCTTCTCCCATTTCGGCATTTCCGATATGCGGCACAATATAAAAGTCCACCAGTCCCAATCCGGTGTAATCTGTCAGCTCCGGCGCTTTCTCCGGGCTGTCCATACCGGCGCAGTAACCGATATCCGGGCAGGCTATGACCGCTCCCGCGGATTCTCCTATATACAACTTTCCTTTATTGACTTCCTGTACTACTATCTTATCTGCCCCGGAACGCCTCAGCTCCTGTAAAAGGTAAAAGGTATTTCCGCCGCCGACAAATATAATGTCATTTTTTGTAAGAGTACATACTATCAACTCATAAGAAGCAGCGGATACATCCAGCACGTCAACTTTGAGCCCCAGACTTTCCAGAATATTCGTCTCATCCTCGATCATTCCCTCTACCTCTTCCACAATACCCGCCGTGGGAATATAGGTCACTGTTTTTCCTTCCAGTTCCGGTTCAATTGTCCTTACCAGATCTGTAACCTGATAGAGCATGGATACCAGTATCAATTTCTTCATGACATCGTCACACTCCTTACTTTATGTCTCGTTTTCATAATAGAACTCCGTCCACTTCCCCTTGTAAGAATAGCAGGGCAGATACGGATGCTTTTCTCCTGTCAGTTCTCCGTTTTTCAACGCCAGCGCATCTTCCAGATTCCTTCCGATGTACTCCGGACCGATGGGATATTCATGATGGCAGGGTAAAATCGTCTCCACCTGATCCGCCAGGGTACACATCTTTTTCTGGCTTTCGATGTAAAGATCCAGATTCCGGTGACTTCCGAACATAAAAATCGGTCCGGCTTTCTGCACAGAATCACCGGGCAGAAGAAGTTTTTTCTCCCGATCGATAAACGCCACGCTCCCATATGTATGTCCGGGAATCTCAATGGTCTCAAAACGATAACCACCGCACACAAACACATCTCCTTCTGAAAGCGGTTCAAGTTCTATGTCACCTTTTACAAGGTGCCAGTCCGCTTTATGAAGACAGCATTTCCCGAAATCTTTCAGTCCGCCCGTATGATCCACATCTCCATGTGTCAGAATAACTCTGACCGGCAGATCCGTAATCTTCCTGACTGCCTCGTATACATAACTATCCTCAAAACCGGTATCAATCAGCAGCGCTTCATCATCACCTGTAATCAGGAACTGCCTTACGCGCCCGTCGTCAAGTATGTAAAAATCTTCCATAAGCAAGGTTGTCTCTGTCATTTCATCACCTTCTTTTCCTTTCACACTTCTGCATACTGCCGGAAAGAACTCTTAATCCTGCTGAAATTCTTTTCTCAGGACTTCTTTCGGAGGCTCGATCTCATTTGCGATCGTATGCTCCGTAAGTTCGGAAAGGAGTTTTATCTTCTTATTGATCAGCGGCCTCATACAGTTTGGCACGTGCTCCTGATGTGCCCTGTGGATTGCCACGCATTCCTTGCAGTTGCCGTGATAACGGCAGGCCTTTTTACAGGGGCAGTGATCCTTGTCCTTATATTCCTCCCGGAATTCTGCCGCAAACTCCTCCTGCAGTCTGAGTCCTTCTTTGCGATTTCCCTTATGAAATTCTTTCATAGCGTCAAGCTCTTTCTGATTTCCCTCAATGATCATCTTTTTCTCTTCCTTTCGTAATTAAAATACCAAGCGGTACCACTGATATCCGATATAATAAAATGTCTCCCTCAAAAGGAACGGGATTTTTGTCCGCAGGCTGACATATCTCGTAGTAGGTGTCGGCGAACTGTACGCCGTAATCCCCGCGTCTTCCGCCAGAAGCATCGCCCGTTTCATATGGAGCGGATCGCTGACAATAATTGCAGTCTCATAATCATTTTCATCCATGATCACCTTGGAGTTTTCCAGATTCTCCTGTGTGATCGTAGAAGTATCTTCTGTAAGTACAGCCTCGTCAGGAATCCCCTGCTCCAGAAGATACTTTTTTGCCACTGAAGCTTCGGACATCTCCGAACCGTCAGGCGATCCGCCTGTCACTATAATTCTGTCTACATAGCCTTCCTCATACAGTGTAATCCCATGGTTGATCCGCTCCCTGTACACCGGAGAAGGTTCATCCGCACATACAGCTGCACCTAGAACAATTGCCACATCTGCTCTGCACTTCTGATCAACCGTACTGAAAGACCAGATGTCATATATATTTTTTCCTGTATAAATAGCGAGAAGCACCGCGATCACAAGAAGGATTTTAGACGCGAGTTTTCTTTTATTATTTTTCTTCATTCTATCCTTCCGTTTACTCATCCGGCTGCTGTCCGTCATGAGCTTTCCACTGGCAATCTGTCAGCCGCATATTGGAGAACACCGCCTTAAATGAAGAATCCTCCGGAGAACAGGCATAGATACCGAACCGGATTTTTCCCTTTCCTTTATGCATATGGCAGATACGCATCTGCTGAAAATGGATTCCGTCCTCAGAGCACTCGATACAATAATCGTCCTCTCTGCGGCTGAAGCGATACCACATAGACTTCACATCTGCTCCTATGACCGTTGTCGCCCAGTCTGAGTATCCTTCATTCGTCACAACACTTCCCAGATGCTGATACTCTTCATTTTCATACTCAATAGAACCTTTCAGCCAGTTCTCACTGTCCAGATACATCACGATGCCGCACTGGTCAAACCGATGATGACTCTCCTCAAAGTCTGTCTTCACTATAAAGCTGAAATACTTTTCCTCTGTCTCCATCTGAAAGACAGGTGCATTATCGTTCCGAAAATGATAATATGTCCTTTGCCACAAATCTGTGTGCGGCTTCGTGACGATCTCCACCGTGTCGTCTGTTATTGTGTAACTCTCCGGTTCTCTTGTCCATTTAAACTTTGTAAAATCCATGTTCTCCTCCTTAATCTTCATAACATTCTTAAGCCATGTACGCTTCTCATGCAAGGCATATCTGTCTGGCATATTTCTTTTCTGAATCTTCGATTACTTTGATCTTTCCCTGGCTGATCAGCTTTTCAATCCTCTGTGCGTACCACCAGTCTCCCACACCGATCGGATTATTCCCGAGAATATCTCCAAGCAGGCGGGCTTCCTTTTCCGGTTTCTCTGTGATTCTTTTCCAGATCAAGAAATCATAAAAATCTTCAGGAACACCGAGTACCCTGCCGTTTACCACAGCACGCAGGGAACTGTTATCCTCCTGAAGTTCCGCCCAGTTCCATGCATGCATTTTCAACTCCATTTTGCTCAGTCTCTTTACATGTGACAGATACTGAGCAAATTCTTCCGGGAATACTTCACCCCAGTGACTATATGAAACAATTGCATTATCCTGCCGCACTTTATATTCTGGCAGCCTTACAACGAAGATCTCATTTTCGCAATTCTGCAAAAGACTACACAGATGATAGAAACCGCAAATGGAATATGGCGCGTTACTGTACCAGATTCTGACAGACTCACCTTTCTCGAGGAGCTCCTGTAAACGCTTCAGTTCATTACTGTAAACATCTCCCAGCTTTTGGCATTCCTCGTTCAGTTCCTTATCTCCGCCCCACTGATCCTGTACATACATGGAGCAGATCAGATCCTTTCGATATCGGCTGTCCACGCTTTCTTTTATATCCCCGATATCCATCATGAAACCGAGACAGATAACCTTATCCGAATCCTCTGGATTTTGTGTACTCTTCGCGATTTTCATAGAACCCGCTTCGCTCTCGCCAAATAGGACTTCTACCAAAAGCTCACCTTCTTTCTGCACAATCCAACTGCCTTTATTGTACCAAAAACATATATGAAAAGCCATATTCTTTCCCAGACGATGACAAACTGCATGTTGCATGAAAAGAATGTCGAAAAAGGCGGAAACCATCTCCGGTCCCGCCTTTCCATGCAAAATTATTCTTCTTTGCGGGCTTAGTCTGATACAATTCCCGCCAGAAAAATATACATGTATATTTCTTCTATAAAAGTGATGTAACGGGTTACTCCTGCAAGTTTCTCATTCTGAGGATTATCTTTTATCTCCCTGATCCGTTTTTCCACTTGAGCTTTCTCATCTTTTGAGAAGAGCCCATTCAGATTTTTAGATTCTGTATTTTCGTCAACTGTACCGGACTCAATTCTTGATTTTCTCTTCTCTCCGCAGTAAGATAATTACAGTTTACATATTGTCAGAAAAGTTTTCATATACAAGGAGGGAACAAATGAAACGCACGATCCGTCCGGCAAAGGAGGAGATCGGGAGTATCATTCCCGTGATACTGTTCAGTCTGCTGTGGTACAGTTCCATATTCGGCATTATCTTCAGAGGCGGATTTCAGACGCCCCTGCTGATCTTTCTCGTGGCAGGCATACTGCCGCTGTATCAGGTCATTACAAATATCCGCCGCGCCTTCTTCTACCGCAGGCAGCGGGCGGAAGCCGTCGCACTCGGCAAAGTATCCTACGGAAAAATAACCGGAGTCACCCGTCAGGATGTTCCCTATTATACTTCCGGAGAACACAGGCGTCTCAGATACCGCAGGTACTATTATCTTAATGTAGAGATGACCGATCCCGTTACGGGGGTAGCCACAACGATCCAGAGTCAGGGATACCGCTGCCCGATCCACCGGTATCTCAGCTCCCCCGAAGTGAAGGTCTATACAGATCAGAGCGGCTGGAAGCATTATCTGGAAGATTTCCGCTGGAAAGAACACCGGAGTGATCCGGATATATTCAGCTATCCCCGCGAGTTTGAAGAGACCCATCTGGGAAGCGGACGTTTTGGGCAGATCATCTTCGTGATAATTTTCATTCTTATGATCATCACGATGTTTAGGCAGTAACATTGTCAGATTTTATATATAGGAGTTTACAATGAAAAAAATGCGTTTACGCAAAAGAGAAATACATGATAAAGGTACCCTGAAATCCCTGATTGAACAATGCACTGTTGTAAGGCTCGGCCTGACGGATGAGGAAGGAATGTTCATCGTTCCAGTCAATTACGGATACGATCTTGCCGACTCCGAAAACGGCCTGAAACTCACGCTCTACATTCACGGAGCCAAAGAAGGCAGAAAGGCAGAAGCATTCGCCCAAAACCCTGTGGTTGCAATCGAGATGGACTGCATGGACGGGATCATTACCGGAGACTACACATGCAGTTATTCCTGTGCATACCGGAGCATCATGGGAACCGGTACAGTGCGGGAGCTGACAGATGAACAGGAGAAGATCCATGCCCTCACGAAGATCATGGAACATGCAGCCAGCGGCGCGGCAATCGAATTTCTGCCTGATATGCTGGCGCGCACTGGCGTATACCGCATTGATGTAAAACACTTCAGCGGAAAATCCCGGGCGGCAGATAGATGATACACTGCCCTCCCGGACTTTACCGCCCGTATTACAGCAGCTTCTTACAAGAAGCTATCTTCTGGTATAAACCAGTTCTGTTATCCCATTATAAGTCTCCGTATATTTCAGCCGGAGCTGTATTTTCCTCCCGCTTTTTCCAAACAGGGGGATGCCGTCTCCCAGGATTGCTGGTATGACTGAAATATGATATTCATCAATCAGATTCCTCTGGAGCAGCGGCTGAATGACGCCGGCTCCCCCGCAGATCCAGATATTTTTACCCGGTGTTTCTTTCAGGCGCGTGGTCAGCTCGCATGGTTCTTCCCTGACAAATCTGATCTTCTCTGTTGAGGCCTCACATCTATGGGTGATGACGTAGCTTATCAGATTTTCATAGGGCCATTTTTCCGGTGAAAGTTCCCTCCTGATCTGAGCATAGGTATTCCATCCCATCACAACAGTGTCGATATCTTTTATGAACTCTGAATAGGTATCCTCATTCTCCGCCTCTTCGTCCTGCCCTGCCAGCCAGTCCACGCTTCCGCTTTTATCAGCAATATAGCCGTCAAGACTTACAGCAATGTATAAAATAATCTTTCTCATGTTTTATTCTTTCCCTTTATGAATGTTCTTTTACATACTTGAGAAATTCCGGTGTTTTTGACCAGTATTTCACACCCCAGTTCTCAAAATTCCATTCTTCCATATACTGGTTACACCCATAATCAACATAATAGAGAACACCGTCCTGCATGATAAAATTTGTGGGGAAATAATCAATATTTGTATCTGCCGCATACAGCAGTCGGCATATCTCTTTTACCTGATCGGATTCTGCCAGATAGGAATATCCGCCCTTTCCTTTTCCCAGCAGTTTCAATATCCGGTATTCTTTTCCGTTTACTAAATATTTCTTTCCTATTTCCTGCCTGAAATCATAAGACGACATAATTTTACTGTCCATCCTCTACTTCCTCTCCCCATTCTGTATTTTCGGAAGCTCCATTTCATGCTCCATTTTTATAAATCCATATTTTTCATATAGCGGCCGCCCCATGTCTGTTGCCTCAAGCGAAATTGCTGTAATATTCCTCGCATAGCATTCCTTTACAAGCATATCTAATACCTTGAAAGCTATCCCTTTTCTCCTGTAATCAGGGTGCGTATACATATTCATAATATATGCTTTATTTCCGCTTGGATTATGATATGTAGGCATGACCTGAAAGAAACTCACTCCGCCTGCACCAACGACAGCATTTCCATCGTATACCAGATATGCTGTATGTGTATTGTTGGCAAGAGCCCTTTCATAATATGCATACGACTCACGTCTCACTTCACTCATATCCACATCAGCTGATAATCGGTTCGCAGCTCTTAAAACTTCTATTCTTGTTTCTGTCAGTATATCTATATCACTGGGGTCTGACTTTTTATATATTAAATCCATTTTCTCTATTTCACCCCTGCCATTTTCAACGCCTGCTCTGCTCTCTCCTTATCCTTTGAAGCCACAAACAGATGATACTCGTATGCTGCTGAAGCATCAATGAACGGCGTCCCGTGAGATCTTCCCGGATTTGTCATCGGATTCGACTTGGAGGTATACTCAATTCCCTTATTCACCAGAACATCTTTCGCCCGGTTATATTCATTCATATCTCTTGTCAAATAAACTTCTTTCTTGAAAATCATATCCATCACCTCCACATAACACTGCATTTTCCCGTTTTTTTGCATCCAGAACCTTTACCGTAACTGTTCCGCCTGATATTTCCGAGCGATATGTAAAACGGTAAATACCCGGACCACAAAATCTTACTACACGCTTCACCCGTCCTCTGCAAGCTGCACATTTCCGTTTCTTCTTACATAACCGGCAAATATCACTGTAGTTTTCGCGCTGAATATAAGCAGGCCGTTGATATAAAGCAGATAAAACACAAAAATCATTCCTAATACAAATGCGAATTCCCCTCCCATAGCATCGTCCTTTCTGTCCGCACCTCTGAAGTCACAGCAGCGCCAGTCCGCACTCAAATGCCAGCGCCATGTATTTCTCTGCACTTTCCAGGCCGTACTGCATCAGATCTCTGATCTCCCATGTATCGTCGCCAAGATTATCTGCTCCGTACAGAAACTGGATAAAAGGAATCTTCCGGTACTGCGAAGCTGCCAGCATGGATGCACACTCCATCTCGACCGCAAGGCATCCCTCTTCTTTCCTCTCTCCTATCGTCGAAAGAGTTTCCCTGTAAATGCCGTCTGTCGTCCATGTCTTTCCTTTTACATAAGGGCATCCCAGATCCTGCAGGACGCGTTCCAGTACATTTACACATCTCTCATCCGCCTCTATCTCTGTTGATGGAGCAGCGTAATGATAGCTCGTCCCCTCATCGCGCACCGCTGAGACAGGAATGATGATCTTTCCTTTCACTTTCTCATCATCCAATACACCGCAGGAGCCGAACAAGACAAACCGCTCCGCACCCATTGCCACAACTTCCTCAAAGCCGACGACACAGGCGGGTGCGCCTACTCTCGACTGATAAAACGCGATATCTGTATCTTTATAGCGGATCTTATAGACCGGCATCGCTCCGTTTGCAGTATATAACTCCGCAATCTGCTCTGCCTGTTCCATAGAGGCGAATTTCCGTATGATATTATCTGAAAATGTGGACACACAGATCTTCGGAAAATCTTTTATCCTCTCTGTCGTATCCGTCGGATCGATCAGTGCTGTGGCAGATATATCTGCCCTTTGAAATATCGTCTTCAATTAATTTTCTCCTCTCTCCTCAAATTCTTTCAGATATACCCCTACCATATTTTCCTGGTATCCGGCTTTCCGATTCGTTTTTACTGTCTCCGCCGTTTCTTTCAGTTTATCGTCTGTAATATTCTCCAGCATTTTTATCCGCCGCTTTGACACTTCTTCGCCTGACATGCACTTTTGATAATCCTCTGCGGACATATGCCAGTAATGAAATTTGCCCGGATAATACCGTTTCAGTCTCTGCGCGATCAAGATGCCTTCCGGATCGATGTCTCCGGCGTACCAGACTTCTGTGCCTGACTTTGCCAGAAGTTCCAGGATCAGAAGCGAACTGAGCCGGGGCTGCCCGTTCATGCACATCAGAGCGCAGTCCTGGCTCCATTTATCACAAAGTATTGCATAGACGGACGGATTTTCCACTATATAGAGCCGTCTACCCGGACAAAACGCAGACTGCCACCCGGCGATCACCGAAAGAGAAATCTGAACCGGCTGCTTTTCTCTGAAAAATCCCTCCATCCCTTCATGAAGCCGCCCGTCTCTTCCCACGGCACGGATCCCAGCCGCCAGCGCATAGTTTGACACATCATCCCGAAGGATGCCTGCCTGCAGAAAGAGCCGCTGTTTCTTAAGCGATGGAAATCCTATGTTCCTTTCCTCAGAGAATACGTCTTCTTTTCTGCGCCGCTTTACATACCATTTTATCAGCAGTTCCAGGTATTTACCGTCTTTCGTCCCGTCATCAAAAGCATGGGGGTTCCCTGTGATCTCCGCCGCAAAGACGGCAAGATAGACCGGCTCTTTGGCTCTTTGCTCAGATGGCAGACTGTCCAGTATCCGCACGCCCAGCTTAAGCAGTTTCTCCGCCTCTTTTATTTCTTTTCCGCTCTCCCTATATCTCTTTTTCAGATATGCAGGGAACATACTGCCTGGCAGATTTTCCCCTCCTGCTTCCCGGCTTTTCAGCTCCTCTATCCACTGTAACGACAGTCCTACTGCTTCTTCTCTGGCTTTTCCGAGCAGCACAGTCCACTGTTCTTCTTCTCTTTGCTTTTGCTCTTTCTTTCCCTCCAGCGGCTCCTGAAAGTAAAGTTCCAGCGCCTCTTTGCCGCTGATCCCGGCGAACCTGCTTTCGGACAACGCCCTCTCGAATCGCTCTGCTGACACAGACGCCGACTTTTTCCCGTGATAATTCCTCAGAAGAAACCCTTCCAGCTCCTCCCGTTCCGGTTCGCTTAAGTTCTTAATTGTCACCGTCCCCGAGAATCTGCCGTAAGAGAGATATTTCTCCCGGAATCCTCTTAAAAGTTTTCCAAGGACCGGCCGCTCCCGGAAGTATTTCAGACACTCGCCGAGGAGTTTCTTACTGGTAACTGCAGGATCCTTTTCCGCCGCATCTGCACGTATCTTATCCATCTTCCTCTCCTATTCCGACATTCCTGAAGATCCGGTCTGCGCCGCCTGCTGTTCCATCTCGCTTTCATCCTCAAGCATTACTCTGGCATGACCATTCCACAGGTATGGCATCACAGTCACAAATTTCGCGTTTTCCGGGCGCAGGAGCTGATAGATCGCCAGAGCGTCCAGCGTATCGCAGTCGCCCCAGAGCACCTGTGAATTAATGATAAAGTCAAACTGAAATTCTGTCATCAGGCGGAACATATCACGGATGTTACGGTTATCCACGCCCGCGAACGCCTCGTCCAGGGAGATCAGGCGCGGCGCGTCCGCGCGCCCGCCCTGATACTTGGCGACTACCGCCGAAAAAAGCGGCACATACATTGCCATCGCTTTCTCGCCGCCGCTGAATGTTCCGAACACGCTGTTCGTCAGTTCTTTTACCCGTTCGCCGCCTTTCTGGAAAAAGAGCTGGAATTCAAACCATTTCCGGTAGTCCAGTGTTTCTTTCATCACCTGATAGAAAGAGATCATACCGCCGCTGTCTTTTGCGTGCCGTCTTGCCTCTTCTACCTTGGAACGAAAATGAGCCGAGAGCTTTGCAGCCTCCTCTTCCCGCATCAGGCGGTAGTCTTTCTTCAGAAGTTCCACCAGTTCCTTTGTATCAAGCTGATCTTCTGTCTCTGCCGTCCGGCTGCGCCACCGCAGTTTCAGTTTCAGCCCGCTGGATGTATTCATGGCGCCCATCAGTGAATTCATCTTTTCCACCCACGCATTGGAACTGTTGATCTTGCCCCGGATTTTCCGGCTCACTGTATTTGCAAGAATATCTTCAAAAAGCTCCCTGTCTCCGTCCTTGATCAGATCCTTTAGCTCCGCTATTTCTTCCTCCAGATGGGTGAGCAGGCTGCCAAACGGAATACGGACTCCCTGATAGCGCGCCGCGATATCCAGACGTTTCGCCGGCGGATCGCCGCGCTGTGCCTGGCGGTCCAGCTCTTCAAAAAGTTCTGTCTGCATGATCTGATAATCAGTCAGAAATCCCCGGTTCTCAAAGTAGACCTGATTCAGACTTCGGATGATCTGTTCTTTCTCCATATCCCTGCACTCCGGTGCAAGGAAGTCTCTCACTTTACCGGCTGATTCTTCCAGAGCAGTATTATCCCGATCAGCTGCGTTCTTTACTGGGCTTTCGGTGAAGTGTACATAGTCCAGCTCCATTTCTGCCGCAAAGCATTTCCCGAGATATTCCGCTTTACTCCGAAGCTCGCTGATACGCTCTTCGTTCTGCGCTGCCTTCTCCTGCAGAGTGCGGATACGCTCCTCGTTCTGTGTCTTTTCCGCCACGCACTCCTGCAGACGCCCGGGATAGTTTTTCAGCCATTCCATGCACTCATCGAGCTGCTTGCGGATCTGCTCGTAATCCGTAAGCTCAAGTTGTTGAATGACCGAACTGTATTCTTCCCGTTCCTTATTGAGCTCCCGGGCCGCATTTCCCGCCTCGTAGCGGATCTGATCCATCTCCCGGTCCAGAAGTTCCTGCCGTTCTTTCAGTTCTTCCATTTGAGCATGGACCTGGAGAAACAGCTCGTGTCCGGATCTTAGCTGATAGAAATGCTGCCGGTAGTCTGCCGCCGCCTCGTCCGCCCTCCGAAATGTCTCATAGCTGCAGTTCAGATAGAGCTTCTGCGCGATCTCCGCCGCCTGACGTTTCAGCTCTTTTAATACGGCGCTGACTTTCAGTAATTCCTCCTCCAGCCTTGCTCCCTCCTGCCGCATCTGCTCCACGATCCGTCTGGCGTCAGAAAGCATACGGAAGGCCTCCCTGATGTCCGTATCGCCGGGAAGCTTCTCATATTCCTGCTGAAGCCGCACAAGGCGGTGTTTAAGAACTTCTATTTCTCTTTCCAGCATTTTCTGCTGCTGCTCATTCTCCGCAAGCATATCCCGGCACACTGCGATCTTCGCCTGACGGGAACGCTCTCTTGCCTGAACACCGATAAATCCGGCCTCATACTCTCCTGTCACGGTTCCTCTGATCACGCCGATCTGGTAGGAGCCGTCCGGAAACACTGCTGTCACAGACGGTCCGGTCTCATCCGGAAAGTCCCCGCCTGTTCCTTCCAATTTCGTACCGGACTTTTCTCCCGCATCAGATTTCCCGGCCAGAAATATATTTCCCAGAATCCCCGTGATCCTCTGATTAAAAAAGATGTCATTCACAGAATCATTCAGATCCAGCACATCCAGAAGACTTTTTTCGACATGATGAGGCTGTACAAACAGATACCGGTCCGCGCATCCCGGATCTGCCGAGAGCACCTGTTCCCGGTACTGTTCTTCAATTACAAGAGCGTCCAGGATCCCCATCTCAAGAAGCGCTTCCTCCAGGCGCCCGCACGCTTCGGGATCCTGCACAAGCTCCTTGCCGAACTCCACCACCTTGTAAAACTCCTGATAAGGAATCCCTTTTCCCCGCAGTCTCTCTCTGTTCTTTCTCACAGCTTCACTGCGGGGCGGCTCCGGCTCGCGGCTGCTCTCCCACTGTGCAAGCTCTTCTTCGATCTCACGGTGCGCTTCTTCCAGACTTATTTTTTCCTCCTGTTTTCTGCCAAGTTCCCCGTTGATACCGCCTTTTCTATCGATCCACAGATCCGCGGCCGTCTGTCTCACTCCGGCAAAATCCGAGTCTTCCCCATATTCATCTGCAAACCGGGCCATCTCCCGCATCTGCTCCTTAGAAAACTTTAATTCCTCATTCTGTTCGTTCCAGCTGTAGAGCGCCTCTTTCCACTCATTTTCCACCTGGACCAGCATGGCCTCCAACTCGCTCTCTTTACGCATGGCCATGTCCGTCTCTCTCTGCTGGCGTTCTCTGTTTTTAATCAGTTCGTCCGCTTCTTTGCGGCGGATCTCCGCATCCCGTAAAATCTCTGTTCCCCGGCTGATCTCAGATTTTACTTTTGTAAACTGAGCCTCATGGGTATCCCAGGAAAACGGTCCGTGGAAATTTTCTTTCAGCTCCTCCCGGAAAAACGCGTGCTCATCGAAAGACATCTCTTCTGCTTCCGCCCGCATTTCCTCCAGGATACCGTCCAGTTCACATTCTTTTTCATATACCCGGTCTTTCTCCCGTTTCCGTCTGTCCTCCAGTTCCACATACTGTTCCTGCTTTGCGTCAAGCTGACGCTTTTTCTCGGACAGGAGCGTCTCTCTTGCCCGGATCCGGGAAGCCAGATCCATCTCACGGCTTTTCAGGCCGACCGCGTCGCTTCTGCTTAAGGAATCCCGCTCTTTCTCCATGGTGTCTCTGCGCGCATCCAGGTCCGCGATTTCCCCCTCCAGTTGTCGTACACGCTTTTCACAGCGTTCATTTTCTTCGGTCCGTCCCCGCTCTTCTTTCTCCAGATCCAGAAGCCTCTTACGGTTCTCGCAGCAGCGATCCGCTTTCTCAAAAAGCGTGAGACGGTTATAGCGGTCCAGCACACGCTGGATCTTCTCTGCAGCCTGGTATCCGGCTTCTCTTGCTTTCAGGTTCATGTTCATGGTATCCATATTTTCAATTGCTTCGGACATAGGCCGCAGATCGTCATCGGACAACGGCTGGAGAGAATCGCTTAAAATATCGTTGACGACCGACGGCTTGAAGTCTTTCGACAACTTGGGCGTGCGAAGCTGGATCAGAAGATCGATCATCTCTTTATATTCTTCCACTGTCTCGAAGCCAAAGATCTGCCGGTTGACATATTCCATATAATCGGCCTGCCGCTCAAAAATCTGCCCTCCTCCGGCAATCCTGTTCTCCAGTTCCTTTTTCGAGAGCGTTACTTTCTCTCCCATTTCTTTGTACAGGAAGAAATCCTTTCCGACTCTTCTGCCGTCTGTCAGACTGAAATACCATTTATCCAGTGGTTTTCCCTTTCGAGCTCGGATTCCCATCCCGACCGTCAGCCATGTGCCGCTTTCCTGTCGTTTAAATTCCAGATAAAGGTATCCGGTCCTCTCCTCTCTGTCGTCGTCTTCCTCCAGAAGATAGCTGCTCATCTTGCGGTCTCTGGAGCCAAACGGATCCAGACGCTCCGGGCTCATATTCCCGTCCAGCAAAAGAGGGATGACGCTCTGCATAGTGACAGATTTCCCCGATCCATTGGAGCCTCTTAAGAGCATACGCCCTTTTACAAACGGAAATTCCTGTTCGTCATAATACCAGAAATTGATCAGTCCGATCCTGCTTGCCTGCCATCTGCTGTTCATCGCCTTGCTTCTCCTTTTTCCTGTTCACTCTGCTGTATCTTGTTCATAAAATCCCGGGGATAACAGCCGGACATCTTCCCTGCCGCCGGGCAGATGACAACTGTATGCTCCCGCTCATTTCGCCTGATCAGCGTCCACCGCTCCATCTCTTCTTCCGTCTCCCGGATAAATTCTCCCTCCGGCATCTCCCGGTATCCCTTGATGAATCCGAATCCATATGTCCCTTTTACCTGTCGCAGCATCTGCTCGAATTCGACGATCTGGACCGAAATCGTATCGTCTTTCTGGAGCTCCCATTCGCCTTTTTCCACTTTCTTCCTGATCTCTGTGCAGCACAGCAGCAGTATGTCCGACAGCCCTGTATTTCCCGGGAAAGTCTCTCCGATCCGGCAGTCTCCGCCCTGCATCAGGAAAGCGCTCCCCCGGTGGATATGGAGCTGGCAGTCGAAAGTCTGTTCCAGATCATCCGAAAGCCTGCGCCCATAGTATTTCAGATACTCAAAATCTTCGTCAGCGCCTTCCCTCCGGTACATCCCCACAGAAAAGAGGAGCCTTTTATATACGCGATGCCTCCTGGCGATGCCGCGTTCTTCATCCATCGCAAACCAGTCGCTTTCCTCGAACTCTTCCGGACGCGTATAAGCCATGATATCCCGGCTGAAATTACGCATAAAATATCTGGATGCGCCTGTATTTTCATACAATACCTCCCCGGTCTCATTTTCCATAAATGCGTCATCAGATCCGTCCGTTACCCGGATGATCCCCTGATCCACCGCGTATCTCAATACCCTGACCAACCGTCTTCTGTTTGTATACAGTGTCCAGTCCACGCCCTCTCCCGGCATATTTGAAGCAATATATTCTGTAAGCTGGGACAAAATGAACTGTTCCTGCGGGTCACGGTCTTCCAGAAACATCAGGAAGATACACAGAAAAGCATACTCTTCTTTAGAAGTAAATGACTGGATCCCCATGCATGTTTCCGGCATAGCCGGAATCTTCTCCATTTTTACAAGCAGCGCGTTCTCGATCACCTGACAGCCCATCTTCTCTGTGGCAAATTTACGGATTTCCCCGATGGAATCCCTGATCTTGTAATATAATTCTCTGTCCTCGGACTTTAATATCCACCGCTTTTCAAGCAGTGTCTCCAGTTCTTTCATTCTGTCTCTGCCATCCTTTCCCGGAACACGATACACAGTTTCGGCATTGTAAAGTTTCCATCTTCGCAGCGGACCACACACCGCTCGTCTGCATGAGTCATATCCAGCACAAAATCTCTGCCCTCTTCTGTTCTCGCCGCGTAATCTGCATTCTCCAGGGCGTCAGACAGCCATTTCAGGAGAATCTCTCTGACTCTCGGTTCGATCACCGGAAGAGAGTCGAAGTCGATCCTGCGGTCCTTCTCCAGTTCCCCGATCCTCTTCCAGTCTTGTTTCATCTGTTCTATCGCCTGCTTTCTCGCCTGTTCTTTTTCCCGCGCAGTGTCACGGATAGATGTACGGGAGGATTTTTCTCGATAAGTCCTGACTCGCGGCTTAAGCACAAGCTCCGCCGCCGGTTCTTCATAGACGCTCTGGTTCATACTGTCTGTCTCTCTCTCTGCCTCTAACCTCAGATGGAGCGGCCGCTCCAGTCCGAACACCATGGCAGACAGCCTGTGGGCCTCTTCCATATCTTTGCACCGCATGAAAACATCCGCCACCTTTCGGTACTCTTCCCTGCGGTTCGCTCCCAGTGCATTCTTTTCGCTGAGCTGGGTGGCATAACGGGTAATACGCCGTATAATCTCATTGGTCGCGTCAAAAAGCCTCCCCGCCTCATTCTCCTGCCCGTCTTTTGACACAAACCAGTTTCGGATACTCTCAAACCGCCCTTTTGTCTTTTCCTCGATCATTTCCCTGGACACTTCCACATCCATCCGAGGAATCGACATCTCATAATCATTTATCTTATCGAACACGTTTTTCAGCTGTTCCGGTTCCAACAGTCTGAGTGTCTCCTCGATCACTCCCACATTTTTCTGCAGGCCCTTGATAAAGTTCCGCAGATATTCCACCAGCTTGTCCTTAAACACAAGGAATTCTTTTGTACGCATCATTTTTTCCGCTTTTACGCTGTTCAGATCTCGGATATAGTCCTGATAATTCTGGTTCAGCCGGATAAAGTCATTATTCAGGTCATTCCACCATGCATACACCTCATCCGGATCTCCATCGCCCATCTTCGGAAACCGCTCCACACTCAGCCGGATCCGTTCCAACAGTGTTGGCTCAAGGGACGCCCCTTCTACAAACAGATTTTCCAGACGGATAACGAGACGCTCGATCTCCACGCTGTATTCTGACATCTGATAACGGAGTTTTTTGTTTTTGAACTCCTCGATCGAAGCTACATTTCGAGTGTCCTGGATCGTATTTAAATTCTTCCAATCTGTCAGCATCGTCAGATCCTGTCGGCACTGTTCTATCCGGTAATCGGTGAAATACGGATCCGCAGTCATTTCCGCATAAATTTCTTCCTCATACATCCAGTAGCGCAGTTTCTCATAATTTTCATAAAAAATACGCATAATGCTCCGATACCGGTCGGCATTATCCGCATTTAAATATTTCGCCTCTGTCAGCGGTTTTATCAGTTTTTCTGTCACGTGCATCCCGGGTAATCCTCCTCAGCAAGTCCATAAACGTAGTATAGTCTATAGGATGGAAGAATACAAGACTACTGAAAATTTTTTATAACAGTCCTCAATACGCACGGAGTGCGGTATTACGAATAGCGCGGGCTGAACTTTACCCCTTTTGCATCACATAGTTTGTCAGCAATATCCCTTTTCGCTCTACCTGCTGTTCCCGCATAACCTGATAGCCTCTTTTCTCAAAAAACGGCTTTGCCGTAATAGATGCGTGGGTTGTAAACTTTTCCGCATCCACCGCATGTTCCAGTCTGTCGCATAACGCTGTCGCGATCCCATGTCTCTGAAAATCTTTGTGCACATACAACCGGTCGAGATATCCTGTACTGTCCATGTCCGCAAAGCCCACGATCTGTTCCGTTCCATTTTCCTTGTCTGACGGCATCACCGCAACCAGTGTCATATGCTCCTGAAAGGATCGGTTCCACGCCGACAGATCTATATTTCCGTCAGCCCACGCATCCAACTGCTGTTCCGTATAGTCTGCCGCATTGACAGTGTGTACCGTATTATAGAAAAGCTCGGCTATGTCTTTTATATCTTCCTGTCTGTACGTTCTGATTTCCATATCTATACTCCATTTTTCTTCTAAATTCTTTCCACTCTGGTAAATTCATACGCCGGCACTCATGCTTGTATCATTAATCTCTTTTAAAAGGGGCTATAAACAGAAAAATCATTATCACAAGCCAGGCAATATACAATGCATATGTAATTGGATTATTCCATGGGAATCCCGCCTCCGGATGGTTCAAGGCATATACAACAAATACAATAGCCAATACAAGCATCAAAACGGCTATTATTCTCGAAAGTTTCTTAGTCATTTGACTCCCCCTCCTTTGATAAAATCACGTCTTCAACCTAAAGAGCTGCCAGCCTCATCGAGCCTTAAGACCATAAATATATCGGCTGTATAATTGTCATTATATCTTTCTGTCCGCTCAAATCTTGCCCTTTCATATAAACGGACCGCACGCTTGCTCGATGACAATGTATCAAGGTACATTTCCCCGTATCCATTCCGTTTTGCCTCTTGAATCGCTGTATTCAGCAGCAGACGTCCCAGTCCTTTTTTATGATACTGCTCCAGAAGATACAGGGATTTCAGTTCACACTTATCGCTGTCCAGCTTTTTCAATGCCGCCGTCCCGATCATGGCTTCACCTTCAAAAAGGCACCAGAAATGCTCGAAATATTCTGATACATCGTTGTACATCTTATGGCGGCCATTCAGTTCGAAACATCTGCCTGATTGCGGCAGACATATTTCTAGAAATTGAAGCAACTTATCATGATATTGTCTTTTGTACTTTTGAATCGTGCACATATTACTCCTTGACAGTTTCAGCAGCAATTTTTTACAAGATGCGCTGTAATGATTGTATAACTTGAAGCATTAACCGTAATCTTAATATTATCTGTCTGACAGTACCAGTTCTTCCCATCTTTATAAATTTTACAATCCGGAGCCAGTATCTTATTTCTGCAATATCCCACAATATCCTCTGCTTCCAATCGCAGATTCTTCTTTATCCGCTCTTCCCCCATCGGGGTTGTATGAAGATTATCCAGATTGGAGAGCAGCTGCTTCCCATCCTCCTTCCGGCTATTTGTTTCCTCGCCTTCTACGTTATAGCCTTCTCTGATCAGGCAGCTTATTGCCCTCATTTCATTTTCTTTCTTCACCAGAACGTAATCTGTGTTATATGTAGATACAACAAATATACCGATCTTCTCTTTCGCTAAAAGTGTTGCTATTTTTGCCAGAATCCCTATCAGGGAAAAGTCAAGGACTCCTCTGATCCGGAATGCCCGCCAGCCGTCCTCACGCTCTGTCGTATTATCGGGCACAACCTCTGTCAGACATACCAGAGAGTTCTCCTCATCCGTTTTCGCGATAAAACAATATTCAGATTCCAGATTTACTTTTGAATAATCTGTCACTTTGCAGACTGAAAAATCTCTTTTAATTCTCTGTAACTCCATCTGTACTCTCTCCATTTCTTAACGTTCTTCTGATCTCTCCATAGGGGTTCCCACTTCGATCAGATTGCCGTCCGGATCATAAAATCGGATGACTTTCTGCCCCCAGTTGTGAGTCATAAGCCGGTTGACATACTTAATTGATGGATACAATTTTTCAAGTTTCTGAGCAAACGCTTCCAGATCCCGCTCCTCAAAATACAGTTCACAGGCATTGCTTTCCGGTATAATATCCTTTTCCAGAAATGTTTTCCAGATTTTTTTGTCCTGAAGCACAAGCCCTTCGGTCAGAATCATATTTCCGTCATTATCAAGCACCATGTCAAGGCCGAACAGATCGTGGTAAAACTGCTTTGATCTTTCAATATCATCAACAACGATCAATATATTTTTTAATTTCATTTCTCTTCCCTTTTACATTACAAATAACGCCGATTCTTACTCTTCCAGTTCCTTCACTACCATTTTCAGTCTATCCGTATCTATAAAGCTGACCTTCTGCCCGTATGTTGCGATCAAAGCTTTCGTATCTGCGTCCTGCTCTTCTGCCGGCTGTTTTTTCGCCTGCTCATAGAGCATTTTCATCATTATCCTGTGTTTGTACCCTAGCTTTCCATAATCGATCCCGCCTCTCAGATGATAAAATTCCGTTTTGCCGGCAAGGGCTTCCGGTATCTGTCTGAGCGCTGCTTTCCTGATATTCTGTACGTTCTTTTCATCGTCCGGATCTGCAAGCCCCACTGTGAGCACAACAAATCTTTTACACTTATCTGCCAGAATCTTCTTTGCCGTCTTTGCCATGCCCATGACGCCACCGGCATAAAGGCCGCCTACATAGACGATCGTTTCATATTCATCCGGCGCCTTTACTTTATCATGCGATAACACTTTGCATTTCATCTGTTCTGCCAGTGCTTCAGCATATATTTTTGCTGTTCCATAACAGCTTCCGTATATAATGATCGCTCCCATATGCTTTCTCCTTGATTTTATATTGGGTTATTTTTCTGTATTTTTTCTCCAATCTGCAACAGATAACAGATGGTCACTCAGCTGACACTCGGAAGCCGTAATCCACGGTCCCCTTCTCCCACTGCCCCTGCACAAGATACACACATCCCGGTTGCACGGTAAATTCTGTATTGCCTTTTTCATTTTCCTGAACTTCTACAGGAGTGCCTTCCGGTATCCCAGCCGCGCTGTCCTGATACTGTCCCAGCAAAGAATCATCCCATGAAAGTATCTGAACACTTTCAGGTTTTTCATCAAACTCCAGTTCCATCGCCATCGGTTCTGACAGTTTTGTCACCTCCGTCGGCTCAGTCTGCAGAATATGGGGTGCATCTGTAGTAATCGTAGTGGTTTCTCCATTTTTCTTATAAGTCCACGTACAACTTAAGGACTCCGGGATCATTACAGCCACAGATGCCAGTTTATCCGTATAGCATACATTCAGGTAAGGGAGCTGGGCGGGATCTTTTTCTGTAAAAATCTCATCCAGATAATGTCCGTATTCCTGTATATACTTCTGGTTTGCCCGCTCTGTTCTTTCTATTTTAGTAATTCCTGGATACTGGGCAGGATAGGACTGTGCCATGATCCCGTTTCCATAGATATTTACCACGTCTCCGTTCTTCAGATCCTGTTCTTTAATCTTTTCTCCATCTTCATCATAAAGTTCTCCTTCCGGTATTGTCCCCGTAAACGGATACTCCCCTTCCAGATTTACAAAGAGACTGTTTCCATCGTTATTTTGTAAATAGACTGCTGTCAGAAACCTTCCTCTGTCCGCCTGTTTCCCATCATCTGATGACTTATCTCCCCTGAAATCACTCTGTTCTACTGCACATGCCGTTGATATAATAACTGTCAACGTTGTAATAAGGATAACAAATATAATTTTTTTATTTCTTCTCATTTTCCCTCTTCCTGTTTTATATAATACCACCGTCCTTTTACCTGTTAGTACGTTTTTATTCTTCCTTTGCTCATTTTTCAACCTCCTCCCGGCTGTTTCTGAGTTCATTATAATATAAAGGAGAGCATAAAAGTATATTTTCTTCTATGCTCTTCCGTATCATCTTTACTGGCAATAAACATATCATCATAGTCTGATGCATTGCGGATTGTAAATGCTGCCCCAATCATCTTGGATATTTCTGCCGGAAATATCCCTTCTTTAATATATCTCCTTCTAAATTCAGCAATTACTCCGCTATGCTTACTTGAATCAAAATTATCAAAAACAAGAACTGCTCTCATAGCATGGAAAATAGCATAATAGGCACGATTATTAGCAATTCTGTTTGCCTGCATCAAACAGAAGATGCGCTGCATCCAGATCTTCCCTTGCCCGCTCTATCCTGTATTTTGCATAGTCGTTTTGTAAGGAATCATATTCAGGCAATCTTTACACCTTCTCTCTCTACATTCTGATAGAATACAGACACAGGAATATATTTCTGATACACAGTATAATTCTGAACTACCGGCGCTAACACAACATCGTAATCCAGATCAAGCTGGTCTGATATATCCAAAATACGTTTTCTCTCCAGGCTGATACTTTCCAATGGTGTATTCAGTAAAATCAAAATATCTATGTCACTGTCATTTTCAAAGTCACCACGCGCGCAGGAACCATATAGAATGATTTCCCGTAATTTAGATCCATAGATTCTTTTTGCTTCTTCTGCAAACCTGTTTACAACTTCCCTGATCTTTTCTTCTGTCATGATATCACGTCAATTCTATGGATTCATTATATCTCAGGTAAGATCGGTTGTATACAACAAACAAAAATAAACTTCTCTATCCAGATCAGGATAATCTCTTTCCTTTTCTCAGCATTTTCCTGCCGTTTTTCCAGTCTTCCGGCATCACCTCAGCCACATATCCGCCGCCGTTTTCCACCTGCCAGTGATAGAATTCATACGCATCCTCAGCCAGCTCCGAAAGCACCGCCATGATCGTTCCGCCATGCACGATAAAAGCCGCGCTGTCTGCACCTTCGTCAAGAATCCTGATGATCCATTTCTTTACTCCGTCCACACATCTCCTGCGAAATGATGTCTGCTCTTCCCCGCCCGGAAATGCGGTCATCCCGCCAGACTCCAGCCACCGGATATACTCCGGCTCGTTTTTCAGATCTTCGTAAGTCTTCTGCTCGTATTCGCCGAAGTCGCACTCCCGGAGCATCGGCTCAGTCCTGATCTCCTGTCCCGGATAAATAAGTTCTGCAGTACGGATGCACCGTCTCAGCGGACTGGAGATAATATACTGTACGGGCGGATACAGACCGCCGATACTTTTTTCCCGACGCCGGCGGAACTCTTCCTCAGCTCTTTCAGACAGAGCTTCGTCTGTCCTTCCGATATACTGTCTTTTCTCATTGCCCGGCGTCTTGAAGTGCCGGATAAATACAATTTTCATGGATTTCCTCATTTGACAGGTCATTCCTGATCCATCCGCGATATTTTTCCTATTGTCTATATAAGTTTCCCGACCGGCACGATCACCGCCAGCATCGCCAGCTCACACATCTGCAGGAAATATCCCGCCAGATCTCCTGTTGTGCCGCCGAACTTCTTTTTACTCATCCGATAATAATAGACAAATACCAGAAAAGCAGCCGCGACCACCGCCGCTGCTCCGGCCGCAAACGCGCCGCTCTGCCGCGCTCCCAGACACAGCATTGTCCCCGCACAGATACAGGCCCATATGATCAGTACGACGCGCACTTTCGTCCTGTGCGCTCCGTCCTGGAACGTCCGGAGCAGCCCGCTGTTTTTCGCCGCCTGGAAAGACACCACCGAGATCCCGCTCAAAGATCTGGAAAAAGGATAGATACAGGCAGTCAGAGGAAGAATGGTTATATCTGCCTCGCTCCACAGCGCCAACTCCGCCACAAAATATACGCACAGTCCGATCACTGCAAATGCTCCCGTATGCGGATCCTTTAGGATCTGCAGTCTCTTCTCACGGTCGCCGTAAGAACTGATCGCATCGACCGTATCCGCATATCCGTCCAGATGGATTCCTCCCGTGACAAGGACAGGAAACAGCGTCATCACTGCGGCAAAGAACAGGCCGCCAAAGGATGTATACTTAAGGAGCACATATCCGATACCAGACTGGAGAACTCCCGTTATCACGCCGACCACAGGAAAGAAGCACATCACATACTTCATATTCTTTTCACTCCAGTCTGCCGCCGGTGCCGGGATCCTGGAGTACATGGATATGGCAATGGCAAGTGAATTCAACAGATGCATGCTATGATTCTCCCTCATGACTCAAATTCTTCATATTGCTCCACGTGGATCTCTTCAAATGTGCTCATCTCCCGGTACACAGAGAGCCCCATTTCCAGCAGAGGAATCGCCGCCACTGCTCCGCTTCCCTCACCCAGCGACATCCCGCAGTCGATATACGGGGAGAGTTCCAGCTCGTCAAGCACCATACCTCCTGCCGGCTCGCCGGACTTATGGGAGGGCATCATACAGTCGGCAGCCGCCGGGCAGAGTCTCGCCGCACAAAGGGCCGCCACAGAAGAGATAAAGCCGTCGATGATCACTGGAATACGGCACAGCGCCCCGCCTAGAAATACCCCTGCAAGGCCGGCGATATCCAGACCGCCTACCTTTGACAGCACATCCAGTATATCCCCGCCGTCCGGGCGGTGCATCCTGAGAGAACGACGGATCACATCAACTTTCCGTTTCAGCCCGTCTGCACTTAATCCCGCACCGCGCCCGGTCACTTCTTCCACATCACGGGCAAGAAGTACAGCCGCCACCGCACTGCTCGTCGTCGTGTTCCCGATCCCCATTTCTCCGGTAGCGATCAGATCGTACCCCTCTTCGCCCAGTCTTTTTACTACGGTGATGCCTGTAAGTACGGCTCTGGCCGCCTGCTCTCTCGACATGGCGGGCTCGGTAAGCATATCCTTCGTCCCGCTCATCACCTTATATTCCGGTCTCGTCACATCAGGCACATCAGAAGCCATTCCGATATCTATCGGGAAAAGATCCGCCCCCGCGATCTCGGCCATGAGACATACGCTGGTCGCGCGCCGTGT
Organism: uncultured Eubacteriales bacterium; assembly: GCA_949294665.1. Classification (GTDB taxonomy): domain Bacteria; phylum Bacillota; class Clostridia; order Lachnospirales; family Lachnospiraceae; genus Mediterraneibacter. The sequence goes on from CASFID010000024.1 coordinate 115,653, forward strand.
GAAATTCTCCGCCACGATCGCAGTCACTTCCTGTCCGGTCTGCGTCACACCCTCGGCCACGACGCCGTTGTCAGCACACATGATGACCAGCCCTTTCTTCCTGATCATGTAGTCGGCTCTTTCCCGGATCCCGGCCATGCGCACCACGGCATCCTCCAGTTTTCCCAGACTGTTTAAAGGCTTGCCAACTGTCCGCCAGTGCGCTTTTGCTGCCTCCATACTTTTCTGATCCGCAGGTCGGATATCTTCGATTGTCTGCTGCAGTTTTTTCTCATAATCCCCGGCCATTTTTATTTTCCCTTGCTTTCCGTTTTATTTTTCTTCCCCTTCCGGCTCCCACATCCTGCAACGTTCGACGAACCTCCCGGCAAATCCGGGCATGGACGGAAGATACAGGTGCGGATAACCGGCAAACAGATTTTCTCTCACATGAATACATTTCCACGCTCTCTTCCCGTCGGGCTTGGATGCAGTACAGCCGCTGCCGCTGTCCGTACTGTCCCAGTAGTGGAACTCATGTCCTTTTATCGTCTCTCCATGCAGGAGCCAGCCCCCGGCGTCCGACGGCGTGTCCGATGTTATATTGACATACCCGAAACGTACCAGTTTCCCGGTAGGATAAGTCCTTCCTTTTATTACACCTGCCATGGGAAAACGGTTTCCGTTCTTGTCTTCCATCTCCTCATGCAGATACATAAAGCCCCCGCACTCCGCAAGACAGGGCATCCCGTCGTCCAGCTGTTTTCGGATCTCCCGCAGCAGTTCCCTGTTCTCAGAGAGCCCTGCCCCGTACAGTTCGGGATAGCCTCCTCCCAGGACCAGTCCGTGGATCCCCTGCGGCAGATTTCTGTCGCGAAGAGGACTAAACGGCGCCAGTTCACATCCCATCTGCTCCAGGAGTTCCAGATTTGCCTTATAGTAAAAGCAGAATGCTTCATCCCGCGCAATGCCGATCTTCACTTTCCCGGAACTGCGCCCTCGGGATGCGCCGTCTGCCGGTCCTTCCGCTTCTCTGAGCCATAGATCATGAGGCTTTAACTCAGGCGCTGCCTGCGCGATCCGCAGGATCTGATCCAGTTCCACACTCTCGCACAATATCCGGCCGGCCCGCTCTGTCTGCTCCCTGATGCCGCGAAGTTCCTGCGGCGTCACAAGCCCGAGATGTCGGCTCTCCAGGTGAAACGCCTCGTCCTCGGGCACATATCCCACTACCGGGATCTCATGCCCGCAGCCTTTAAGCTCCCGCTCCAGCATCTCCTTAAGCCTGGGATAGAGCATCTTTGATACCCGGTTCAGAAGTATTCCCTGTATGTTGCTGTCCGCGCGGAATTCTGCGAGTCCCCGGACAAGCGCTGCAAGAGAGAGCGCCGCTCCTCTGCCCGGCACTACAAGTATGACAGGAATCTGAAGCGTCCTGGCCACATCATAGGAACTTCCCTTGTCCACGTCCAGCGCCTGGCCGTCATAGTAACCCATGACGCCCTCCGTCACTGTAAGATCCGCTCCGGATGCATGCCGTATGAATCCATCCGTCAACTCTTTCTCCTCCGAAAAGAAGAGATCCAGATTTCTCGAATCCAGCCCCAGCACTTCCCGATGGAACATAGGATCTATGTAATCCGGTCCGCATTTACAGGCGTGTACACACAGACCGTTTGACTGAAATGCAGACATCAGGGCACAGGAAACGGCTGTCTTCCCGCTGCCGCTGAATGGAGCTGCGATCAGGATTCTCGGGACCTTCATCCGATCACGCCCCTTTCCCGATTTCCGGGATCGTCATCCTTCTTTCTCCCCCCTGCGGAAATAATATATACCGGATTCTGCCCCATCATCATATGATATCTTCCCAGGGTGCGCGAGCGGGACGCCGTAATCTGGATGATCTGAGCATTTTCCAGAAGCCCTTCTTCTATGGCATCCATAACCTGTCCGACAGTCTCAAGTGATATGGCGCTGATCACGATGCGCACCTCCGGATTTTTATCAAGCACTGCTCGCAGGATGCCCCGCAGACTGCCCGAACTTCCGCCGATAAACACATGGGTGGGAGCTTCCAGCTGCGCAAGTACAGCCGGAGCCTCTCCTTCTCTGATCATGATCCCGTCTGTGCGGAACTTCTTACGGTTCTGCCTGAGAAGTTCGACTGCCGCCGGATTTTTCTCAATGGCATAGACACGGATCTTCTCTCCGGAACGCGCCGCCTCCACGGACACAGATCCTGTCCCCGCTCCGATATCATAGACTACCGCGTCTTCCGTCAGCTCCATCTGCGCCAGACATACTGAGCGGACTTCCTCCTTTGTCATAGGCACGCTGCCGCGGATGAATTCCTCGTCTCTCATGTGCGGTCCTGTCCTTTTATCCGGACAGGGATTCAAAATCATCGCCGCACACAGGCCTTCCGCTTCGTCTTCTGTAAAGTCTCCCGGGCGGCCGCTCACGATCCGCTCATCCGGGTAAGAGAGTCTGCTGCCGATACATACAGTCACGTCATCCATCCCATAATCGATCAGTCGTCTGAGCATCCTGACTCCCGCGCCTTTCCCGCCCAGCAGGAGAAACGTCTTCCGATTTCTGTGCACCGTCTGTATGAAATTTTCTTCCTGCCCGTGCAGACTTACAACCGCCCCGTCTTCCCATGTCGTTTTCAGCCGTGCGGCAAGACAGACGACGGATGAGATCCCCGGGATCAACTCTTCTTTATATTGCCCGGGATATTTTTTCAGCTTCTCCAGGAGCTTCTTCGCCCCACTGTAGAATCCTGTATCCCCGGAGAGAAGCACTGCGATATGACCGTATTCCGGATGTTCTCTGATATAGGAATAAATCCTGTCCGCATCATACTCACACAGTTCCGGTACCTTCCCGGTCCTGTTACTGCTGTCCTCGATTGTGCCATACCTCACACTTCCGGCCGCGGCAAGCATCCGGGATGCGCCGATCATACAGTCACAGCCACGTATTGCCTGTTCCGCTTCTATCGTCATTGACTCTCTGCTGCCCATTCCGATCCCGATCAGAGAGATCTTCTGCTTCTTTTCATACATTTCTGTATCCCCTTGGAGTTATCATCTTTCCATTTCGTTCCATTGTATTTGAATTCCCGATAAATACCGTTGTAAACATATCCGTCCGGGTATCTTTCAGACGCTCCAGTGACAGGATCTCATAAGACTCCCCGTCTCTGCCTATATTCCTTACAATCCCGCAGACTGTCTCCGGCTTTCGGTATTCAAGTATCATCCTGCAGGCTTTGTTCAGGTAGTCCGCGCGCTTCTTGCTGGACGGATTATACAGGCAGATGACATAATCAGCGGCTGCCGCCGCTCTTATCCTCTGTTCGATCTGATCCCATGGTGTGAGCAGATCGCTCAGACTTATAACTGCGAAGTCATGCATAAGCGGAGCTCCAAGAACCGCTGCTCCGCCGGACGCGGCAGTGATCCCCGGCACGATCTCAATCTCCACATCAGGATAATCTTTCCCCATCTCACAGATCAGGCCCGCCATGCCGTATATTCCCGCGTCCCCACTGCAGACCACGGCCACCTCCTGTCCTTTCTGAGCCTCCGCAAATGCCATCCGGCACCGCTCCGCTTCTTTGCGCATGGGCGTACTTAAGAATACCTTATCCGGGAACTCATCCCTGATAAGATCGATATACACCGTATATCCGACGATCACAGGGCATTTCTCCAATATCTTTTTCGCCTGTATCGTCATCTGCTCTGATGCTCCCGGTCCCAGCCCTGTCACATAGATCTTACTCTTTGCCGTGCGTACAGTTTCCGTGTATGTGTCTTCCATGTGGGACACTCGTCCGGAAGCCGGCGCGGACGACGCGCGGAATTCGGTCGAAAAGGACGGATCATAAAGCTTTGAGCGGTCGTATTCATCCCCCAGTATCCGTCCCACTATGATAAGCGCTGTCTTCGTGATATTCTCTCCTGCGGCTGTTTCCGCCAGATCTTTCACTGTACAGCGCAGTACTTTTTCTTCCGGCCATGTAGCCTTATATACGATTGCCGCCGGTGTGTCTTTGTCATACCCTCCACAGATCAGTTCGCGGGAGAGTTCCTTTAGCATACCAGTGCTTAAGAAGATCACCATCGTGGCCTGATGAGCCGCAAAACTGCGTATCGATTCCCTCTCCGGTACAGGCGTACGTCCCGCCATCCGGGTGATCACCACAGACTGGGATACCCCGGGCAGTGTATATTCCGCGCCAAGAGCGGCTGCCGCTCCGCTGAATGAACTGACGCCCGGACATATTTCATATGGAATATCCCGTTTCTCCAGTTCATCCATCTGCTCGCGTATTGCGCCGTACAGACAGGGATCCCCTGTGTGGAGCCGGACGACTTTTCTGCCGGAGCGTTCTCCTGCTGTCATGACGTCCATCACTTCCTCCAGCGTCATTTTCGCACTGTTGTATATCCTGCAATCCTCCCGGCAGAGGGACAGCAGTCCCGGATTGACCAGCGAACCTGCATAGACCACGATGTCTGCCTCTCTTAATATCTTCTGCCCGCGGACAGTGATCAGATCCTCCGCCCCCGGTCCTGCCCCTACAAACGTAATCATATGGTTTTTCCTCCTGTCTGCTTTTCCCTGATAATAAGCAGAGAATAATATCCGGCCTGCTCCGGAATCTCCTGTACTCCGAAATACACTCTCTCATTTTCCATCCCGCAGTTTTCCACCATCACGGCGTCCAGCCCATTCTCTTCCAGCAGACGCTTTACATCCGCCATCTTCCGGCCGGCTTTCATAAGTACCTTCGTCCCCGGCAGATGCAGGCCTTCCCGGATATCATAAGACGCCGGGAGTATGTGGAGCTGCTGCCGGTTTTCAGCCAGAGAAAGATCCATCCTTGCAGCCGCCGCGCAGAAGGACGGTATCCCCGGCACAAGCTGCGTTGCATATCCCTCCTGTTTCAGCCGCTTATGCACATACATACAGGTAGAATAAACGGTAGGATCTCCCAGTGTGAGGAATGCTACATTTTTCCCCTGATCAAGCAGCCGGGCAACCTCCTCTGCATCGCGGTCATGGATCGCTCTCAGTCTCTCTTTGTCCCTGATCATAGGCATCGGAAGGTAGATCCGGTCTTTCCCGGATATCTCAGGCAGTGCTCCGGCTGCGATCTGATAAGCCACACACCGTTCCAGATATGACGGATCTGTCTGCACAGCGCTCCCTGCATGTTCATATACAGGCTCCTCCAGTGTACTGTCCGACACGGGCACGGCGATCACACTGCATGCTTCTATCATACGGACCGCCTTTAATGTCATCAGTTCCGGATCTCCCGGGCCTACTCCCACTCCTGTAAATGTACCACTCATATTCCGACTCTTCCTCCGTTGTCCTTTTTTCTCTGTCCCTCTGTCGTATCCAGAAGCTTCTTCACGTTCTCCGTCTGACAGAGTACGCCCTCTTCAAGGGAAAATACAATCACCCCGATTTCAAGTTCCTCTCCCGCTCTCTGTCTCAGGTAGAAGTCGATCCGTTCCATCACAGAATACATGACGTCCAGAAGGAGCCCTTTTTCATTTATGATCTGCACAGCTTCTGTCGTATTCAGACAGGACATGAGACGCTTTACTGTGTCCGCGTCGGCTCCTGCCATCGCAGCATGGGATGCAAACACTTCCATCCTGCAATCCGCCTGTCTTGAATGGGTGTTCATAACTCCTGCCGCCAGTTTGATGAACTTCCCCACATGACCGATCAGAAGGATTCCTTTCATCCCGAGGAGCCTTGCGTCGTCGATAGCCTCTCCCACGTAATTGCTGCACTTCACAGCAAGCTCTGCGTCGATCCCCAGACTCTCTGTCAGAAAATCGACACCGTAATTTCCCGGGACTACATAACAGTATAAATACCCGCTCTCACGCAGCATTTTCATTTCCATATAGATCGTGTCCGTGAGCGCTTTCTCACTCATAGGCTCTACGATACCAGATGTGCCGAGTACAGACAGACCTCCTGTGATACCAAGTCTCGGATTGAAAGTCTGTCTGGCTGTTTCCTCTCCGCCGGGGATTGAGATAATTACTTTCACTTCCCCAACATATCCGTATTCCCTGCATACATTCCCGACTTCCTCTGTGATCATCCTGCGGGGCACCTTGTTGATCGCAGCCTGCCCGATCTGCTGCTCCAGCCCGGGTTTTGTCACACGCCCTACCCCGTCGCCGCCGTCCAGAATGATACGGACATCCGAGCGATTCCCGGCCTGTCCTCCGATCCTCTCCACCCTTGCAAATACAAGAAGTCCATCCGTCACATCAGGATCGTCCCCACTGTATTTGCGTACCGCACACTGTACATAGTCCGGCGTCCGGGTAACAGACTCCACATCCAGATAGAGCCCGATCCCTTTTGGAGTCATAAGTCTTATCTGACGGATCTCCTCTCCGCAAAAGAGCATCCGGGCCGCCGCCTTTGCGGCCGCAGCCGCACAGCTCCCCGTCGTCCATCCATAGCGCAGGCCGGAGCGCGTTCTGCCGATATCTTTATTCAATCTTTCGTTTCTCCCGTCCGTATCCATCTGTCCTTTTCCAGCTTTCTTTATAACTCGCCCAGCATCTGTGCCGGATTGTCCGCTGCTTTTACTTTTCCAAACGCCCGGATGATCGTTCCTTCTTCATCGATCAGATATGTCGTGCGCACTACCCCCATCGTCTTTCTGCCATACATGTTCTTTTCTTTCCACACGTCATATGCCTGGATGCATGTAAGCTCCGGATCAGAAAGCAGAGTAAACGGAAGCCCGTACTTCTCCTCAAACTTTTTGTGGGACGCGACACTGTCTTTGCTCACCCCGAGCACAACCGCCCCCTTCTCGATAAACTGTGGATACAGTTCTCCAAATCCACATGCCTGCTTTGTACATCCCGGCGTATTGTCCTTCGGATAGAAATATAGGATTACCTTTTTCCCCCTGTACTCCTCAAGCGTATGCATTGTTCCATTCTGGTCCGGCAGTTCAAACGCCGGCGCTTTTGTTCCGATCTCTAACATTTTCTGCTCCTTTCTCCATTGTTTCTTCTATATGTTCAAGGAAGATCCTGCGGATTCCCTCGAATTCACCCAGTCCTTTCATGATGACCCGGACCTCATAGCCTTCTTCTTCTAGTTCACTCTTCCATGAGTCCTCTTCACCCGCCATGTCGTTTTTGGCATGGTCTCCCGCCACCAGCATAAATGGCATCAGAGCCACCTTTTTCCTTCCTGCGATCTCCAGCTTGGCCATTACATTTTTCAGATCAGGAAAGTTCTCCACGGTTCCGACAAGCACCCGGTCGTATCCGAGCGCATGGAACGTGTATTCCAGCGTAGGGTATGCGGAATTGGCGTGATGGTCAGTGCCGTGCCCCATAAGGACAAGCATCTCGTCGTCGTAGAGCTCTGTCCTGTCCATCACGGCATGAATTGATTTCTTGTAGTCATCCACACTGCTCAACAACGGTCTCCCTACCCGGATCCTGCGGAAGCATGACATATCCTCCATCAGATCTTCCATCATACGGTCGTTTTCGATTCCGTTTATAATATGTGTCGGCTGTACGATCACATCTTCTATCCCGTCCGCCGCCATGCGCCTGAGCGCCTGTTCCACCGTATCAATATCCATGGCCTCGGCTTTCTTCAGCCTGCGTATGATCATGCGGCTCGTAAATGCACGGTAGATATGACATTCGGGAAATTTCTGTGCGATCTCTCTCTCGATGACGGCAATCGTTTTTTCCATTGTATCTAGATGGCTTGTTCCGAAACTTACCACCAGGATTCCCTTTTTCATAGCATCTGTTCCTTTCTTTTACAGGATTTCTATAAGCTCTTCTGTACTTTTCGGGGGCGCCGTATCTTCCGGTATTATTTTCTTTTCTTTCAGGCGTTCGTAAAGTTTCAGCACGTCCGGCGCTTCCAGCCCGGATTTCTCAAGAGCCGCACGGTCAGAGCACACCTCGAAAGGCGTCCCCTGCCGGAGCACCCTACCCCTGTGCATGAGCACGATCTCATCCGCCCATCTATAGGCATAGTCCATATCGTGAGTCGCCATCAGCACCGTAATGCCCTTCTCTGTAAGACTTTCGACAATTTCCTCTACTTTCTTCGTGTGCTTTGAGTCAAGGGCAGCCGCCGGCTCATCCAGGATCATCACTTCAGGATGCATGACAAGTATGTCTGCGATGGCGACCTGTTTTTTCTGTCCACCGCTCAGGGCATGGGCAGGACGGTCCTGAAAAGGCGTGATCTCCAGTTCTTCTATCACGTGTTCCACTTCCCTTTTTGCAGTATCTTCGTCCACGCCAAGATTCAGCACTCCAAAAGATATCTCCTGATAAACACTGGCGGAAAAAAGCTGGTCATCAGGCTCCTGAAATACAATGCCTACTCTGCTCCTCACTTCAAGAAGACCTCTCCGTGTATATTCGATCGGACTTCCATCGACAGATATCCTTCCCTCATCCGGTTTCCGTATCCCATTCAGGCAGAGAAACAGGGTAGATTTCCCCGAACCATTTCCGCCCATAAAAGCAACTTTCGCTCCCCGGCGTACGTTAAGGTTCAGACCGTCCAGCGCCTTCTCATCGTTTCCGTCATAGGTGAATGAGACGTCTTTTACCTCTATCACCCAGTCCTTTTCCTGTTTCATCTCATTATACTCCATATTTCCACGTTCATCCACTCCAAAGCCATACAAGGATCAGCAAAACCTCATACAGCACGATAGCCGCTGCCTCTCCCGCCTTTGCAGGGCGCTCTTTGGACAGTACCCGGATACTCCCGTCATAGCATCTTGCTTCCATTGCATCATAGAGCGCATTCGACCGCTTCAGCGCCAGGATAAAAAGAGACGATCCCAACGCTCCGAACGACCGTACTCTTGTCCTGAAATCCCGGTTTCCGAGCCGCGACTGCTGCGATACCGTGATTGCTGACGCCGTCTGGAGCAGCACAAAGATAAAACGGTAGATCAGCATCATCAATTCGATCACCAGCGGAGGAAGATGCAGTCTCCTGCACGATGCAAGGATGTCTGTCATAACCGTGTTCAGAGACAGAAAATACAGACAGGTTACGGCAGCCAGTGCAGTCACACACAACTGAAACGCCCGGTCTATACCGGCTCTGCTCCCTGTGATATACCATTCCCCGACCGGAAACGCAAAGGCATCCATAGGCCCAGGTGACACATTTACTGTGATGGCCGCAGTTCCGGCGATCAGAAAGGCAATCGGGATCGTAAGCAGCTTTATATAGCGGAAAAGGGGGATCCCCCCCTTTCCCACAGTCAGTATCCCATTGACTGCAAACACCAGAACAGCCACTGCTTCCGAGCGGCTTAAGATACATAATGCAAGAGTCAGCACGGCATACAGAAGCTTCTCTGATGCATTCACATATCTTAATTTTGACTGGTAGCTTAATCTGTCAATCAGGAGCATCCCACATCTCCTCTTTCAACGGCTGTTCCACCGCCCGCAGATTGACGGTCGCCGGACTGAGCGTCACTGTCTCCGGACGCTGCGTCCTGCATCCATTTCCTGCGCTCTACGAATCGCCCCATAAAAAACGCGATCACCCCTACGCCGATGCCGGTCTGCACACAGAAAAGAAGACTCTCAAGTTCTCCGGGAAGTTCACCTCCGATCGCAGTCTCAAGAACAGGGGTAAACCATGGCTGGTACTCTCCGTGTATCTCTTCCACCATCACGCTCCCCGCATCGTCAGAGCCGCCGAATTCAGCTCCTCTTAACGCCGCTACCGGGATAACGGCGATCAGAACAACGATAATAAGCAGTACCACGACAGTTCTTGCATTTTTTGTCATAGTGATCGCGCCTCCTTTCTTTCACTGATAAACCCGATACTTTTAAGTTCCGGTTTCGCATAAGTCTCAAGGCCTATCACTATAATGACAGTGAGTATTCCCTCGATGACCGCCAACGGCAGCTGCGTAGGCGCAAATACTCCCAAAAACTTCACCGCCGACGCTGCGACACCGCCCGACTCGGACGGATAGGCAAGAGCAAGCTGGATACTTGTCACACAATATGTAAAAATATCTCCTGCAAATGCCGCCAGAAATACACCGACACGACGGTTGACTCCGGCAGCCTTACATAATCTGTATATTCCAAAGGAAACCAGAGGCCCTGCTATCGCCATGGAAAATGTATTGGCGCCCAGCGTAGTCAGTCCGCCATGTGCGAGCAGCACAGCCTGAAAGATCAGAACAATGATCCCCAGTACGCTGACAGAGGCAGGTCCGAACAGAATCGCCCCAAGCCCTGTTCCTGTCATATGAGAACAGCTCCCTGTCACAGACGGGATCTTCAGTGATGATATCACAAAGATAAACGCGCCGGACATAGCGATCAGTATAAGGTTTCTTCTGTTTTCCTTTATTTTGTTTTTCAATGAGATAAATCCTGCGATCAGAAACGGCAGGCAGACGACTCCCCAGGCCACGCAGTAACCTGCGGGCAGATAGCCCTCCATGATGTGCATCGCATTAGATACAGGTGCGACGGCAAACAACGCGGCAAACGCGATGTATGCCCCGATTAGGATTTTTTGTTTTTTTGGCATTTTTTCTCTCCTTATGATCATATTCCCGTAATCCCCAGATCCATTTAAAAGCGAATATTCTGACTCAGGAATCATCGCGGATGTCTCTGCCTTCCCAGGAATATATCCCAGTGGCTTCCTGCGCCGTCCGGCTCCGCCGGACACTGCGTTCTCTGAAACACCGCTCCTCCAATACAGCAACGGGTATTGTGCAGGATTCTCACCTGACTTCCTCGCAGCCCGTTCATCCTTCAGGAACTTAACAGCTTCCATCAGATGCGGTCTGTGTCTTTTAAATGTATGCCGGATCTGGTTTGCACAGCATCGATAAGCATTTTCGACACTGAGCTAAAACTCGATCCCTCTTCTCGCCCGGATTCCCCGGTCAAAGGGATGCTTTACCTTGCGGATCTCAGACACATAATCGGCGAGCTCCACAAGTCTGTTGTCCGGATTCCGCCCTGTCAGGACGACTTCCAGATCCTGCGGTTTTTCTCTCAGAAATGAAAGCGCCGCTTCCGGCTCGATCAGTCCATAATTGTACGCTGCCATAAACTCATCCATGACAAGAACACAGTAAGTATGAGAACGTATCTTCTCCTGGATATTCATCCACAACTCTGCGTACATCTGGCGAACTTCTTCCTGTTCCTGCTCCGAGAGGGTATTATAAAAACCGTATGATTTTTCCAGATGGATGACCTCGATCTCAGGGATCTGGTCTAGAATCCTCAGTTCTCCTGACTCCTCGTTCTTGAGAAAACGGGCGAAAAGCACTGTTCTTCCGCATCCCGCCGCACGGACGGCCAGCCCTGTGGCTGCAGACGTCTTGCCCTTTCCATCCCCGCAGTATATATGGATCAGTCCCTGTTCCATCTCAATCTGTCCTCTCTGTAAAATCTTATTTATTTTAACACAGCCAGTACCTGTCTGACAAGATGCAATCCGAAAATACAACAACCCCTGCGGCTGTGCCGCAGGGGTTGTAATCTTTCTATTCAGTTATTTAATAGCGAACATAAATCATACCGCTCTGGACAGGTCCTACTTTAACAACATCACCAGTATGCGGTGCATGGATCATCTGTCCGTTTCCTATGTATATTCCGCAGTGCGTCGCGCTTGTACAGATATCACCCGGCTGCGGATTGCTCACTCTCGTCCATCCCATAAAGGTCATTGTCGTTCCGAGACGTGTATAACTTCCGGTCAATGCATAACTTACAAGTCCGGAACAGTCAAACGAATTCGGTCCGACAGCCCCCCATACATAAGGGCATCCGAGTTTACCATATGCGCGGTCGACGATCGCATTTCCTGTAGATGCATTGTATGTCGGCGCGCTTGAACTTGAAGATCCTCCGCTGTTATCAGAAGTGTTTTCCTCAACTGCCGGAGTGTCAGAGTTTTCTACGGTTTCGTTATTGGTTTCGTTATTGTTCTGCTGGGCTGCTGCCGCCGCAGCTGCTGCCGCTGCCGCTTCTTCCGCCTCTCTTCTCCGACGCTCTTCCTCTTCCTGACGCTGCTGCTCTTCCTCAACTTTTCTTGCAGCTTCCTGGATCATTCCATCCAGATTGGATATCTCATTCTGTTTGGAAGAAATCGTTGTATTCAATTCTTCCTGCTGATTCTGATATTCAGCTTCGAGACTCTGGAGGTTTTCCATCTCTGTCTCAAGCGTCACCTGCAGATCTTCGATCTCCTGAACTGTATTGGCATATTCCTGAAGCTGTGCACGGTCATATTCGTGTACCTGCTGGGAATACTCAGCCTGAGTCAGCATACTTGAGATATCGCCGGAAGACATCACCTTCTCCATTGTAGCAGTACCGCTTCCAGCCTCATACATATATTTGATGCGAAGCTTCATAGCCTCATACTGCTCGTCCTTCTTCTCTTCTGCGACCTTGAGATCCTCTTCTGCCTGAATGATCTCCTCGCCTTTGGCAATAAGCTGATTCTCCAGTTCTGAAATCTTGCCCACCAGATCATCCAGCTGTGTCTGCAGACTGCTCAGTTCGCTCTGTGCGCTTGACTTCTGGCTCTCAAGCTGTTCCTGTTGATTCTGCAGATCCTCCAACGTATCAGGCGCGGCAGATACCGGAGTCGCCACCATGGAACATGTCAGAGCCGCAGCAATAAATGCACTATGTACTCTTTTTAATCTCATTTCTTCACCTTTCCCTATTATATTATCTATATCCCCACATATATGCATCATACAACAGAATACAGTGTTTTTCAACATTAATTCTGAAAAAATTATCTCCGCAGGGAATTTCATCTTCCGTATACATAACTTGTAATAGATTATAATAAATCTCAGGTGAAATTTCAATAGTTTTTTAACATTTCTGTAATATTTCCCAAAAGATTATTTCATCCCCCTCAATGTATCAGTTATGTCTCAGCCGTACATGACGGCAAAAACGGCAGCATCTGACAGAAAAGGCTCCCGCAGCCAACGCCGCAGGAGCCTTTCTTCTATCTGATATCAGCATCAGTGTCTAATATCTGACATATATCATTCCACTGTGAACCGGACTGACTTTGACCACATCGCCTGTCTGCGGCGCATGGATCATCTGGCCGTTTCCTATATATATACCGCAGTGAGTGGCACTTGTGCATATGTCCCCGGGCTGCGGATCACTCACCTGCGTCCATGACATAAAATCAGTCGTCGTCCATGTATGTACATAACTTCCTGTCAGACAGTAACTGACAAGTCCCGAACAGTCGAATGTATCCGGTCCTGCCGCGCCCCATGCATATGCACGGCCCAGCTTACCGTAAGCTCTGGAGACTGCCGATCCGCCCGCTGAGGAATCGTACTGCGGCTCCTCGGCAGGAGTTTCCGGATCTGTCTCCTCGCTATCGCCGGTATCCTGACTGTCGGCGGTATCTGCTGTATCATCCTGATCAGTATCAGCTTCACTGTCATCTTCAGCGCGCTGTCTTTCCGCCTCTTCTGCAGCACGCTGTTCTTCCTCTTCCTGCTGTGCTGCGAGGATATTCCTTGCGGCTTCCTGAAGCATTCCGTCCAGGTTGGATATCTCATCCTGTTTGGAGGAAATCGTTGTGTTCAGCGTATCCTGCTGCTCCTGATACTGTACCTCCAGTTCTTCCAGATTCGCCATCTCTGTCTTGAGCGTCTGCCGAAGTTCTGTAATCTGCTGAACAGTCTCTGCATATGCCTGAAGCTGCCGCCGGTCGTACTCGTGTACTCTCTGAGAGTACTCGGCCTGCGTCAGGATGCTCGCGATATCGCCGGAAGAAAGGATCTTTTCGATCGTGGCAACGTCGCCGCCCGACTCATAAATATATTTCATCCGAAGCTTCATCGCATCATACTGCGTCTGCCGTTTCTCTTCTGCAGCTTCCAGATCTTCTTCAGCCTGAGAGATCTCCTGCCCTTTCGCAATGAGTTTTTCCTCCAGTTCAGCTGCTTTCGCCATAAGAGACTCCAACTCTGACTGGAGACTCTCCAGTTCGCTCTGCGCGTCTGTCTTCTGACTCTCCAGATCCGCCTGTTCCTCCTGAAGACTCTCTATGGAATCCCCGGGAGCTGCATATGCCGGCGTGACTGTCAGCGAACAGGTAAGAACTGCTGCTGCGAGAGCTCCACGTACCCTTCTATATCTCATTTTCGCACCTTTCGTAAACAAATCTGCATTGTTTTTCGCTTTTCTTATCATACAGTAGAATCGCATGATTTTCAACAGATTTTCATAATTGTTCACATATTTTTGTCGGCGCCCACGATAAGCGCAAAAACCCCGGCAGCATCCAATGATAAAAGTTTTCCTTCATATTCCTGCGCGCAGGGGTATCCAGCACACTGCATTTTTTACGTCTGCCATATTTTTATGAAAAAACACCCGCAGGAATCCCCGGAGCATTTACCGGATTTGAATTCCTGCGGGTGTTTCTGTATAGTCATTTTTCTTACCCGAGAGTTATAATGTCTTCTTTCATCAAGCGCTACTGTATATTCAGGTTTGTATATCCCATCAGACTTTCGTCCACTTCCCTTGCCGCTTCTCTTCCCTCCCGGATCGCCCACACGACAAGAGACTGTCCTCTGTGCATGTCGCCGGCTGTAAACACGTGCCTGATATTGGTCGCATATTTTCCGGGCTCAGTCTTTACATTTGTGCGCTCGTTGACTTCCACGCCAAATGATTTCGTTACATAGTCCTCGCTTCCGAGGAATCCCACCGCGATCAGGACCAGATCAGCGTCCACCGTGTACTCGCTGCCCGGGATCTCCGCCATATACATCCTGCCGGTCTTTTCATCTTTCTTGCTCTCCAGCTTGATGAGTACGGCTTTACACAGTTTGCCTTTCTTATCTTTCACAAACTCCTTGACCGTCGTCTGGTACACGCGGGGATCATGCCCGAACACAGCGATCGCTTCCTGCTGGCCATAGTCTGTCTTGCAGATCTTCGGCCACTCCGGCCACGGATTCATCTCCGTTCTCTGATCCGGAGCTTTCGGCATCATCTCCAGCTGGAGCACCGATTTCGCGCCGTGCCGGATGGATGTTCCGACACAGTCATTTCCTGTATCTCCGCCGCCGATGACAATGACATTTTTCCCTTTTGCGGAAATATAGGTTCCATCTTTGAGCTGCATGTCGTTCGCCCAGAGTGCTTTCGTTGTGGACTTCAGGAAATCCACCGCAAAATAGATTCCCTCTGCGTCACGTCCCGGCGCTTTGATATCACGGGGATGGGACGCTCCGCAGGCGAGGACGATCCGGTCGTACTCTTTTAAGAGCTGAGCAGATTTTACATCCTTTCCCACATTGCAGTTCACGCGGAACTCAATCCCTTCTTCCTCCATGATCTTTATTTTTCTGTCAATATACTGCTTCTCCAGCTTCATATTCGGGATGCCGTAGCGGAGCAGTCCGCCCGGTTTGTCCTCCCGCTCAAATACAGTGACAAGATGTCCTCTTCTGTTCAGAAGATCTGCCGCAGCCAGCCCCGACGGTCCGGAACCGATGACAGCTACTTTTTTGCCTGTGCGCACTTTCGGCGGACGGGCCTTTGCATACCCTTTTTCATATGCGTTTTCGATAATAGCGTACTCATTGCTCTTTGACGCCACCGGATCCTGATTCAGTCCGCATGTACACGCGTTCTCGCAGAGCGCCGGACAGACTCTGGATGTAAATTCCGGGAAATTGTTCGTTTTCGCCAGACGGTAATATGCTTCTTCCCAGTTCCCATTGTAGATCAGATCGTTCCACTCCGGCACCAGATTGTGCAGTGGACACCCGCTGGCCATCCCCATAAGGTTTAAGCCCGACTGGCAGAACGGTACTCCGCACGCCATGCACCGCGCTCCCTGAAGTTCCTGTTCCTCCTTCGGAAGAGGCGTGTAGAACTCATTAAAATGCCTGATTCTTTCAAGCGGCTGTTCCGCTGTCTTGTCTTTTCTTGCATAATCCATAAATCCTGTCGGTTTTCCCACTTCTTTGCGCCTCCTATCTTCCGTTTTTGATCTTGTTGAATGCTTCGATCTGAGCTTTTTCTCTGCTCAGTCCTTTCTCTTCCATCTGGAAGATCGCAGCCATCATCTTCTCGTAATCTTCCGGGATGATCTTTTTGAATTTCGGAAGATAATCTTCAAAGTGATCCAGGATCCGTTTGCCTACCTCTGAGTTTGTATATGAGACGTGTTCCTGAATCATGCCCTTTAACTCCTGCACATCGTACTTGTCAGTCACCCTCTGGATCTTGACCATCGCTTTATTGACTCTTGTATAGAGAGTGCTGTCCATATCGAGGACATATGCGATACCGCCGCTCATACCCGCCGCAAAGTTCTTGCCGACTTTTCCGAGCACGACAACACATCCGCCGGTCATATATTCACAGCCGTGGTCCCCCACTCCCTCTACAACCGCTCTCACACCGGAGTTTCTCACACAGAAACGCTCTCCGGCCACGCCGCCTACAAACGCCTTTCCACTTGTTGCGCCGTAGAATGCAACGTTTCCTATTATAATGTTTTCATCGGATCTAAATTTCGTTCCGTTTGGAGGACATACGACAAGTTTGCCGCCCGATAGGCCTTTCCCGAAATAATCGTTGCTGTCTCCGACGAGTTCCAGCGTCAGGCCCTTCGGGATAAATGCACCGAAGCTCTGTCCGCCCGCGCCTTTACACTTGATCACAAAGCTGTCGTCTTCCAATCCTTCCGGATATCTTCTTGTGATCTCAGAACCAAAGATCGTACCGAATGTACGGTCCGTGTTTGTGACGTCGACCTCAAGTCCTCTTTTCTGGCCTTTCTCCAATGCGGAAAGAAGCTGTTTTACAAGAACTTTCTCATCCAGCGTCTTCTCAAGCTCGAAGTCAAATACTTTCTTCGGATTGAAGATCATGCCTTTTTTCTGCTTTGCATACGGATTATAGAGCACGCCTGAGAGATCCAGCGTTGCGGCGCGGCTGGATGTAGGATCGTCTTTTACTTTCAGCAGATCCGTACGTCCCACCAGTTCATCTACTGTGCGCACGCCCAGTTTCGCCATGTATTCCCTCAGTTCTTCCGCAATAAAGCGCATGAAGTTGATCACGTATTCCGGCTTTCCAGTAAAGCGTTTGCGCAGTTCCGGATTCTGTGTCGCCACGCCTACCGGACAGGTATCCAGATTGCAGACGCGCATCATGACACAGCCCATAGTCACAAGAGGAGCCGTTGCAAATCCGAATTCCTCTGCTCCGAGCAGCGCTGCGATCGCTACGTCTCTGCCGCTCATGAGCTTTCCGTCTGTCTCGATACGGACACGCTCACGAAGCCCGTTCTGGATCAGCGTCTGGTGCGTCTCTGCAAGTCCCAGTTCCCACGGAAGTCCCGCGTTCTGTATGGAACTTCTCGGCGCCGCTCCTGTCCCCCCGTCATAACCGGAGATGAGGATCACGCCTGCGCCCGCCTTCGCCACACCTGCGGCCACCGTTCCAACGCCTGCCTCAGATACAAGTTTTACAGAGATGCGGGCCTTTTTGTTTGCATTCTTCAGGTCATAGATCAACTGCGCCAGGTCCTCGATCGAGTAAATATCATGGTGCGGAGGCGGTGAGATCAGGCTCACGCCCGGCGTCGAGTGACGCGTCTTCGCGATCCACGGATAGACTTTCCCTCCCGGCAGATGTCCGCCTTCGCCCGGCTTCGCGCCCTGAGCCATCTTGATCTGGATCTCCTGCGCGCTCACGAGATATCTGGAAGTCACGCCGAAACGCCCGGACGCCACCTGCTTGATCGCAGAACAACGATCTGTATCCAGTCTCTCAATATCCTCTCCTCCTTCACCGGAGTTGGACTTCCCGTGGAGATGGTTCATGGCAATAGCCAGCGTCTCATGGGCCTCCTTTGAGATAGAACCATAGGACATAGCTCCCGTCTTAAATCTCGTCACGATAGAATCCACGCCCTCCACTTCCTCAAGCGGGACCCCTTTTCTCGGATAATCAAAGTCAAGCTGCCCTCTCAGGTTGACTTTTTCTCCCTCTTCGTCCACCATTTTCGTGTACTGTTTGAACATGTCGTAGTCGCCCCGTCTGGTGGACTGCTGGAGCATGTGTATCGTCTGCGGGTTGTAGAGGTGTTCCTCTCCTCCACTCTTATATTTATGACGTCCCACGCTGTCCAGCGTCATATCACTGTCCAGGCCGAGCGGATCAAATGCCTGGGTATGGAACGCGAGATAATCTTCTGCGATCTCTTCAAGCCCTATTCCTCCGACACGGCTGACAGTATCTGTGAAGTAACGGTCGATAAACTCTTTCTTAAGACCGATGGCTTCAAAGATCTTCGCACCCTGATAAGACTGGATCGTAGAAATTCCCATCTTGGACGCGATCTTGACAATGCCGTGGATCACCGCGCTGTTATAGTCGTCCACCGCCGCATAATAATCTTTGTGGAGCAGCCTTGCCTCAATAAGCTGACGGATCGACTCATGCGCCAGATACGGATTGATCGCACAGGCTCCATAGCCGAGAAGAGTCGCGAAATGGTGGACTTCTCTTGGTTCGCCGCTCTCAAGGATCATGGCTACAGATGTTCTCTTCTTCGTGCGCACCAGATGCTGCTGCAAACCGGATACGGCCAGGAGAGACGGGATCGCCACATGATACTCGTCCATATCGCGGTCGGTCAGAATCAGGATGTTCGCACCCCCGCGGATCACTCTGTCCACCTCCACAAAGAGATACTCGATCGCTTTCTCGAGACTTGTATTCTTATAATATGTGATCGGGATCTCAGCTACCTTAAATCCCTCCACCTTCATGTTCTTGATCTTCAACAGGTCTGTGTTGGTCAGAATCGGGTTATTTACCCGGAGCATCTTACAGTTTTCTTCTTTTTTCTCCAGCAGATTCCCGTCTTTGCCTACATAGATCACAGTAGACGTCACGATCTCCTCGCGGATCGCGTCGATAGGCGGATTTGTCACCTGCGCGAACAACTGTTTGAAGTATCCGAACAGAGGCTGTCTTTTATGGGAGAGGACCGAGAGCGGAGTATCGATTCCCATCGCGGCGATGCCCTCTCCGCCATTTTTGGCCATTGTGAGGATAGAGGTCTTGACATCCTCGTACGCATAGCCAAACGCCTTCTGCAGGCGGGTGCATTCTTCTTTTGTGTACTTTGGAATGTCCTTGTTCGGGATCGGAAGATCTTTCAGGTGGATCAGATTGCTGTCCAGCCATTCACCGTAAGGCTCCTCATTCGCATATTTTTCTTTCAGTTCTTCATCGTCAATGACTCTTCCTGCAACAGTATCGACAAGCAGCATCTTGCCCGGATGCAGACGTTCTTTTACGAGGATCCTGGACGGATCGATATCCAGCACTCCTACTTCCGAGGAGAGGATCAGGTTGTCGTCGTCGGTGATGTAATACCTGGACGGGCGCAGTCCGTTTCTGTCAAGCACCGCTCCCATCACATCCCCGTCCGAGAACAGGATCGAGGCCGGTCCGTCCCACGGTTCCATCATCGTCGCATAATACTGATAGAAATCTTTCTTATTCTGCGACATGCTCCTGTTGTTTACCCAGGGCTCAGGGATCGCGATCATAACTGCAAGCGGAAGCTCCATACCGCTCATCACCATGAACTCAAGAGCGTTATCAAGCATAGCGGAATCTGAGCCGGATGTATTGATCGCCGGAAGTACCTTGTGAAGCTCACCTTTGAGTTTCCCTGCCTCCATCGTCTCCTCGCGGGCGCGCATTTTATCTGCGTTTCCGCGGATCGTATTGATCTCGCCGTTGTGCACGATAAACCGGTTCGGATGCGCCCTCTTCCAACTCGGTGTTGTATTCGTACTGAAACGGGAGTGGACCATCGCGATAGCGGAATCGTAGTCCTCATCCTGTAAATCTCCGAAAAACTGACGAAGCTGTCCCACAAGAAACATTCCTTTGTAGACGATCGTACGGCTGGACAGGGATACTACATATGTATCGTCGCTGCTCTGCTCGAATACACGTCTCACCACATACAGTCTGCGGTCGAACGGCAGTCCTCTCTCGATCTTCTCCGGACGCTCAATGAAAGCCTGCATAATACACGGCATGCAGTCTACTGCTGTTTTCCCGAGTACCTCAGGACATACCGGAACCTCTCGCCATCCGAGGAAGTTCAGCCCCTCCTTTTTCACGATTACTTCAAATATGTTTTTTGCCTGATTGCGCTTGAGCTCATCCTGTGGCAGGAAAAACATACCCACTCCGTAATCTCTTTCTCCTTTCAGGCTGATGCCAAGCGGCTTACAGACCTTTTTAAAGAACTTGTGAGATACCTGGAGCAGAATGCCGACGCCATCGCCGGTCTTTCCCTCTGCATCCTTCCCGGCTCTGTGTTCCAGATGCTCTACGATCTCAAGCGCACCGGCAACCGTACTGTGGCTCTTCACACCCTTAATATTAACAATCGCGCCGATCCCGCAATTGTCGTGTTCAAAACTCTCGCGGTACAGGCCCTGCGGTATATCATTCTGCAAAGCTTCACTCATCACAGCTTCGCTCTGTGCGGTTCCAATCTGCTGTCCTTCACTCTGAAAGGGTTCTTTTGCTCTTTTCATGATCGCTGTCCTCTCCTTTGCATTTTATGGAATTGACTATACACGCTTTTTTTCAGTTTGTAAACAAGAAAATAATTCAAATTATCAGATAATTTGAAAATTGTGATTTGAAATATATTTTTTCTGATAATTATTAATTTAAAAGATCAACAGGAATCATTCTCGTTATTTTCACTTTTTCTGTAATTATCAATGTATCCTTATAAAAAAGCCGCAAAAAAAGTGGCGGAAACAAGTATCCGCCACACACAATTTAGAATTGTTTTTTTACTGAAACATATCCGGCTGATCCGGCCCGTCCGTTGGACGTCCGGCTTTCACACCGCCCGGCAGCTTCTGGATCATCACAAACATCACAGAACACAGAAAAGCTCCTGCAATGACAGCTCCTGCCATCCGCATCGGCTCCGCCGCCATCCACCGGAACCCTCCTGCCTCTGTGAGGATGACAGATCCCGTATTGAGCAGGATATGGAGCAGCACCGGAGCTCTGAATGAACCGAACTTCTCATACAGATAAGAAAGCATCAGTCCAAGAAGGAATGCATATATCATCTGTGTTGCATTGGAATGCATAAATGAAAAAAGCAGAGCGGAACAGGCAGCCGAGTACCAGAAACTCTGACGCTCACGAAACCGTTTATACAGTATTCCCCGGAACATCAATTCTTCCGCTACCGGGATGATCACGCCCAGTCCTATAAGCTGCAGTAAGAGCCCCGCGGAGTATGTGATCTGCGCAGCCTGCTGATACCGTTCATCGTAGAATGCAAGCTGGATCATCGCCATCAGACACGTAGACGCGATCCCACCTGCGATCCCGAACACAACTACTGTCCAGTACTGTGAAAGCGGCACTTTTACCGGAGTTTTGACGCCAAATTTCTGTTCAAGTTTCCGATCCCTGCCAAACAGGATTCCCGTCATGATGATCGTGCAGACCGCCGAGACTGTCGCGATCTCTACCTGATGCGCCGCGATTATCTCAAATGCAGGCTCAAGAGTTTCCATATAAGAATCCAAGATATCCTGCATACCCGGAACGGCGCTTCTGCTGTCATGCAGGAGCTTTCCGTATGCCCGCACAATATACGGCATCTCAATAACAAGCTGGATCGCCAGCTGCACCACAAACTGGATCGCCATATATCCGAGCAATGGCCCTGCCAGACTCCAGAACGGGCTCTTCCTGTGGATCTGGTTCATTGCACCTCACCCGCTTTCTCAAGTATCCACGCGCGCATCTCTTCTTCCGTGCCGCCGGCCGTTCCCTGTACCATCTCCGGCTTTCCGCCTCCCCGGCCGTCAAACGCGGCGTTAAACTCTTTTACAAGAGGCCTCATATCCATCGTTCGGCTTCCGATCACATAGCGGTAGCCGTCCCTGCTGTTCCCGTGGAACACCGCGCATATGCTGTGCCCGCCGTCCAGTACCAGATTCATGAGCATCCGCATGGATTCCCCTTCAATATCCTCACTGAAAATGCAGACAGGTCTGCCGTCTTCCGGTATCATGCCGGCTTTTGCGGCGATCAGCTTCTTCTCCTTCTGCGCAAGCTCGTATTTCAGAGAACCCACTTCATCTTTCAGACGCCGTACCGGTTCCGCAAGTTCGTTTTCTTTCGCGCACAGCAATGCGGATATCTCTCCGGCCTGTTTCTGTTTGGTCTCATAATCTTCAAGCGCGCGCACCCCGCAGAGCATCGTTACCCGGACGCCGCCTTTATATCGCTGTACGTGCGTCAGCTTGATCACGCCGATCTCCCCTGTGCGGGACACATGGGGCGCACAACACGCACAGACGTCATATCCCGGTACCACGATGATCCGCACCTGACCTTCGATCTCGATCTTGCTGCGGTATTCCATGCCGGCCAGCTCTTCTTTTGACGGATAGAGCGTCATGATCTCAAGATTCTTCCACACCGCGCCGTTCGCCTCGCGCTCGATCTCAATGATCTGGTCCTTTGTCAGTTCTCCGTCAAAGTCCATCGTGCAGTCCTCGTTCCCGAGATGAAACCCCACATTATTGTATCCGAAATGTGAATGCACCAGTCCGGAAACGATATGCTCCCCACTGTGCTGCTGCATTTTCATAAACCTTTCTTCCCAGTCGATCCTGCCGGTCACACACACGCCCGCTTCCAGCGGTTCCTCCAGATAGTGCAGGATATGCTCTCCGTCCTCCTGCACATCCACGACACGGACGCCACCCAGCACGCCGGTATCCGCATACTGTCCTCCGCCTTCCGGGAAGAAGGCCGTGCGTTCCAGTTCCACCGCAAAAAGGGATCTCCCCTGCCATTTTGCCGGTTCACAGGATATGACCGTTGCCTCAAACTCCGCCTGATGACTGTCCTGATAAAATAGCTTTTCTGTCATTGCACGATTACATCCTTTCCGGTGCCTCAAAGCCGAGAAGTTCGATACTTGTCTCAAGGACGCGTCTGGTCAGCATCAGAAGTGCAATATAACCCGATCTTTTCTCCTCATTCTCCTCGGATAAGATCTTTGTCTCATGGTAAAATTTGTTAAATTCATTGGCAAGTTCATAGATATATGCGCACAACTTATGGGGCGCCGTCTCCTCATAGACCATGTTGAATACATCGTTGAATTTAAGGACCTGCAGCATGAGCGCCTTCTCATACTCATTCTCCGCAGGATGTATCTTAAGACCTTTCAGAGTTTTACCCGTCTCCTGATATTTGTTCAGGATCGACTTGATACGCACGATCGTATAGAGGATATACGGCCCTGTGTTTCCCTCAAAGGATGTAAACCTGTCTACATCGAACACGTAATCTTTTGACGCCTGATTGGAAAGATCACCATATTTGATCGCGGCAAGTCCCACGATCTGAGACGTGGTCTCCGCCTCTTCCTCTCCTACCGTACGGTTGTCCATGATCTTCCGGTACATCTCCTCATCGATCTCACGGATCAGGTTCTCCAGGCGCATCACTCCGCCCTCGCGCGTCTTAAACGGCTTTCCGTCCTTGCCGTTCATCGTACCGAAGCCAAGAAATTTCAGTTCCGTTTCAGGCCTGACGATCCCCGTCTTCTTTGCACAGCGGAACACCTGTGTAAAGTGAAGTTCCTGCCGTTTGTCCACCACATAAATGACTTCATCCGGCTTATAATCTTTCTCTCTTTCTACAAGCGTGGCAAGATCCGTCGTGTCATACAGCGCCGCTCCGTCTGATTTCAGGATCATGCACGGCGGAACTTCTTTTTTATCCGTATCTTCCTGTACGTCCACGACAAGGGCTCCCTCATCATAGCGCGCATACCCTTTGTCCTTTAGCATCTGCACCATATCCGGGATATATTGCTGGGCGTCCGCCTCGCCTTTCCAGAGGTCGAACTCCACGTTCAGTTTCTCATAATTCTTCTTCAGATCCGCCACGGAAACATTCATAATATGCTTCCAGACCGCGCGGTACCCCCGGTATCCGTTCTGCAGCAGATAGGTAGCATGCAATGCTTCTTCCCTGTAATCTTCGTGGTCTTTCGCATATGCGCTTGCAGTCGGATAGATTTCTTCCAGCTCTCCGATCGTAAAAGGCGCCTCCTCCGGATACTCGCCCTCATAAGACTCATCAAAATAAGGAAGGTCGGGCTGGCGCTTCTTAAGTTCCGTGATGATCAGCCCCATCTGGTATCCCCAGTCGCCCAGATGGATATCTCCGATCACATGGTTCCCCTTGTATCGCAGGATCCTCTTAACGCTCTCTCCGATAATCGCAGAGCGCAGGTGCCCTACATGCAGCGGCTTCGCCACGTTCGGCCCGCCATAATCGATCATAATAGTCGCCGGTTTCTTCTCCTCATCGACTCCCAGTTTCTCTTCCAAAGCCATATCGTTCAGATAGGACGCCGCGCTCTCTTTGGACAGCTTCAGATTGATGAACCCCGGCGTCACCACATCCACCGATTCAAAATACGCACTGCTGCCAAGCTGAGCCGCTACATCTTCTGCGATCATAAACGGCGCTTTCTTATATTTCTTAGCGCCTGCCATCGCTCCGTTGCATTGATATTCGCACAGATCCGGCCGGTTGGAAAGCGTTACTTTCGCAAGCTCCCTGTCATATCCGGCCCTGTCAAACGCTTCTGCCATCTCTGTCGTGATCAGTTCCAGTAAAGTCTTCAATATCTTCCACACTCCTTTATCCGTATGAAAGATATTCTACCATATTTACCGGCACAAAAAAACTCCCCTTTATGATATAATCATAAATAATTTCAGGAAAGGAGTTCTTATCTATTATGAAATTAGGTTCACATGTCAGTATGAGCGGGAAAGATATGCTTCTCGGCTCGGCAAAGGAAGCGGTCTCTTACGGGGCCGATACATTTATGTTCTATACAGGAGCGCCACAGAACACAAAACGCAGGGAGATCAGCGAGTTGAATATCGATCCCGCCTGGGAGTACATGAAAGAGCACGGGATCAGCGAGATCATCGTCCACGCGCCGTATATCATCAATCTGGGGAATACTGTAAAGCCTGAAACCTTCACCCTCGCCGTGGAGTTCCTGGCCAGGGAGATCGAACGCACGGTAAGCTGCCGGAGCCACACGCTCATTCTCCACCCCGGCGCTCATGTAGGAGCCGGAACAGACGCCGGCATATCTCAGATCATAAAAGGGATCAACGAAGTGCTCAGCCACGATACAGACTGCTGCATCGCGCTTGAGACCATGGCCGGGAAAGGCTCCGAGATCGGACGTTCTTTCGAGGAACTGGCACGCATCTATGACGGCGTAAAATACAATGAAAAACTCAGAGTATGTTTTGACACATGTCATACAAGCGACAGCGGCTATGATATCATTCATCATTTCGACGACGTCATGGAGGAGTTCGACCGGATCATAGGCAGATCGCAGATCGCAGTCTTCCATATCAACGACAGCAAGAATGTCCCCGGCGCCGCGAAAGACCGTCATGAGAATATCGGTTTTGGCGAGATCGGATTTGATGCGATCAACTATATCGTACACCATCCTGATTTTGACGATATCCCCAAAATACTTGAGACGCCGTATATTCCCTCTCCTGCCATGCCGAAGAAGTCCTATGCTCCGTATAAATACGAGATCGAGATGCTGCGCAGCAGTATGTTTGATCCCACGATGAAAGAACGGATCATAACCGACAACGAAAAACATCCTTGACATTTCATTGGCAACGATATATTATTGTATTATATCAATAATACAGATGCAGGACGCGGGATATCCCGCGTCCTGCAGGGAGCTGTCCGGAGGACAGCTCCCCGTCGAAGAAAACGAGGTGATTCAATGCCATGGAATCTGGATAACGACCGTCCCATCTATATTCAATTAATGGAACGCATTCAGCAGGATATCATTTCCGGCGTATATCAGCCCGGAGACAAACTTCCATCCGTCCGCGATCTCGCGGTGGAAGCCGCCGTAAATCCGAACACAATGCAGAAAGCCCTCTCCGAGCTGGAAAGATGCGGACTTGTATACTCACAGCGGACCAGCGGCCGCTTTATCACAGACGACGCTTCCATGATCCGGAAGATGAAAGCCGATCTGGCACAGGAGCATATCCGCTCCTTTTTTGCTCAGATGCACGATCTGGGATTTTCTGATACAGATACGCTGGAACTCATACAGGAAACATTAAAGGAGTAAGACCATGAGACCAATTCTTGAATGTCACCGCCTGACGAAAAAGTACGGCAGTTTCTATGCACTTTCAGACCTGACGCTCTCACTTGAACGCGGGCAGATCATAGGACTGCTCGGTCCGAACGGCAGCGGGAAGACTACGCTTATCAAACTCGCCAACGGATTGCTCGTCCCCACAGAGGGACATATCATGATCAACGGGCTCGCTCCGGGCACAGACTCGAAGAAGATCGTCTCTTATCTGCCCGACCGCAGTTTTTTCGGCGAACATATGCGTGTAAAAGATATGCTTGCATATTATGCAGACTTTTACCGCAATTTCAGTATGGAACGCGCCGCAAAGATGCTCGACGCTCTTGAGATTGACAGAGACACAAGGATCAACGCGCTTTCAAAGGGCACAAAAGAAAAGATGCAGCTTGTGCTTGTCATGAGCAGGGACGCCGATCTGTACATCCTCGACGAACCGATCGGAGGGGTGGATCCCGCCGCAAGAGATTATATTCTGCAGACGATCCTGACCAACTACAACGAAAGCGCCTCCGTCCTGATATCCACACATCTGATCTCCGATATCGAGAATGTGCTGGACCGTGTCCTCTTCCTCCAGAACGGACATCTCACCCTGAACGCTACAGCGGATGAAATACGGACCAAATACGGGAAATCTGTAGACGCTTTATTCCGGGAGGTATTCAAATGTTAGGAAAACTGATCAAATACGACCTGAAAGCTGCCGCCAGGATCTTTATCCTGCTGCACGCCATTTACCTTTTCATATGCCTTATGGGACGTTTCTTCTATATGGACCGACTGAATTTCGATTCACCGGAAGAGCTTCTGATCACATCCCTTATACTGTTTGCAAGTCTCTATCTCATTCTTGTCTCAGCACTGGGCTTGTGTACATCCCTCCAGGTTGCGCTCCGCTTTTACCGAAATCTTTTCAGTAAAGAAGGTTATCTGTCCTGGACGCTTCCGGTCTCGGGAGTGCAGCATCTGTGGGGTAAGATCTTATCAGGATACATCCTCACGGCTATCGATGTCACAGTTATTGCAGCAGGACTGCTGATCCTTGTAACAGGAAAGAATGTCACGGAAGCATACAGCCAGATTTCCGGCACTGTAGCACATGAACTGGGACTGCCGATCGGCATGTTTGGCCTTATTGTCTTTCTGTTTGCTCTTGCGAGCTGCTTTTGCACGATAGTAATGATCTATTTCTGCATTGCAGTCGGTCAGCTCTTCCCCGGACACCGGATACTTTGTGCGATCGCCGTCTATTTTATCTCTGGTTTTGTAATACAGATCGCAAGTATGATACTTATGATACTGCTGGGATACTTCCCCGGATATGCATTCTATCAGGCACAGGGGGCTGCAATGACCGATTACATGCTCCGTATATTCCTGTTGAGCTCCGTGCTCATGTTTATCGTTATGATCATTCAGTATATTGTCACTCACTATATTATGAAGAAAAAGATAAATCTCATATAAGATCGCTGTTATTGATTATAATGACGCTGCTTAGAAATGTAAATCCCGGTAAACGTATCAGGCATTGTATCTGAGACATTTACCGGGATCATATTATATTATAAGCGTCTGAGCGGAGTCGAACCGCCGCACATGCCTCCGGAGGGCATTGCTCTATCCACTGAGCTACAGACGCATTCCATCTGTCTGAGGGGAACAGAAACGCTCCCCTCGTACAGCCTTAATTATCCTAGCATAAATCGCCAAAAATGTAAAGTCCTTAATTACCCCAATCTCCCAATTGCTTCACCTCTTTAATTTCCTCTTTGATTTTCTGCTTTTTACCGCCCTTCTTACAGCCAGTACCATGCTGATTCCTCCGGCGCAGACCGCGGCTGCGGCCGCCGGAGCTGCTTCACAGATATCGCCTGTCTGCGGAGGTCCTCCGGGTTCCGGCTCTTCCGGTTCCGGTTTTTCCGGCTCCGGTTCTTCGGGCTCTTTTTCCTTTTCCGGTGGTACTTCGGGTTCCTTTTCTTTTTCCGGCGGCTGTTCTTTATTCTTGATATAAAGCTGCTGCATCTTATCTTCAAGATCTGTATGACTGCTTATCTCAACTTCTTCCTGGTACAGATATTCAAATACCGCGATGGTCCATCCGGCGAACTCAGAGGCATCAAAAGTAAACTCGACTTCCACGTCCATGTCGGATGTCTCAGCAGTAAATTCTTTTTCCGCCGAGAGGACAATGCCTGTGTCCGAATTACTTTCCTGAAGAGGTTCTCCTGTATCTGCATTCATCAGTATGCCTTTCAGTCTGTATGAGATCCCCGGCCTCAGATTCGTAATACTTACTGTATCAGCGGCCCTGACAGTCCCCGGCTCGCCTGTCTGATCTTCTGTCTCCACGTTATGGACGCTTGTCTTCGTGATCGTGGTCGCATCATTTTCTATTGTAATGACGCCCGTTTCCTGATCCACGATCTTCCCCTCTTCATCTACAGTGAACTCATAGACCGTGTCGTCGAGGGCATATCCGGGAAGAGTTTCTTTCTCCCGGATGCAGTATGTTCCGGGCACAAGGCGTTCCAGCGTCACAGTCCCGTCTTCACCGGTGACAACAATCAGTTTCTCCGTTATCGTTACTCCTGTCTGCGTCTTCTCTTCTGTTGCATCGTCATTATCCTCTTCGCTCTCTTCTCCCGTTCCGCTGTTCTCTTCTTCTGTTCCGCCTTCTGTCTCTTCCGGGATTTCTCCTGTCTCCGGAGGAACCTCGGGCTCTGTTTTCTCCCAGACTTCAAATACCACGCCCGGCAGATGTTTCTCAGAGCCCGTCTCTTTCTTATCTATAACGACTCTTGTCGGTGTGTTATCCAGTTCGAGACTTTCCACAACGATCTCCGTATACTGATCCTGCCAGGCAAGCTCGACGTCCCATGTTCTTATGTCTCTCACATAGCCGGACGGCTGTACAGTCTCTGCTACCCGGTAAGTACCCAGGTGAAGTTCCTCTGACTCTGCTGTGCCATCCTCTCCCGTAACGACCTCTCCGACGATCTCTCCATCCGCTGCGTGGACTGTTCCGTCAGGCGTAACGATATCGCCGACCGCCGTGATCGTAAATCTGGCGTCCGGAAGCGGAAGTTCCGTATCTGTATCAGTCTTTAAAATGCGGATTTTGCCCATGACCGGCCTGTCAGGAAACGTGACCGTCAGCGGTACATCCCACTCATAGTTTGCGTCGATCGTAAACGCGATGTTTTCTCCGCTCAGCACATATCCCTCCGGTGCTTCCACCTCGCGGAAGAAATATCTGCCCGCCGGAAGTTTCTCCGGGAGGATAAAGCTTCCGTCCTCGTCCGTCTCAAAAATCTCATGTACTTCTTTCTTCGGATAATATGTCGTCATGGTGAGTTCTTTCTTTTTTTCATCAAGCAGGCGGAATCTGACGCCCGCCGCGGGTATGGTCTCCCCGGTAATACTGTCCGTCTTCACAAGCCGGACAGGCGAAGTAAGAGACGTGTTTTCGAGGATATAATAAAGCATCTGCCCTTCCCCGGATACGGTGGCCCTGAAGTCTCTTACCCGCGACAGCCCGTTCGGAGGGTTTTTCTCATGAACGACATATGTGTCGTATACCAGTGCGCCTCTTGCATCTCCAAGCTGCTCTGTGGAGGCATATCCGTACTTATCTGTGACAATCTCCACAGCCTTCCCGGTGGTCACAGACCTGATTTCAAAAACGATTCCCTGCAGAGGCTGTTTCTGATCGGTGTCCGCTGTCGGGTCCTCCTTATATTTGACAAGACTGAGGTCTCCGCGTATTACTTTTTCAGACACTGACGGAGCCTGGTATGTCTGTACTGTCTCGCCGCTTCCCTCAGAGGTAATTTTCCTGACATAGAGAGAACTGTTGATCAGATAGCCCGCCGGGGCTTTTGTCTCCTGTATCGTGACTGTTCCAAGAGGCAGCGTATTCAGCCCCGCAGAATTTTTATAGAACGGATCTCCCGAGACCTTGAGCGGCTCCCTGAGACTGATCTGCCCCGAGCTGTCCGTTTTCAATACCCAGCTTCTTACAGCCTTTACTCCTTTTGCCGCAGGATCTGTGTCATAGTATCCTGCATAATACCTGATCCGGAACTCAGCTCCGGCAAGCGACGCCATGCCCTGTGCACTGCTCTTCCCCGTCTCTTCATCCTTTTTTACCGCCAGCAGTTCTATGGGAGCGCTCTGCGGCTGATCTTTGACTGAAATGATTTCTATATCATCTTCGCTTCCCGCTGTGACATCCGCTGTATATACCTTTTTATTCCGGGCATATCCCGGCGGCGCTTTTATCTCTTTTATGTAATAGCGTCCCGCTGTCAGTTCCAGTGTATCTGTATACCCGCTGTCAAGCGTTGTCAGGACCGCCTCTCTTGACGCGCACTCTGGATCAGAATACACTCCATACTGGGCGCCGGCCAGATCATAACAGCTGTTGCCGCCCGTCATCTCTGTATCGGCCGACGACTTCCTCAGCCGCAGTCTGCCGTTATATTCCCTCTCAAGCTCAAACATCGCCGAAAGCGCCTGATAACCGATCAGATACCCTTCGCTGTCTACAGAGCCGTCTGCAGGCTGTATCTGTGAAGTGGCATAGGCGACGCCTTTTACTTTTCCCGACGCTTTGTCCACCGACGTAATCGTATAGGTATAATTAAACTTCATACCCGCAACAGGAGCAGCGGCGGAATGCTGAGCGCATCCTGCCTGTATATTTCCCTCTCCTGCAAGGATTCCGGTAAAGTCTCCGAGCACCACGCCATGGACGGTATGTCCGTTTCCTCCGCTTACTGACTTTACCGTACATTGCCCGGTAAAACGGTCGCCCTGTTCGGGGAATCGCTCACTGCTCCCGGATGCAGGCGCAGCCATAAGAGCAGGGGCCGCCATCCTTGACCGGATCGACAGCGATGGATCGGAAAATGTGATATCCACTGTCTTATCGAAACCGGCTCCTGTTATCTCCCTGATATATGATATTCCTTTCTCCGCCGACGCCGGCTCCAGCTCTATGCCATCCGTATTTCTGACAGCGATGGAGATCTGTTTCTCCTCCTCCGTTTCCGCCTCCAGCCTTATGTACGTTCTGTAGGGAATACACATCGTCGTCTCGCCTGACTCCAGCACACGCTCCGTACAGTCTGCGCCAGTCAGCGTTACTCTGCCATTCCCATGGATACGGAACGTGACCATGCTGTCCTGTCTGTTTTCCTTCGCCGCTGTCGTCTGGGGCCAGAGCAGGATGCCGGTCAGAAACAGAACGACCAGCATTATTTTTCTCGCCGAACCGCTCATCCAATCCCCCTTCCCTCCAGGCATTTCGCTCCGATATGAAGTTTTCCGGTGCTCCTCTCAAACAGGTAGGCGTGATCGCTTAATATCTCTTCTTCCGCCAGCTGCGTCTCATTGATATCCTTCACCATGTCGTCCAGTTCCACGCTTTTCACCTCCGGGCAACACGGCGTGACCACCACTTCATGCACGCTGCTCGGGAGGATATAATAGTCCGTTTTCAGGATGTTTCCGATCATCTCCAGTATATGCGGATACGCAATGCATGAAGCTCCGTAATTTTTCAGGCTGTTCGACAGGACATACATGCCATCGCGTGCTTTTGTGTCGTTGTTTAAAAGATTTTCTCCACATGACGCATTCCCGTTTCCCGCATTTTTTCTCATGATCTCCTTCAGAGCATATTCCATCGTGAAGAATTCCGCCGGGAGCAGCCGCTTTACATTCTTTACGGCATCCGTCCAAAGCGTCTCGGTCCCTGTCCCCCATCTTCTCATATGTTCCATAGTTACGGACATTGCAGCCGTACCCTCTTTTGTCGCTTCAAGCAGTACATAAAAGACGATCGAGAGATCGAGAAAAGACATATGAGGCACTGATTTGAGGAAGCGTCTGTTCTTCGCAGTGTTGATCAGTTTAAACACGATCCTGTCTTTTACCCCTTCATAACTGAGTATCTCACTGTGGTCCCATGACTTATCCTGCCTGATCGACTCATAAAACTCCATGATCTCCTCTGTGATATTCTCGATCGACGTGCCGTCCAGATAGTTCTCATAATACTCTTCGAGATAGATCGTAGGCGAAATATTCACGCCCGGAGTCTCTAACAGGACGCCTGTCCGCTCCGTACTGTTATTCTTTATCGATGTATATAAACCTGCCTTAACACCTCCTGTCATTTTCTGATTCAGCTTTTCTTCTACCGCGCATGTAAATTCTCTGTAATCCATTCTTCTCCTTTCTAAAACGCGGTCCATCCTAAACTAAATGAGAAAGCCGGTACGAACTGTACCTGTGAATTAGATATAATAATTGAACAATATTATGTGACATTGATTATAGACGAGTGTATCACAAAAAGCAATGGGGAATATTTCACAAAAAGGAGCCCTTATTTTCTCCCTATTTCACATAAGAAAGATGCACCCATAAAGGCGCATCTCTCATTCATGATTCGTATTCTATTCATATTTTACAGGCCGCGGGATCTCAACCCGGCATTCCCTCTCAGACTCTTGAGAGATACTCTCCTGTACGGGTATCGATCTTAAGCACATCACCTGTCTCGCAGAACAGCGGAACATTCACGACCGCTCCTGTCTCAACAGTGGCAGGCTTTGTAGCCCCCTGTGCGGTATCTCCCTTAAATCCAGGCTCTGTCTCAGTGATCGCCAACTCTACAAAAAGCGGCGGCTCTACAGAAAATACATTTCCCTTATGGGAACAGATCTTAACCGTCTCATTCTCTTTTACAAATTTAAGAGCGTCGCCGACCACTTCTGAGTCAAGTGCGATCTGATCATACGTCTCAACATCCATGAAATTATACAGATCCCCGTCTTTGTAAAGATACTGCATGTCCTTTCTGTCGATGTGAGCATTCTCAAACTTCTCAGTCGGGCGGAATGTCTTCTCAACCACGCCGCCGCTGATGATATTTTTCAGCTTTGTTCTGACGAAAGCTGCTCCCTTTCCCGGTTTTACGTGCTGGAATTCCAAAATCTGATAAATATTCCCGTCAATCTCAACGGTAATGCCATTCTTAAAATCTCCTGCTGCGACCATTTATCTTCCTCCTTCGATTTGCGCGCCGTACCGGCACTCCACTAATTAATTTTATACTAATATCACTTATTTTTCAATGTTTTTTTATAGAAATGAAGAACGACCTTCTCCAGATACCGCTTAAGCACAATCTGGATTTCTTCTTTCGGGTGGATCGGCTTCACAAGAATACTTCTGATCCCGGCCCTTTTGGCGCCCCATACATCCGTAAAGAGCTGGTCGCCGACAAATACCGTATTCGACCGGTCAGTCCCCATGATCTCCATCGCTCTGATATAATTCTTCGTGGACGGTTTGTGAGCGTTGAAGATATAATCGGTGCCGATATCTTTGTTAAACATTTTCACTCTCGGTTCCTGATTGTTCGAGATAAGACAGGTGGAAAACCCTATGTCGCCAAGTCTTCGGAACAGCTTCCTGGCACGGTCATCCGCCGGCGCCCCGTGCGGCACGAGAGTATTGTCAATGTCAAAGATAACCCCCCTGTACCCCTCTTCATATAATCTTTCAAAAGGGATGACGTACGTGGACGCCACATACTCATCCGGAAAAAAACGCTCAAACATTATTTCTTGTCCAACTCCACTAATCTGGTGATCAGTTCCTCGCATATCTGAAGTATCGTCTTGTCATCCGTCTGAATGACGATATCTGCGGCAGCCTCATATTTTTCCCGTCTCTTTTCCATAAGATCCGCAATAAA
Organism: uncultured Eubacteriales bacterium; assembly: GCA_949294665.1. GTDB lineage: Bacteria > Bacillota > Clostridia > Lachnospirales > Lachnospiraceae > Mediterraneibacter. Next base: position 149,824 of record CASFID010000024.1, read on the forward strand.
CTCTACATTGTTATTGTCTTTGAGCAACGGCCTGTCATTGCTGTCTTTTACACGCTCGTAGATTGTCTCGGGGCTCGCGGTGAGCAGGATCACCCTGCCGTTCTTTTTCATCTCCACCACATTTTCCTCCCGGAGCGCCACGCCGCCTCCGCAGGATATGATACAGTTGCTGCCTGTCTGAAGTTCTCTTAAAAGTTCCGTCTCCAGATTTCGGAAATATTCTTCCCCATAGGTCTCAAAGATATCCGGAATACTCATCTGCTGTCTCTCTGAAATTTCCTGGTCCATCTCAACCAGCTTCATATCAAACATCGTACTCAAGTAGTCTGCTATCGTAGATTTTCCGGCCCCCATAAAACCGATCAAGACGATATTGTAGGAAAAAAGCTTTCTCGCCTGGATTCGTTTGCTGTTCCTGAGAATCCTGCGGAATACATCCTCAATCTCCTCCTGGTATTTGTTATCTCTGAGCTTTTCCTCAAGCCGTTTCCGCTGTTTTTCCTCCTGCGCAGGCTGCAGGATCGGCATCCCATATTTCTCTTTGTACGACATGATCTTCTCAATGATGCCGTTCCGCTCCACAAGTGCATCTATGATCTTATCATCACAGAGCGCAAGCTGCTCCCGGTACATTTCCAAATCGTTCATCTTCATCCTCCACATCCGCTGAAAACCGTATATATCGATGATACCCCATGTATTTTTCACGCATACGAAAATACAACCATCATATTATAACAATTTTCACAGGGGATAGCAAGGAGGAAAATTCTTTCTTTCCGCAGTTTGTCCGGCATCTGATCCTGTATTTACTGTGGAGTACGTTCTATCGCACGCCCTACATTTTCTCTGAAAATCTCCCACTCATCCTCATGTTCCACGAAATATTTCGGGCAGTTCTTCCCCGTCACATCATAATGGCGGATCACATCGTCTTCTGTCAGACCGAATTTTACGCAGAGCCATGCGGTAAGCTGGACGAGAGAACGATATGTCTCATCTGTAAACTTTCCGCTTTCATCTGGATGACATACCTCTATGGACACCGTGTCATAATTTCTTTCATTCGACGCATATGCTACTTCCCAGGTAGGAACACACTGAACGATCTCTCCGTCAAGCCCCACGACAAAATTACTGCTTGCCGCCGTCGCCTGAGAATACTGGAGGCCATTGAAATAGTCTCTGTTCTCCTGCGCCGTGCTTCCCGGATTCGCCGTATAATGTATCACGATCCCGTTAATCCCGTCGCTCTGGATCCCCGGTCTGGAATACGGATTCACGTCAAGAAGCTGCACATCGATATCCGGCTGCGTGGCGTCCACGTTGACACGGTTGCCGCCGCCCGACACAAGAGCCCGTATCATAAGTACGGCTGTAAGGATAAGCAGGATGGCAAGACCGCCCGTCAGCCATTTGTTGTTCAGCAGAAATGCAATCTTCCCGCCGCCCCCATTCCCCGGTTTTCTTCTTTTGGAGCCGCCTCTGGTGTATCTTTTTGATGAGGCCATCTTTTATCTCACTGTCCTTTTCTTCTGTATAACACTCTGAACTCTTTTACTCTCTGACAAATGATAATACCACATAAATCTGTATCTGTCATGAAAAAAATCTTATGATTTTATAAATACAAAAGCGGAGACAGCCGCTGGCGGCCGGTATCATCTGATACCAGCGCGCAGCGGCTGTCATAAACTGTGACAGACAGTCATAATCTCTATGATCCGCCGTTCCTCTCACAGTCCATTATTCGTCTACGCTGTAGTTCGGTGCCTCTTTCGTGATATGGATGTCATGCGGATGGCTCTCGCGAAGAGATGCGGCCGAGATCCTGATAAACCTTCCGTTCTCCTTAAGTTCTTCCACGTTATGAGTTCCACAGTATCCCATACCGGAGCGAAGGCCTCCCATGAGCTGGAATATCGTATCCTCCACTGTCCCCTTGTAAGCGACACGTCCTTCGACGCCCTCCGGAACGAGTTTCTTTGCATTTTCCTGGAAATATCGGTCCTTGCTCCCGTTCTCCATCGCAGCGATAGAACCCATGCCGCGGTATACTTTGTACTTCCTTCCCTGATACAACTCAAATGTTCCCGGACTCTCATCGCATCCTGCGAAAATACTTCCCATCATACATACATTGGCACCGGCAGCGATCGCTTTTGTCATATCTCCGGAATACTTGATCCCGCCGTCGGCGATGATCGGAATGCCATATTCTTTTGCAGCCTCATAGCAGTTCATGACCGCTGTGATCTGTGGAACACCGATACCCGCTACAACGCGTGTCGTACAGATAGATCCCGGTCCGATACCGACTTTCACTGCGTCTACACCCGCGTCGATCAGCGCTTTTGCCGCCTCGCCTGTGGCTACATTGCCCGCGATAACCTGAAGCTCGGGATATTTTTCCTTTACCATGCTGACCGTACGAAGAACATTTGCCGAATGACCGTGAGCAGAGTCCATCACAACCACGTCCACCTTTGCCTTGACAAGTTCCGCTACACGATCCAGGCAGTTCGCCGTGATGCCGATCGCCGCACCGCAGAGCAGACGCCCCTGGGAGTCCTTCGCAGACAGAGGATACTTGATCTGTTTCTCAATATCCTTTATCGTGATGAGGCCTTTCAGGTTCCCCTCGTCATCGATGATCGGAAGTTTTTCCTTTCTTGCTTTCGCAAGGATCTTCTTCGCCTCCTCAAGAGTGATCCCTTCTTTTGCTGTAATAAGCCCTTCTGAGGTCATAGATTCTTTGATCTTTTTCGAGAAGTCTTCTTCAAATTTAAGGTCTCGGTTTGTGATAATACCGACAAGCCTGCGCCCCTCAGTGATCGGAACGCCGGAAATACGAAACTTTGCCATCAGATTGTTCGCGTCCTCAAGCGTGTTCTCTGGCGAAAGATAAAACGGATCCGTGATAACGCCGTTCTCGGATCTCTTGACCTTGTCCACTTCCTCGGCCTGAGCCTCAATAGACATGTTCTTGTGTATGATACCGATGCCGCCCTGACGCGCCATGGCGATCGCCATGCGGTGTTCGGTGACAGTATCCATGCCGGCGCTCATCATCGGTATGTTCAGCCTGATCTTCTTCGTAAGATAAGTCGACAGGTCCACTTCATTTGGAATCACTTCCGAGTATGCAGGTACGAGCAGAACGTCGTCAAATGTGATCCCATCTCCAATAATCTTTCCCATATTTTGCTGACCTCTCTTTCTTTTGAATCGATAACATTGAACAATTACAGATATTTAACTGATATACTATCGAAATTCAGTGACGATGTCAACCATTTTCCATCAGGCCTGCCTCAATTTTAAGTTGATTTATTTTAAGGTTTATTTATAAGCAGGACTTATATTCGTATTTGCCGGAGAGATATTTGCCCGCTAAAGCCACTTCAAGGCAATTTGAAAAAATTAAGGATCGGAAAAAGGTTGTGTAACCCTCTTTCCGATCCTTTAGTTTTTCCCGAATTACAGAGCGGATCCTGAAATATATGCAGGTCATCCCAATGAAGTGTTTCCCCGCCTCATGTCCGTCCGTTTTCGGGCATCATTTTCTTCAGCGTTCCGTCCGGGAATCCGAAATTACATCATTCCCATTCCGCCTGCTCCGCCTGCCGGCGCCGCCGGCTGCGGCTCTTTGATCGTAGATACTACGGACTCTGTTGTGAGCAGTGTAGATGCAACGCTTGTCGCATTCTGCAGAGCGCTTCTTGTAACCTTCGCAGGATCAAGGATACCGCTCTCTACCATATCTACATACTCTTCTTTATAGGCGTCAAATCCGATGCCCGGCTCTGACTCTCTTACTTTATTTACAATAACCGCACCTTCAAGTCCTGCATTTGCAGCAATCTGATACAGCGGAGCCTCGAGAGCTTTCAGGATGATCCTTGCGCCTGTCTTCTCATCACCTTCAAGACCTTCTGTCATCTTAGCGACCTCTTTCGCCGCGTGGATATATGCAGATCCACCGCCTGCGATGATACCTTCCTCTACCGCAGCTCTTGTAGCGTTCAGAGCGTCTTCCATGCGCAGTTTAGCCTCTTTCATCTCTGTCTCTGTAGCTGCACCCACGCGGATAACCGCCACGCCGCCTGCCAGTTTTGCAAGTCTCTCCTGGAGTTTCTCTCTGTCGAAGTCAGAAGTCGTCTCTTCGATTGCTTTCTTAATCTGTGCAATTCTGTCCTGGATCGCATTCTTATCGCCGCATCCGTCAACGATAACTGTATTTTCTTTCTGAACTTTTACAGATTTTGCACGTCCAAGCTGCTCCATTGTCGTCTCTTTCAGGTCAAGTCCAAGCTCCTCTGAGATCACCTGTCCGCCTGTCAGGATAGCGATGTCCTGAAGCATTTCTTTTCTTCTGTCGCCATATCCCGGCGCTTTAACCGCAACAACATTAAATGTGCCACGCAGTTTGTTTACGATCAGAGTTGTCAGAGCTTCTCCCTCGATATCTTCCGCGATAATGAGAAGTCTTGCGCCGGACTGAACGACCTGCTCAAGCAGCGGGAGGATATCCTGAATATTGGAGATCTTCTTGTCTGTGATCAGGATATACGGATCCTCGAGAACAGCCTCCATCTTCTCCATATCTGTCGCCATATAAGCGGAAATATATCCGCGGTCAAACTGCATACCTTCTACCAGGTCCAGTTCTGTCTGCATTGTCTTGGACTCTTCGATCGTGATAACGCCGTCATTTGAGACTTTCTCCATTGCATCGGCTACCATCTCGCCTACTGACTCGTCGCCCGAGGAAACAGCGGCTACTCTTGCGATCTGCTCTTTCCCTTTTACCTTGCTGCTCATCGTGTGGATCGCCTCTACAGCTTTGTCTGTTGCTTTCTTCATACCTTTTCTGAGTACGATCGGATTAGCGCCCGCCTCAAGGTTCTTCATACCTTCGTGTACCATGGCCTGAGCCAGCACTGTAGCAGTTGTCGTACCGTCTCCGGCAACATCGTTTGTCTTGGAAGCGACTTCTCTGATAAGCTGTGCGCCCATATTCTCGAATCCGTCTTCCAGTTCGATCTCTTTTGCGATCGTCACACCGTCGTTTGTAATAAGCGGCGCTCCAAATGATTTGTCAAGAACTACATTTCTTCCTTTTGGTCCAAGTGTTACCTTTACTGTGTCAGCCAGCTGATTCACACCTTTTTCCAGTGCTGCTCTGGCTTCTGTTCCGTATTTGATCTCCTTTGCCATGTCTGTTCCATCTCCTTATTTTCTGTCAAATTATAAATATTTCCTCATCGAATGTTTCTGTCGACACATCCCGTATTTGCCCGGAGTATCGGTTATTACTCTACAATTGCGAGGATGTCGTTCTGTTTTACGATAATATATTCTTCGCCGTCAAGCTCGACGTCCGTTCCTGCATATTTGGAATAGATCACCTTGTCGCCGACTTTAACCTGCATTACTACTTCTTTTCCATCTATATTTCCGCCAGGCCCTACTGCGATAACTTCTGCCTCCTGCGGTTTCTCTTTTGCCTGTCCCGGAAGTACGATACCGGATTTCGTTGTTTCTTCTGCTTCTAACTGTTTTAAAACAATTTTGTCACCTAATGGTACTAACTTCATTGTAATTCCTCCTTGATTTTGTTTTGTTAGCACTCATTTCTCACGAGTGCTAAACCTCATGAATATAAAATAGCACTCTGATTCCAATTTGTCAACACAGTTTACAAGGTTTTTATAAAAAAACAAAACGCACCGTCTCAGGCACGTTTTGTCATCTCTTTTTCTTCATATACGTTGTAAAAGCCATTTTCTATCCTGAATTTAAGAATATTTCGATCTTCCTGACGGTACCGTTCCTTTACGACGCCGGTACAGTACAGAAGTTCTGTTCTCGTCGATATATAACATCTGTACTTTGCATCCAGGGAGATCATCTCCAGTTTGCCTTCTTTCAGTTCCAGATATATGATATCTTCCTCAGGATCATACTTGCGCACCCTGCACTGGCGGGTAGAATCATCAAAAATACCGTCCACAGAGAGGATCTTTTCCATCCGCAGATCTACGGGATTACCCTCATACATAGCTCAAACCTCCTGACTACATCCGCTCCTTCTTGATCTTGTCAAGCTCAGTGAACACATAATCATTGAGAACCTTTATATAGGTACCCTTCATGCCGGAAGAACGCGATTCGATCACACCCGCGCTCTCAAACTTGCGCAGAGCATTCACGATCACTGAACGGGTGATCCCCACGCGGTCCGCCACTTTGCTTGCCACAAGAATCCCCTCTGTTCCGCCCAGCTCATCAAATATGTGGATGATCGCCTCAAGCTCTGAAAATGACAGTGTGCTGATCGCAGACTGAACGATATGCTCCTTTCTGCTCTCTTCCGCGTTCTCCTCATTTACCGAACGCAGCATCTCCAGGCCCACCACGGCGGTTCCGTACTCGCTGAGGATGATATCGTCAATGGAGTAGCTGGAATCCTGTTTATAGATGAACAATGTCCCGAGACGCTCTCCCGCAATGTCGATAGGCGTAATGATCGCCTCACAGCCCTGAACAGCTTCCGGTGAAAATCCAAGTGTCTCGAGATTTACATTTTCTTTTGTAGACAGGATACTCAGGAGACGCTCATTGAGCATCGTATCGATATGAGAACCCACGGCTTCCGTGATCAGCTCGTTGATCTCCTTTACCTCCGGACACTTGCTAACGCCAAGTATCTTTCCCTTTCTGCTGACGACCAGCACATTTGAATCGAGAATATCTGTAAGCACGGCACAGATATCATTAAAGACAACTTTGCTCGAATTATTATTGTGCAGCAGTTTGTTGATCTTCCTTGTTTTGTCTAATAATTGTACACTCATTTCTTCCTCCGAATATGATGTATATAGCATAATTGCATATACAAATTCTGATAAATCAGTACATAGCTTTATGTTATCATACAATTTTCAGAATAGCAATGCAATTTTCTATTTTTCGCGCTTTCTTTCCTCCAGTGGCTCTACATATCCGCATTTTTCATCGGCGCAGACCAGCTTATTGCCTTTCTCGACCATATATCCGCCGCACTCAGGGCATTTCTTTCTGGACGGCTTCTGCCATGACATGAACTCGCACTCAGGATTATTCTCGCATCCATAGTATTTTCTGCCCTTTTTCGTCTTGCGGATCACCACGTCTTTTCCGCAAAGGGGACACGGAACCCCGATTTTCTCCAGATACGGCTTTGTGTTACGGCATTCCGGGAAGCCCGGACACGCTAAAAACTTCCCGTGCGGTCCGTATTTTATCACCATATTCCTTCCGCATTCTTCGCAGACGACGTCTGTCACTTCGTCTTCTATCTTAACAGTTTCGAGTTCTTTTTCCGCTTTTCTGACCGCCTCGTTAAGATCGGGGTAGAAGTTTCTGATAATCTCTTTCCACTCCACTTTCCCCTCCTCTACCATGTCGAGAAGGCCTTCCATATTTGCTGTAAAATTCACGTCGACAATACTCGGAAAAGACTGTTTCATCATATTATTGACGACCTCGCCGATTTCGGTGATGTACAGATTCTTTGCTTCCTTCGTCACATAGCGCCGCCCGAGAATGATCGAAATCGTGGGCGCATACGTACTCGGACGCCCAATCCCCAGTTCTTCCAGAGCTTTGACAAGACTCGCCTCTGTATAATGTGCCGGCGGCTGTGTAAAATGCTGCTTTGGATCAAGCTCCTCTTTCGTCAGCACAGTGTCCATACTCAGGTTGCCGACAAGCACGTTACTCTCCTCTTTCTCTTCGTCTGCTTCTGTGTATACGGACCGAAAACCGTTGAAGAGCAGTTTGGAGGCTGCCACAGTAAAGCAGTATCCGCCTGCTCCTATCTTCACGGAAGTCGCCTCATACCGCGCGGGCGTCATGCGGCTTGCAGCGAATCGTTTCCAGATAAGCTGATACAGTCGGAACTGGTCCCTTGTCAGAGAATCTTTCAGCGACGCCGGAGTTCTCGCAATATCTGTAGGTCTGATAGCTTCGTGCGCGTCCTGTATCTTTTTCCCGTTGTCAGATACCGACTGTCTTGCGCCCGCATACTCTTTCCCATAGTTGGCGGCGATATACTCTCTTGCCGCCTTATCTGCTTCGTCCGCAATCCTCGTAGAATCCGTACGAAGGTAGGTGATGACGCCGACTGTGCCGTTTCCCTTGATATCGACTCCTTCATAAAGCTGCTGTGCGATACGCATCGTCTTCTGCGTTCCAAAGTTCAGCGCTTTGGCCGCCTCCTGCTGAAGGGTACTTGTTGTAAACGGCAGAGGGGGCCTGCGGATACGCTCCGCCGTCCTGATATCCGTGATCTTATATTCCTCGTTCTCAATAGACCGCATGATCTCGTTAAGTTCGCTCTCGGAACGGATTGTCATCTTCTTTTTATCTGTCCCATGGAACTTCGCCACCAGCGGGCGCTTCTCACCCTTGATCCTCAGAACCGCATCCAGACTCCAGTATTCCTCCGGGATGAATGCATTGATCTCTTCTTCGCGGTCAGCTACAAGCCTGAGGGCCACGGATTGAACACGTCCGGCGCTCAGTCCTCTCTTTACCTTGGCCCAGAGAAGGGGACTGATCAGGTATCCCACCATACGGTCAAGGACACGTCTTGCCTGCTGGGCGTTGACCAGATTCATATCAATATCACGAGGGGCTTTCAGTGACGCTTTTACTGCGTTTTTCGTAATCTCATTAAATGTGATGCGGCGCATTTTCTTTTCATCCAGCTTTAATGCCGCGGCAAGATGCCATGATATCGCCTCTCCTTCACGGTCGGGATCGGTCGCGAGATATACTTTGTCAGATTTTTTTACTTCCTTTCTGAGACTGGCAAGGATATCTCCTTTTCCACGAATTGTAATGTATTTTGGCTCGTAATCATGTTCGATATCTATACCGAGCGAACTCTTGGGCAAATCGCGGACATGTCCCTGAGATGCCGCCACCGTATAATTACTTCCTAAAAACTTTTTGATCGTCTTCACTTTCGCAGGTGACTCTACGATAACAAGATAATGTGCCATAATACTGATTTCCTCCATCTGGCTGATCCGCTTGTTCTATAATATTGCTGATACCCCGGATTCAGGACCGGGATATCACATAGTAATTCTTTGATATTTCTCGTATATATCCCTGTAATTCCAATGAGACCAGCAGTTCCAGGACTTCCTTGATCCCCAGCTTTGTCTCCCGGACAACCTGATCCACATTCTTCGGATACAAACCGAGACAACTATACACCAATTTTTCCGCAGTTTCAAGCATTTTTTCTTTTTTGACTTCCATTTTACCATCGCATAACGACTTCTTTTCTTCTGCTCCCCATTCCTTAAGAAGCTCTTCCGGAGACAGCAGAACACCGGCCCCCTGACGTATCAGCCGGTTGCACCCGTCACTTTGCGCACTGTTGACCGGACCCGGAAGGGCGTAGACATCCCGCCCCTGCTCCAAAGCCATATCTACTGTGATCAGAGATCCGCTCTTTCTTCCGGCTTCCATCACAAGGACCACGTCAGACAGTCCGCTTATGATCCTGTTTCTGGCGGGGAAATTCTGCGGCAGAGGGGGCGTGCCCGGCGGCTGTTCTGAGAGGATGCCTCCTCCCTGTTCCAGAATATCCACATAAAGTCCGATATGTTCTCTCGGGTAACATATATCTGCTCCGCACCCAAGCACTGCGAAAGTCTTTCCGCCGGCAAGCAACGCTCCCCGATGTCCCATACCGTCTACTCCCCGCGCCATACCACTTATGATCTCTACTCCGTGTCCAGCCAGAGCATGCGCGAAATCCACCGCATACTTCTCGCCATAAGGCGTACATCGCCTCGCTCCTATTATGGCCGCCTTTCTCCTTTGTCCGGACGGCAGCCTGCCTTTCACATAGAGTGCGTAAGGCCTTCCCGGTATCTCCTGCAGCTTCTCCGGGTATTCTTCTGAAAAATACGGAATGAACCGTATCCCTTTTTCACACATCTTCTCATAGCTCTCTTCCAGCTCTTTCTCTCTCTTTGCCTGTATGATCTTATCACGCTCACTCTCATTTAAAAACTTAAAACTTTTTAATCGCGTTTCTTCTATATAATAGATTGCTTCTGCTGTTTTCATGCATTCCCGGAGACGCATTTTCTTCTGCGCTGCGATTCCCCGGATACCCGCAAGCCAGTATTCGTAATTCATCCTTCATTTCCTCCAGTATTTTCCGTCCGCCATACGATAGCTGAGCGCTTCTTTGAGATGGCTTTCTTTTATTTGTTCCTTTCCGTCCAGATCTGCTATCGTGCGGGCAGTCCTGATCACCCTGTGATACGCTCTGGCAGTCAGGTTCATCACATCAAACGCCCGTTCCAGCAGTCTGTTTTCCTTTTCCCCAAGGTGGCAGTAGCGCTTAAGATCACCGCTCTTTAGCGCCGCATTTCCGATGATTTCCGTCCCCTTATAGCGCTCTGCCTGCATTTCTCTCACCCGGCGCACTCTGGCCTGTATCTTTGCCGAGCTCTCCTGGCTGCGCGGCTCTGTCAAATCCTTGTACTCTACTCTGGCCGCCTCCGTACACAGATCGATACGATCCAGAAATGGACGGCTTATCCTTCCAAGATACGCCTGGATCTGAGCCGGCGTACAGGTACATTTTGACAGATCGGGATAACAACCGCACGGACACGGATTCATGGCCGCGACAAGCATGAAATCGGCAGGGAAACGATAATTGCCATACGTCCTGGATATCTGCACACTATGCTCTTCAAGCGGCTGCCGAAGCACTTCAAGCACACTCTTCTTAAACTCCGGAAGTTCATCCAGAAAAAGCACGCCTCCGTGTGCCAGGCTGATCTCACCCGGACGCGGTATCATCCCTCCGCCGATGAGCGCGGCCTTCGTTGCAGTATGATGCACCTCCCTGAAAGGTCTTCTTTGTATCAGAGGGGATTTCTCATCAAGCAGGCCAAGCACACTGTATATCTTGGTTATTTCCATACTCTCCCGGATATCCGGAGGAGGAAGAATGCCTGCGATACATTTAGCGGTCATGGACTTCCCACTTCCGGGCGGGCCTATCATAAGGAGATTATGTCCGCCCGCAACGGCGATCTCTGCCGCTCTCCTGACATTTTCCTGCCCCTGCAGTTCTGAAAAATCGGGATGCTCCTCTCCGGGCGCTGACCAGTCATTACCGCCCGATTCTATTATACTGTCCGGGTATCCTTCAGCGCAGTTTTCTCTCTCCGTGGAATTCTGCTTCTGTATCCGGTCTTTTCGCAGGACCAGAACCGCCTCATTCAGACTCTTTACCCCCGTCACCTCCATCCCGGATACCAACCTGCCCTCTGCTTCGTTTTCTTTCGGGACAATGCAGCGGGTAATTCCGCTTTCTGCCGCTTCCATCACAACAGGCAGTATACCCGGAACTTTTCTCACCTGTCCATTGAGACTTAGCTCGCCGATGATCAGACAGTCTTTTATACTGTCGGGCGCTATTTGTCCCAAAGACGCTAGGATTGCCGCCGCGATCGGAAGGTCAAACGATGCGCCTCTTTTTCTTATCGTCGCCGGCGACAGATTGATCACCGTCCGTTTCGCCGGATACTCGAAACCTGCGTTTCTGATCGCAGTGCGCACCCGCTCTCCCGCTTCTTTTACTTCCGAGGCCAGGTATCCTACCATGTGGAATATCGGGAGACCGTTTGATACATCCGCTTCCACATGGATAAACTCCACCTTAAGACCATCGATGGCCGCGGACAAGATCGTGCTGAAACTCATCTGCACTCCTTTCCTTTTCGTCACCTGTCCCATTTTCGGCATAATAATACCGCTCACACCACTGATAATAAAAACACTGAAATTCTGACCGATCCGGTCAGATACCCTCTCACAGGGTAAGATTAATAAATGAATTGTCTGGGAATGTATATTCATGATAACCCTGCGGACCTTTTCTGTCAATATACAATGTCCTTCTTTCTGATGGAAAAGCACAATCACCGCATTTGTTTCATAAACTATATCAAATGTGCTAAGAGGTGCCGCCGTGAAATCTTTTCCAAGCCCCCTCACCCCCTCGGAAGAAAAATACTACATCCAGAAATACACAGAGGGAGACCTCGATGCAAAGCACATACTGATCGAACGGAATTTAAGGCTCGTAGCCCATGTTATCAAGAAATATCAAAATCTCGATGAAGATCCCGAGGACCTGATCTCGATCGGAACGATCGGGCTGATCAAAGCAGTCGTCACATTTAACCCCGATAAAGGGAACCGTCTGGCCGCATACGCATCCCGATGCGTGGAAAATGCTATCCTCTCGCCAATGGGGTTTTACTCCCGGGAGAAATCCCCCAGCAAGGATTTCAGTCACATTGGAAGGTATTTACAAAGTTTTCAGATGAAAATTATCTCATGTGCAGAACAGAAGACGGCATTGTACAGTACGCTCCTCTGTGCATCCATACATTCCGGCTGATCGCTCCCCGCAAGCTCCTGGAAGCCCAGCAGTTTAATCAGCAGTATCACAGTTATGAAGAAATACAAAACGTTCCTGACCGTCTGCGCTGGTGCCGCCATCACATGGGGCTGATGCAGAAAGAGGTTGCAGAACAGATCGGGATCTCCAGAGGGCACTATATAGATTATGAAGTAGGATATGTAGATTACTACCCGAAAGAAGTGGTGGACAGGCTGGCAGACTTCTATCATATCCCGGTTGAAGACCTTCTGGATGAATACAATCTTTTCTTATATAAAGGTCAGGGGAAAATGCTAAAAGAGTGCCGGGAAAAAATGGGGTTAAAGAAGAAACCCTTTGCGAGAATGCTGCATGTGGATCCAAATACTTACCGGAACTGGGAATCAGATAAAAAAGAATGTTTAAGCTTACCTGGGAAAAATATTTTCGTGAAGTGCTCTTAGCCAACCAGAATGCATCAAATCAGAATAACATTTGAATAATTGAAGTCATACTTCGACAGACTGACCATCTTGAACCCAGATCGTCAGTCTGTTTTTTCTTTGACAGCTGAATGGATGATCTCATCAATCAACTGTATTTTCTGTTCAGAGGGGCAATTCAACCTGTTGATATACTGACCGACCATATCAGCGTGGACGCCTGCCGCCCGGACTGCCAGCTCATGTCTGCCCTCTTCTGTTTTCGGATAATGAACGATCACATGGATCGGAGCACTTTTCCTTGCGATACCACGCACCTCCCCGGTATTTCAGTTTATGAACGAGAAGTTGTCCGCTATTCTTCCGGAGACTGTTTCCTTTTTCTGCATCATCAGATTAAATTTGATGTTATAATATATAGAAGAAACGCATTAAAACTTCTTTGTGATACCATCTTATCAGGGAGTTTGCAAAAGCTCATTGAGCGCAGTTTGAGCATAAATTGACCAGGATTAGGAGGAAATATATGGAACGCTGCGATTTCAGTTCAATCATTACCACGGTTCGCAAGTATATCGGCGATGACAGAGGAATGAATCAGATTGATCTGCTTTATGAATTGTTTGAAGGTTTTCTTGAAGAGGAATCTTCACAGGACTTTGATTTTGACAACGGTCTTGTCTGCCGCTGGTTTAACGGACAGGCCCGGATCAGCCCCCGCATCTCCGGATATTATCTCCATACAGACAACAGGAACCGTCTGGCTGATGATATAGAAACAAATATTCTGCCGCTAATGTGTGACAGCGCAATGGCAATACAGGAAATCTACAAGATCCTGATACAAGATGGAACTATTTCCGATCAGAAAAAAGAACAGCTTACTCAGGATTACCCGTGTCATACTTCTGAAGAACAGGCTGCTTTTCTTGCGTCTGTTCTTTGCTTTGGAATGGAACGGACATTTGTTAAAAGGAACGCTGCCACCAAAAAACTGCTTGCTGCCGGAACACTGTCTCCGGTAATCAGTGATTTTGTTTATAACGGAGAAGTTCCCAAGGCGTGTGCTCATTTCTGCGGAAGGAATCAAGAGCTTTCCACACTTCACGAATTAATTTCAGAAAAGCGGATCATTTTTCTGCAGGGGATTGCCGGTATCGGGAAAAGCGAGCTTGCCAAAGCATATGCAAGAGCTTACAGAAAAGACTATACAAATATTTTGTATCTGACCTACAGCGGTGATCTGCGACAGGATATCATTGATCTGGACTTTGTGGATGATCTGCCGGAGGACACGGAAGAAGACCGTTTCCGCAAACACAACCGTTTCCTGCGGTCACTAAAAGAAGATACTTTGCTTATCATAGACAACTTTAATACTACAGCCGGAAAAGACGCCTTCTTCTCCGTACTGTTAAAATACCGCTGCCGTATCCTATTTACTACCCGAAGCCGTTTTGACAACTATGCATCTTTCAATCTTGGAGAAATATCTGATCCTGATGCTTTATTGTCACTAATGGGATATTTCTACTCAGATGCAAAGAGGAAACAGTCTATCCTGAAACAAATTATTCAGACCGTTCACAGCCATACACTGGCGGTAGAATTATCCGCACGGCTGTTGGAAACAGGTATCCTGGAACCACAGGAATTACTGGCACGGCTACAGGTTGAAAAATCTGCCCTTGGCGCAACGGATACCATTGATATCGTAAAAGACGGACAAAGTCGGAAAGCTACCTATTATGAGCATATACATACGTTGTTTTCTCTGTATCGTCTCTCCGAGGAAGAACTTGATATTATGCGGGGACTGATTTTTGCTCCCGTCAGCGGAGTCAGCGGACGACTGTATGCAAACTGGATGAAACTTTCGGACATGAACAGGATCAATGACCTGATTGAAAAAGGGTTTATACAGACACAGTCCGGAAGACAGATTTCTCTTCATCCGATGATACAGGAGGTGGCAGTTGACGAGACCAGGCCATCAGTAAATAACAGTGCTGTGCTGTTTGACAGCCTGCAGACCATCTGTCTGTACCATGGACGAGACGTCACCTGGTACAAACAGCTGTTTCTTACCATCGAGAATATTATCCGGCAGATTACAGATGACAATACGCCGGCTTATTTAAGTTTTCTGGAAAATGTATTTCCTTATATGGAGAAATATCACTACACAAATGGAATGAACGCTGTACTTGGCAAATTATCCGAGCTGCTCACAGATGAAACTGTCGGGCGCAGTACAGACCGGGCGGTCCTGCTGGATTATCGTGCCGCCTGTGAAGAGAAAACGGAAAAAGCCATCAAACTGGAAAAGGAAGCCATCGCCCTGATCCCGGAGATTTCAGAAGAAAATGCTCACCTTATTTCCAATCTCTACTCCAATCTGGGCGGGCTTTACAAAAAGACAAGGAAACGGGATCTGGCACAGCAGGCTATGGAGCAGGGGCTTCGGATCCTGGAACAGTATGATCTGCTTTACTACCATGACAGCATTGCCCAGACTGCGAACTATGCCGTTCTCCTTACTGAAATGGGGCAGCCGGAAAAAGGGCTCTCCGCTCTGAAAAAACTATCCCGGATGATCCGGGACTTGAACTCTGACCAGACCATGGATTACGCTACAGTTCAGGAAGCAATAGGCGGTATCTGCCTGGCTGCAGGCGATATCCGTCAGGCCACCACTCATTTCAAAAAAGCTCTGGCTATCTATGAAGCGGTATATAATGGGGAACCGGATATGATTGAGACAAAAAAGCAGGAAATCCTTCAGGCTTATACACAGACAGGGATAGCCTTAGGACAACAGCTGCTTAATAATTAGAAAACAAAAAGAACAAAAGCCTGCACGGTGAAATCAGAAAATTTTTTCTAATCCGTCAGGCTTTTTATTCTTTTACATATACGATCAGTTCTCCAATCTCACAGTCCAGATAACTGCATAATTTACAGACCAGATTTGCATCTATCCGTTGGAATTCATTTCTGCAATATCTGTTAAAATTTGCTCTTGGAATATCCAAGTCACGGCAGATCGTATTCTTGCTGATTCCCTTTTCTTTCAACAATTCTTCTATTCGCATTTCCAGATGACCATAATTCATTCGCCTCACCTCAATACAAAGTATATTTGATAATTCTTTATGTAGTAATTCACTATATAGTAAGGTACTATATAGTTATTCCCTATTAAAAAGCGAGGTTGACAAAATGAAGCGAAAAATGATCATTCTATTTATTTCCGTCATTCTATTATCGGCAGCCTGTTATTATATCAGCCTGCCTGACTACGTTGTTGTAAACAGTATGTCATTTAGCAGTGAAAATACCCGGGAGACGGAAATAAAAGTTGTGATTTACAAATATCATGATATAGATGATACGGTCAAAGCCATCGAACAGGAACATAACCGGATCAACGGCACGCCGACCTCCCTTGAAATGAATCTCTATTATTCCCGCTGGCACCTCAGACATGGATCAGGACCATTTAAAACAGTGATCTTCAATTATGCTCACAATAAATCCGCTGATTATCCCGGCGAAATCACATGGCATCGGTTCTGAAAACCGGTGCTTTTCTTTCGCTCAATTTTCACTCAATCCCCTCTCAATGTGCTTACAGCCTTCTTTCAGTAGAATGAACTTGCAGTGAAAACAGTACCATTTCATTAAAACCGGTGCTGCTTTCCAGACAAATCTGCAGAAAGGAGGCTTTATTTTATGAGTGAAAAAACAAAACAGGGAGGTGCAAAGACGCATGAAAGAATTTAAAAATCTCAAGATCATCGGCGTGGATCATGGCTACGGCAACATTAAGACCGCCGGTACTGTCACAAAAAACGGCGTGACGGCCTATGAGACCGAACCGATCTTCTCAGGCAACATCTTGGAATACGGCGGAATGTACTATCGTATCGGGGACTGCCACAAGGAATTTATCCCGGACAAAGCTTCGGATGAGGACTATTACCTCCTCACGCTGATGGCTGTGGCAAGGGAACTGAACCTGTACGGCATACGGGAGGCAGACGTTCATCTTGCGGCCGGGCTTCCACTCACATGGATCCGCAGACAGCGGGAAGAATTCCGAGGCTATCTGCTCCGCAATCCGGAAGTAACCTATTGCTTCAACAAAAAAGAGTATCACATCCGCTTGGCCGGGTGCAGCCTTTATCCCCAGGGATACCCCGCCGTTGTCAGCCGTCTCAAAGATTTCAGAGGGACAAATCTTCTGGCAGATATCGGGAACGGCACTATGAACATTTTGTATATCAACAACAAAAAGGCCGTGGAGAGCCGCTGCTGGACAGAAAAGTTCGGTGTCAGCCAGTGCATGACCGCAGCACGAAATGCAGTCATGGATACCTTCGGCGTCAGGATCGATGAAGCAACGATTGAACAGGTATTCCGCTACGGTACTGCTGATATCGGAAAACCTTATCTGGATTGTATCACCTCTGCGGCAAGGCAGTATGTGGCAGATATTTTTGCCACCCTGCGCCGGTATGAATACAATCCGGATCTCATGCGGCTGTATATCGTGGGCGGCGGTGGCTGTCTGATCCGGAACTTCGGGCGGTATGAGGAAAGCCGGGTAACGTTCATCGATGATATCTGTGCCACGGCAAAAGGATATGAAGCTCTTGTGCTTTCCGCTATCCGCAGGAAGGAGCGCCCATGACAGACAGAATCCGAAGCACCAATGTCCGGTTTAATCTAGACAAGGAGATCCCTGCCCAGGCATGGCAGTATCTCCAGACTATGGACAGGCAGGAATTCAAATCCTACAGTCAGGTGATCGCCGCCGCTCTGGTGGATTACTTTGACCGCTATTACAAAAGCCGGGAGGATCCCTATATGGAAACTCGGGAGCGGGAAGAACAGTTTGTACAGCAGATCGTCTCTGCGGTGGAGAAGTCAATGGAAAAAGCACTTCCGGTCTTTCTGGCCGGCTGCATGGCCGGGCTGTCAAAGTCCGATGCAGCCGTTCCCCCGGCAGAATCTCCGGTGACTGACCCGGATGCCGATGTAGACTGGGATTTTCTGGGCGAGTAGTCCCTGAACCTGTCATTTGAGGGGAGGTGGCACATGACACAGTTTCTCACGCCGGACAGCCAGATCCTGAACTATCTGGTATTCCCAAGATTTTTACTGGAAATAGATAATCTGAATGAGACAGCAAAGATCCTTTACATGATCCTGCTCGACCGGGCAAGGCTGTCACAGAAGAATGACAGATGGACGGATGAAAATGGCCATGTATACCTCTTCTTCATCATCCCCTCTCTGGCAGACGCCATGCATAAGAGCGAAATGACCATCAAAACGGCGCTGAAAGCATTGGAAGAAAAACAACTCATTTATAGAAAGCGCCAGGGGATCGGACGTCCTAACCGCATCTATGTAAAGTATCCGGATGCCCTGCCGTCCACAGACAAAAATCTGTCCATCAGAGAGACAGAAAACTGTCTGTCAGAGAGACAGGATCTTGTCTGTCAGAAAGACAGGAATCTGTCCGGTAGTAAAAATAAGAAGAACAAATATCAAGAGAAAAAACGATGGGATCGGGGAAACCGCATTCCTTACGGTCCCGGTTCCGACCGGAAATATGAATGCAAGGAGGAGGAAAGCCTATGACCTTAAAAGAGGACGAATATTTAATCGAAGCGGACGAGCTCATTTACTGTTCCAAATGTCATACGCCGCGGCAGTGCAGAGTCCAGTTTGGCGGGAAAGAATTCCGTCCGGCCATACGGTGCCGCTGTCAGCAGGAAGCATACGAACAGCAGGAGAAAGAACGGAAACAGCGGGAATTCCTGGAGCATATCTCACGGCTCAAGGCCAGCGGCCTGCAGGACAAAGCGCTACGGGATTATAACTTTTCAAATGACAAAGGCTATAATCCGGAAATCCGGAAAGCACATGAGTATGTCGCCCACTGGAAGGAGATGAAAGAAAAGTCTCTGGGGCTTCTGCTCTGGGGAGATGTAGGGACAGGGAAATCCTTTTTTGCCGGATGTATCGCTAACGCACTGTTGGAACAGGGCGTGCCGGTTCTGATGACCAATTTTGCCCGCATCCTGAACACCTTGACCGGGATGTACTCCGATGACCGGAACCGCTTCATTGAAAGCTTCAATCAATACAGCCTGCTGATCATCGATGACCTTGGCGTAGAACGCAGTTCTGAGTTTGCCCTGGAGCAGGTATTCAGTGTCATCGACAGCCGTTACCGGAGCAGGAAACCCATGATCATCACAACAAATCTGACTCTGGAAGAGCTGAAAAATCCGCAGGATCTGGCACACGCCAGAATTTATGACCGCATACTGGAGCGCTGTATTCCCGTGAAGATCAGCCGTCAGAATATACGGGAGATGAATGCCGCTTCTAACCTGAAAGAAGTACGGAAACTGTTCCAATCTGACACCGTGGACAGGAAATAGCATACCAGAAGAACAGGAAAACCATACCGGTCAGATCAAGACCGCACACGCACACAGGTATCAGTACCGGAACACGGCACAGTCGGTACCGGACAGATACCGGAAAGGAACTTTTATGGAAAAATTATCAACAGAAGAAACAAAAAAGCAGTTACTGCAGGCAAAACACCGGATGGAGGCTGCCCAGGCCAGAGACCGGAAAAAAGAGCGGAGCGCCCGGACAAGGCGCCTGATCCTGGAAGGAGCGGAACTGGAACGTGTTGTACCGGAAGTCCGGGAGATGACAACGGAGGAGCTTCGGCATTTTCTTCTGCTCCATTTACAGAAACATTCTTAAGCAGCAATAGCTCTGCATGTTTTTATTCCCGAAGGGCGCACTTACTCACCACTTCGTCGTCGCAAAGTCCGCTTTCCTCCGTTTTCGCCTCCGGCGGAAACTACGGACGCTACCTTGCTCCTCCTCTCCCCACAAAGCAGGCTTTGCGGGGTCCCCGTGAAGCGGTGGTATCCCTCCCGCTGGTCGGGCTCGTGCGCTCTGCCGAGGGCTATCCGCTGCTGGCAGGCAGCACCGGCTATGCAGCCATCCATCCGCCGGGTTTCGGCGGATACACCTGCCGGAAGAACACCGGCAAGTTTTCCGGCAGGATCCTCCAGCCGGAGATGGCTGCCTGCGAAAACCTGCCACCGGCAGCTTTTCTGCAGAGGAACATGGAAACAACCATGTTCCTTTATAGTACAGCGATATTCACAGGAAGGAGATGATTGTTATCGCAATTTACCATATGTCGTCAAAAGTAGTCAGCAGGGGGGGCAGGCCGCTCCGCCGTTGCTGCTTCTGCCTATCTTAGCTGCAGTCGCATGTATAATGATTACGATGGTGTCCAGCATGATTATACCCGGAAACAGGGACTTATTTTTCAGGAAGTCCTTCTCCCACCAAAGGCTTCACCAGAATGGAAAGATCGGGAGCAGCTCTGGAATGCCGTGGAACGAGCCGAGAAAACCAAAGACAGCAGGCTTGCCAGAGAATTTGTTGTCGCACTTCCCATTGAACTGCCAAGGAAGGCACAAATCTCATTACTCCGTGATTTCATCCAAAATAATTTTGTCGATATGGGAATGTGTGCTGACTTTGCGATCCACGACACAGACGGTCATAATCCCCACGCCCATATCCTGCTAACCGTCCGCCCGCTGGAAACTGACGGAACCTGGCAGTATAAAACACAGAAAGAATACCTCTGCATCAGGAATGGGGAAGAAAAAGGCTTTACTGCCTCCGAATTTAAAGATGCTCAGACAAAGGGGTGGGAAAAGCAATATCCTTATAAAGTCGGAAAAAAAAAAGGTATATATGACACCTTCAGCAGCCCAGGAACATGGTTATATCCGAGCAGACAAACATCCGAAAAGCACCCGTTTCGGCAGACAGAATCCTGTTTCAGAACAGTGGAACAGCGAAGCACAGCTTCGAGAATGGCGGAAAGCATGGGCAGATGCAGTCAACCATACTTTACAGGAACATCAGATCGACACCCGGATAGATCACCGTAGTTTTGCTGATCAGGGACGTGATGAACAGCCTACCATCCATGAGGGATACCATGCAAGAGATATGGAGAAGAAAGGATTGATTTCCGACCGCTGTGAGATCAACCGGCAGATACGATCAGACAATCGACTCTTCCGGGAATTAAAACGGCAGGTAGAAAAACTGGCAAAGACAATCAGCGCAAATATCCCTGCCATCGCCAGACGATTGGAACAGCTCCGGGGTACAATGATTATGATTCGCTATTATCTGTTCCATAACCGTATGCAGGCATCCTCCGCAAGTAAATGGATCTCTATGATCACACCGGTTTTGAAGAAATACAAAGCCATCACAAAGACAATCCGGACAAAGCAGGCTGAAAAGAAGTCCCTCCAGTCACAGAAAAAGGAACTCAACTTTCTGCAGCCGGTTCAGTACTATCAGATCAGCTGGAAGATCACGACTCTTACTGAGGATATTGAGGAATTACTATCGCTGAAAGAACGACTTATCTCTGATAATTATTTTCACAATGAATCTGAAATTAAAACTAGCGAATTAACTCTACAAAAACAGCAAGATTTTTTAAATAAACTGAACTTACAAAACGAAAACTTATGGAACCAACTAACAGAAAATCAAAAACTATTTCAGGAAATAAAAAAAACTGTTTGCTCTGAAAAATTGGAGGAACTGTTTGACACCAGAGCTGATATGAGAGAAACCGTCAGAAATCAGATTTATCAGAAATTATCTCAGACAATAGGACAGGAATTCGATACATCCCTGTTTTATGACTCTGTCAAAGATATAGATAACCGCCTACTTGAAGATTCAGAAGCATTCCGTACCCAAGCTTTTCAAAAACAGATTGCAAAAGAATTGGGATGCAGGAAAGATCAATCTAGCCTGCAAAAAAGAAAAATTCAAGATTATCAACGATAAAGGGAATCACCTTTCTCTAATATTTATGTGCAAAACTATATAATATTTATATAAACGAAATTTTAAATATCAATTTTATGCCCTCCTGCGCTGTTTATTTGCAGTTTGCAGACCAACATTAATCCGAGCGCAGGAGGGCATATTTATATCTAAAACTCTGTGTTTCTCAGGTATAGCAGGAGAAGTTTATAAAATTTTTATGGGATAATGAATCTTTCTACTCTGTCCTGATCAATGAAAATTCGGACAATTCTACTGTTGAGGCAGGGGTATCAATTTCTGAAATTGCTCCCATTGAGATAACCATAGAAGCATTCGTCTCTGTTTCCTCATTCATTGTAAACTCTACTGTAAACTCTTCCTCCTGATCTTTATCCAGCACCAGGTCTTCTCCACCAAACCAATTGTAGCTCGGGCTGAGCATTGCCAGTTTGATCGTCCGGGCTTCTGAAGACTTTGCCTTGAATGTAACTTTGTAGTGCGCTCCCTGTTCAAGAACGATTCCATTCTGTTTTAGCTGTACATTCCAGTCCTCGGTTCCAACATTGCTAATCTTATATACGGCACGCCCATTCTCAAAAGAAACATCCGCTGCTCCCGGAGATGTAACCGCATTCTCCCAACCTTCATTTCCGGAAGAAAAATCACTGTTTACCAGAAGGTTTTCTCCTGCTGGCTGTTCACCGATATCCGGTGCATCAATTTTTTCAAGATTAATATTGTCAATACATATCCGATGTTTTTCTGTTATCTGCTTTCCTCCAACTGCTCCCATAGAAATACTGAGAAGTGCTTTCGGATCTGTTTCGCCTGTCATCTGAAAAACAGTCTCATAATTATTATACTCAGTTCCCAGTTCTACGATTTTTTCTCCCGAATAAGGTGTCCAGTCATCATCACTAGATCCGTCTCTCTGGATCGCAAACATCAGCTCTCTTGGTATACTTGCCTTAGCATCAAGAGAAAGCCTGTACCACTGTCCCTTTTCAATTTCCACATTGTTTTGCTTCAGCTGGATCTTCCATGCCGCATCTCCTGTATTATTAATTGTAAAATCCGCGGCATTGTCTTCGCTCAGGCTGTCAACAACATATGTAACGTCTGATGAAATACTACTATCAACATACGGCTCATATCCAGAAAATCCTGCGTTAAAACTTCCGTTTTTGATCAGGCTGTCCTCCTCGATACGCACATTATCAATATAATAGGTACCTGGTGTTTCAAAAACAAACGAAAGATCCGTGTCTGCGTGTTCATCAGCCACTGTCAGTTTGTTATCATATTCCTGCTCTTCCCCATTTAGTTCAAACTCGTACTTCTGTCCGGCTACTTTTACCAGTATCTTCTTTCCCGGCTCTCCCTCTGCTGTAAAGCTCATTGCATACGTATTGCCTGAGGATAAGGCCAGGTCCGTCTGTAATACAATAACCGGATTATCGGCTGACGTCCCCTCCGGAGCATTTACCATCAGTCTCCGTATGTTATTCTCATTGGTAACACTTACTTCCGCTCCGTCATTTTTCTGTACATCCCAGTATCCGAGACGCTCTTCTCCTTCCTGGAAACTGCCGTTATACACATAGTTTCCGTCTGCAAGGATCCCTTTTTCACCGTCCGTTATCACGATTTCATCTGTTTTCTTCAGTGACACATTGCTGATCCTGATTCCTGACGTTGACCCCGCTGCTCCCATATTGAATTCCAGTCTTCCGTTCGCATCATCGCTGTCCGTCATTGTAAAATCAAGGTTATACGTCTGTTTCTCCTGAGTAAGGCTGATCTCCGTATCATTAAGATAACGCCGGAACGATCTGTCAGGCGCGGATATGCCTACTTTCATTGTTCTGTCCGCATCTGCATATGCATCAAAGCTGAGCCGATATACTCCGCCCTGTTTCATTGGAAGATTTGGCTGTACAAGCTGAACGCTGTAGTCAACTGTACCCTCATTTTCTGTCGTAACTGCGATTTCATTATTTCTGATCTCTGCACCGGCTTCACCGCCCAGCGCTGTCAGGAATACCCAGTCTTTATCATCCGTCAGTTCCTCATTTACGGAGAAATCCCCATTGATAATATAATTCCCGTTTTCATCGGGATCTCTGAGAATCACTTCTTCTATCGGCTTTGTAACATTTTCATCATAACTGTCCTTCTGATATACTTTCACATAGTCAATATAGTATGCTGAATTTTCAATGTCTGTCGTATCATCAGGATTTCCAGGCCAGTTGCCGCCGACCGCAAGATTCAGAATAATATAAAATGGCTGATCAAACGGAGCGGGATATGTGATTTCTCCCTGTCCTTCTGTTGCAGAATACCAGTTATCCTCTGTATGAATCAGTTTTCCATCTACATACCAGCTGATTTTTCCCGGCTCCCACTCTACATCAAACACATGGTATTCCTCAGAGAACGACCCTTCATCCAAAGTATAACTTCCCTGACTCTCACTGTGAGGATTTCCATAATGTATGGTTCCGTAGGACGTATCCGTATTATTCCCAAGAACTTCCATGATATCAATCTCTCCACACCGCGGCCACTGTCCGTACAGATTCTCATCTGTCGGCATCATCCAAAATGCCGGGAGAAATCCCTGACCTTCCGGAACTTTCACTCTGGCCTCAAAAAGCCCGTATTTGAAATCATGTTTATGCTGCGTATTGATTCGCCCGGATGTATAGGACACGCTTCCGTCTTCACTCATGTTCTCTACCGGTTTCAATACGAGGTTTCCGTCTTGAAGATAGATGTTTTCCGGTGAATCCACATATGACTGAAGTTCATTATTCACCCAGCCCGGATCATGCAGTTCCACATTCCAGTCATCCCGATTCAAAGATTCACCTTCGAACTGATCTTCCCATTTCAGGTTATATCCTTCATAGGAAAGATCTGTTGTCTGTTCCTCTTCTTTATTTTCCGTTTGATATGTAATCGTAGCTTTCAAACTAACTTCCTCCCCATCTATTGTTATCATCTTTACAACTTCTTCGTTTCTCACTTCTGAAACTTTATCGTCTGGTTCTGGCGCTCTTACTGTCAGAGATGCCGGAAGAAGTGTGCCAGCCATTGCCACCACCGGTAAAAGAGAAAGTAAAAGTTTCCAGTATCGAATCCTTACTGCTATGTTCTGTCCGATCGGTCTCGATGGACAATACCGGTTCCTCGGCCTTTGTTTCCGTCATAACCATAGTATTGCCCAGTAGTACTGCAACAACTGCCATTCTTCTTTTCTTAGTCACTTCTGCACCGCCTCACTTAATTTTTTCACCAATGAGATGATTCTCCCTGCACATTCACGGATCTCTGTTTCTGACAGATCTCCCCTTGCATATGCCTCACGAATATTTTCATCATCCTGACTGTTTCCCGGCATAATAATATCATTTCCTGCAGCTGTGCATCTCCACGCGATACTTCCATCTTCCGGCACTGTCGTATTCCAGTCTGACATAATCACACCGTCAAATCCCCATTCTTCCCTGGCGGTCACCGTACACAGATCGCGGTTGTTTGCCGCATGAACGCCATTGATCAGATTATAGGAAGACATAATCGCCGCCGGCGCACCTTCTTTTACCGCTATTTCAAAGCCGCGAAGATATATTTCACGGAGTGCTCTCTCCGAAACACAGGCATCAACACCCATTCTGTTGTCTTCCTGGTTGTTGCAGGCAAAATGCTTAATCGTTACACCGCACCCTGCCATGGACTGAACCCCTTTGATCACTGCAGACGCCAGCACGCCAGTAAGAAGCGGATCTTCTGAAAAATATTCAAAGTTGCGTCCGCAAAGCGGGTTCCTCTGGATATTCATTCCAGGAGCAAGCCACAGATCCACATGGAATTCCCTCATTTCTTCTCCAATTGCATGACCAAACTCGCCAAGCAGATCAGGATCCCACGTCTGTGCGAGAGCTGTCCCTACCGGGAACGCCGTACAGTACTGATAATAAGTATCGGCATTTTCATGGATTTTCATCGGCTCAAGGAATCCATTTTCCAGCGATCCGAGAACTCCTGTGCTGTAGACCGAATCTGTTTCTCTGTCCACCTGATAACTCTGTCTCAACCTGAGCCCTGCCGGTCCGTCTGCCATAATCAATGAACGAATTCCGTACTTTTCCAGTGCTTCTGTTGTCTCCCCCGCTGAACCCGGCACACGGATTCCGGATGATCCCAGTGTACTTGCACCCGCCGTAATATTACCGTACAAAAGCGGAATCAGCTCGTCTACCGCATATTCTTTTTCATATGGCGATGCATATTGTCTTTCTTGCTCGATACATGGTTCAAATATATATTCCGGTATTTCTTCCTTTTCTTCGTCATTCCTGCCCGCTCTGTTTTCAAAACTGTTTTTGCACAACTCTTCAAAATAATCTTTTCTGGGACAGATCCGGTGGGTTTTCTCCATAACCACTTCCTGCGGAACCGTGAGATACGCAGAAAGCAACGCAGAGTCTATACTGTTTCCCACCCATATGCCGTACATTCCTGCCTCTACGACCCATTCCTGCCGCTCTTCATAAAATACCGCAAGCTGTTTCTGCCGAATTTTAATTGTTATTTCCCGGCTCTCTCCCGGATCCAGTCGTTTTGTTTTAATGAAGCCTGCAAGTCTCCTGCTCTCTTTTTCGATTTTCCCCTGCGGGAGTGATATATAGACCTGCACCACTTCTCTTCCGGAAAAACATTTGCCTGTGTTCGTAACCATAACCCGTACGCGAACCGCACCTTTCTCTGTCTCCATCCCACAGAATTTCAATCCGAACGTTGTATACGACAAACCATATCCAAAAGAATACAGCGGATTAATCCCAAAGCTGTCAAAGTAACGGTATCCTGCATAAATTCCTTCTCTGTACTCTTCTTTCTCCAGATTTCCGTTGAGATGGCTGTATGTATCGGAACATGGATAATCCTTATATCTTCGGGCCCATGTTGCAGTCAGCTTTCCTTCCGGCACAGCTCTGCCGAAAAGGATATCTGCTACGGCACTCCCTCCTTCCTGTCCCGGTTGTGAAACATTCAGAACCGCCTGTATATTCTCCGCTTCTTGAAGTATATCCGTAAGTTCGATCGGGCCCCCGGAATTCAGAATCAGAATCAGGGGAATACTAAATCTGTTAAGATATAATATATCTTTTCTTTCTCTGCTGCTCAGATAATAATCGCCTTTTTCAAGGCGCCTGTCTTTTCCTTCCCCGGAAATTCTGCTGATCACATAAATTGCGGCAACAGCACCTGACACATCTTTCTCTTTTATTATAGGTCCATCCGGAAGAACAAAGGGATTTGCCGCATAGGCATCAAACGGATTTTGTACATGATGTGCATCTTCCAGAACCTTTTCCCTCCACGTTTCTCTGGCCTCTCTGTAACATCTGTCATAATCTCTGATCCAATGCTCATCTGTGATTTTCGCTCCGGCTTCTTTTATTCCTCTGTAAACAGAAATGTTTTCCCTGTTATTAACATCTCCTGATCCAATCCCCCCTTTGACAGTCCTTTCCGCCCCATTACCGAACAAGGCAATCGGATCTGAGAGTTTCAGAGGAAGCACCCCATCGTTTTTGAGAAGCACAATTCCTTCCGTCGCCGCTCTTCTTGCAAATGCTCTGTGTTTTTTTTCGTATTGAGACGGTTCATTTTTCAGGCTGCCGCTATGTGTCCATTTATTCATCATTCATACCTCTTTATGTGTAATATTTTCTGATATAAGAAAACCGCCACAGCGGTTTCCCATATAGTCAAAAGGATTGCCCCATGGCGGTTTCTCAGTTTATCTCTGTTTTTTATTCTTTTACACCTCCAAGCGTTACACCTGCAATGATGTATTTGGAAAGGAGAAGATATACAATAATAATCGGTACGATCGCTACTGTGATCATCATATAAATTTTCCCCATATCAAAGTTCATGTAATCCGCTCCCCGCAGCGTTGCTATCAGAATAGGAACTGTCATCTTGTCCTTTGACTGGATTACCAATGCTGGAACGAAGTAATTATTCCATGAACTTACGAAAGTAAATATTGCCTGTACTGCAATTGCCGGTTTCATAATGGGAAGTACAATCCGGTTAAATGTCCTGAACTCTCCGGATCCGTCAATTCTCGCTGCTTCTACAAGAGACAGCGGAAGAGATGACTGCAAATAACTATACATAAAATAGAATACGGCTGGTGAGGCAATGGACGGTATAATCAGTGGAAGAAGTGAATCATACATTCCCATATTGGTAATCAACCGGAGAAATCCCATTGCCGTAACCTGTGTTGGCATAACAAGGATTGCCATTATAAATGTAAACGCAGCTTTCTTTGCTCTAAAATCATATGCGTAAAGACCATATGCAGTCAGCGAAGAAAAATATGTACAAAGAGCCGCTGAGCAAGTCGAAACTATCAGACTGTTCAGGATTCCCTTAAACATCGGAAAACTTCCGTCATTTGCAACATTCTTCAGATTTTCCAGAAAATAAGAACCAGGAATTGCAGAAAATCCCTTTTGTAAATCTGCATGGGAACGTGTTGCGTTCACAATCAGGATATAAAAGAAAAACAGGCATAAAAACGAAAGGAATATAAGTACCACATATGCCAGTATGGTCTGTCCCCACTTTTGGTTCTTCGATTTCATAACCTATCTTCCTCCCTTCCGTACTTTTCTTGCTTTTTTCCTAATCTTTTTTGTCCCATCATCGTTATTCCCATTTGTCATCCTGTATACAAAGAAACACAGAATACCACTTACTATGAACAGATATACCGACAACGCACCTGCCATACCATAATTTTTGCTCTTCAAGTGGCTGTTTAGGAACATAATCAGTGTCATAGATGTACGATCCGGATTTCCCTGTCCATTTGTCAGAATTTGCGGAACATCAAACATCTGAAGCCCGCCAATAATTGATGTAATCAGTGTATATGCAAGAATCGGCCGAATCAGTGGAAGCGTAATATAAAAGAATCTTTTTAAACTCGTACATCCATCAAGTTCACACGCCTCAAATATGTCCGGGCTGATTCCCATAATTGCAGCCATCAGCATAATCGTCGTGTTTCCGAACCACATAAGGAAATTCATAAGCCCCACAAGAGATCTCGTTCCCATCACGGATCCTAAAAAATCAACAGGCTCGCTGATCCATCCCAGTGACATGAGGATAGAATTAATAGGACCGTTTGTCGAAAACATCGCGAAAAACAGCATTGCAAATGCTGATGCCATAATCAGGTTTGGCAAATATATGACTACCTTAAAAAACTGTTTACCCCTGATTTTAAGTCGAACATCTGTAAACCAGTTCGCAAGAAGCAGTGCAACTACAATCTGAGGTACAAATCCTATTACCCACAAGATCAGAGTATTACCTGCATATTTCAACATATCCGACTTCAACAGACTGATGTAGTTCTGCATACCGATAAAATTAGGTCCAATTTCTTTAATCCCTGACCTGTAATATTCAAAGAAACTGTACCTGACTGTATCAATTAGCGGAATCAGGGAGAATATCAAAAAGCATATAAAAAACGGAAGAATAAAAATATATCCCCACTTTGCGTAGCTGACGCTTTTACGCTTCTTTTTCATAAGCTACCTTTCCTTTCTTTAAGAACTGCCATATCACTTTACAGATACGGCAGTCCTTTTTCTAATTATTCCGGCCACTGAACCTCTGTAATATCCGGATAACGTTCTTTAATCGCAGTTTCAAAGTTTGCTTTCGCTTTATCGAAATCTACATTTCCCTGGAAATAATCACTGAATGAATTCTGGAACAGTTCGACACACCCAAGATCATACGCAGAGAGGGGAGCAATCTGAATATTCTCTGCAACAGGTGCATAATATTCATATGCATTCTGTCCGCCAAGGAATTCGGATGCATATGTATCATCGGCAGCTGCTTCCTCCATCCCGCTTACCGTGTTGGTAAAATCAAGATAATCCTTAGAAACTTTCAGCAGAGTATCTTTGTCTGCTGTCATTGCAAGAATAATATCTTTTACATGCTCCGGATTGTCTGTTCCTGTCGCCGCATGGATGTAAGAGCCACCCCAATTGTACTCCTGCGGCGGATTTGTAACAGCCCATGCACCTGTATCGCCATCCCAGTTCGGGCTCAGGGTAAAGTCAACTCCCCAAGGTGGAAGCAGAAACGCAAACACTTTGGAAGAAGATCCCATAGCTTTATTCCAGTCATCATTAAACTGTCCTTTGACTGTCTTGTCCAGATAACCGGCGTCAAGCCATTCTTTGGAATTTTTCACCCAGTCCATGATAAGCGGATCTATTTTCACAGTTGTCTCTCCGTCCGCTACCCAGGGTTCACTGATATTATTGCCATACACACGGAAAGTATCTGCATAAGAAGCAAATGTATAATATCCCTTTGTCTTCAGTTCTTCCGCAGTTCCTTTCAGCGTATCCCAGTCTTTTACTTTTTCACCTACAGTTGCCGGATCATCGGTTCCGAATACATCCTTTGCAATATCTCTACGGTATACAAGTACTCCCGGGCAGCACTGCCATGTAGACCCCCTCTGTACACCGTCCCTGTCAGAGGCTGTTGTCTTTGTAAAATCATACTGATCTGCAAGATCTGTTTCAGGATCAATACCCAGATCCGTGAGAGGCATCGCCACACCGGCTTCTGCATCTGTATATTTATAGACATAGTCTGTCTCAGATAAGAAGATATCAATCTTGTCATCTGCCGCTGCATCTGCCTGATTCATCAGAGCCTCATCAAGTTTCTGCTGATAGACACCATCCTGATTCGGATTGATCACCCAGTGAATCTCTGTTCCGTCTTTCAGTGTAGTCACCGTTCCATCATCAGATGTGCTCTCAACTTCCGGGTACACAGCCTCCAGGCGGGTGCGGAATTCATCGTTCCAGCTGTAAATATTGATGACTTTTCCTTCTTCAGCATTTTCAGACTGTCCCGATCCCCCGTCATTTCCTCCGCCACATCCTGCCAGTAGTCCTGCCACCGTGACCGATGCCATTAAAACAGCAAACACTCTCTTTTTCATTGTTCATTCCTCCTGTCTTTTAATTATCTTCAGGGCCTGCGTCCTGTTTAAGATGTTGAAATTATATCTCAATCCGGCAGTTCAATATATTATAAACATCAAAAAAATGTCAGATTCATGACACGTTTTCTGACATTTTCCATTTCATGTCATGAATCTGACATTTTCCACCCTTTTTCTGATTTTTACCTCCCACAGATTCTTATATAATTTCCATAATTGAAAAACAAGGAAAGGAGACCCAAAATGAATCAACTGCATTTTATTGATGAAAACGGAAGTTTTTCTATAGAACAGCCGGAAAATATAAGTTACCTTTATTTTCCACTGGCTTCAGAGAAAGGAATAAAAAGTTCTCTCACACCAAATCTGGGAGGTGATTCCAAGACAGACCAGGAAACTTTCCTGTTAGAACCTGTCAGCGCAGAAAATCTTCATAATAATCGTTCTTGCAGAAATTTCTGGCTGATATCTGAAAAAGATGGTGTTTTCTCCGCAACAGGATCATCCGCTGAACAGGAAACAGCAAAATTTACAGATTATCAGGATAAGAGCAAAATCACAGCCGGATTTATGTGGCATACACTGGAAAGGAACTCTTCTGCCCTGTCGGTTGAGACACAAATCACTTCCTTTATTCCTGTGGAAGATAATGTAGAAATTATGTACATTACCGTCCGTAATCTTTCAGGCAATACAAAGGACATGATTCCTTACGCAGCAGTACCAATCTACGGAAGGAGCGCTGACAATATACGTGACCACAGAAACGTGACTTCCATGCTGCACCGCATCAGGACGGATTCCCATGGAGTCCTTGTCTGCCCGACAATGTCTTTTGATGAGAAAGGCCATCGCCCCAATTCAAAAATCTATTATGTATATGGATGCGGTGATAATGGACATGTACCGGAGTGTTTCTATCCTACTGTAGAAGATTTTCTTGGCGAAGGCGGTACCTACACGCATCCTCGTGCAGTCTATGAAAATCTCCCCGGTGTCCAGGCAGGTTCTGCGGCCGCCGGCAAAGAAGCAATGGGAGCTTTCCGTTTTCCCATGATCCAGCTTACCCCCGGTGAAAAAGCGGAGTATATCCTGTTCCTCGGTGTGGAAAACAGCCAAGAAGAAATTGCACGTGTTTTTGAAAAATACAACACTCCCGATAAAGTCCAGAAAGCTCTTGAGACAACCAAATCATGGTGGAAAAAGAAAGTCAACACTGGATTTCATACTGGAGATTCCAATTTTGACCGACTGATGAAGTGGATCTGTTTCCAGCCTTTCCTGCGTCGTCTGTTTGGATGTTCTTTTCTTCCTCACCACGATTACGGAAGAGGCGGTCGCGGATGGCGTGATCTCTGGCAGGACTGCCTCTCTCTCCTTCTCATGGATCCCGACGGAGTGGGACAAATGATAGAAAAAAACTTTGGCGGAGTACGGATTGACGGAACTAACGCCACAATCATCGGGGACGGAGACGGTAATTTTATTGCAGACCGAAACGGTATCGCCCGGGTTTGGATGGACCATGCACTCTGGCCGCAGATGACTACAAAACTGTATATTGACCAGACAGGAGATATCAATATTCTAAACCGCCAGGTTTCTTATTTTAAAGACGCCCAGACGGAAAGAGGCTCTCGAATCGACACTCTGTGGGATGCCGGACAGGGCAGCCTTCTGCGCACAGAAAACGATGATATTTATGCAGGGACCATATTGGAACACCTTCTCATCCAGCAGCTGACAGCCTTTTATGAAGTCGGTGACCACAATATTTACCGCCTTCGTGGAGCTGATTGGAACGATGCTCTGGACATGGCTCCGGAACATGGAGAAAGTGTCGCTTTTACCTGTGCTTATGCAGGGAATCTCCGCGAGCTTGCCTCAATGATCAGACTTCTCGACCGCCTTTCCCCGAAGAAGAATGCAGAATTGATCGAAGAACTGCGGGTGCTGCTCAATGACAATACGGAATTATTTGAGAACATCAAGGCAAAAAAAGATCTGCTGGCAGAGTATATGCAAAGCTGCAGTCATCGAATCAGCGGCAGACGCTTTACCGTCCGGCTGTCCAAACTGGCAGAAAATCTGGAACACAAAGCAGACTGGCTCACGAAATATCTGCAGGATCATGAATGGATCGACGGTGAATCGGATGAAGGATGGTTTAACAGCTATTATGATGACCATGGACAGGCGGTGGAAGGATTTTTCCCCAATGAGGTGCGAATGATGCTCACCGGACAGGTATTCTCCATTATGGGAAATGTGGCTTCTCAAAAGCAGATTCGCAGGATAGTAAACAGTGCGGATCATTATCTCTACCAGAAAGAAATCGGAGGCTACAGACTGAACACGGATTTTCATGAGCTTAAATTCGATATGGGACGCATGTTCGGCTTTGCATACGGTGAAAAGGAAAACGGAGCAGTATTCTCACATATGGCTGTAATGTATGCCAACGCCCTGTACCGACGCGGTTTCGCGAAAGAAGGTTGGAAAGCGCTGAAAACACTGGCCGAAACTTCTCTGGATTTTGATACCAGCCGTATCTATCCGGGAATTCCTGAATATTTCCGATCGGACGGTCGAGGAATGTATCATTATCTGACAGGAGCCGCAAGCTGGTTTATGATGACCATGATCACTCAGGTCTTCGGCGTCCGGGGAGAAGCTGGCAATCTTATCCTCGCTCCCCAGCTTACGGCTGAACAGTTTGACAGTCAGGGAAACGCATCTGTCAGCCTTGTTTTCGCCGGAAAGAAACTTGAGGTCATCTACGAAAATCCGAAACGCAAAGACAGCGGGACTTACACGATAGCCTCCGTTACCTATGACGGGCAGCACATTCAGACAGACGGATCCGGACAAGCGGCTATTCCTCGCAGAATACTGGATACACTTTCTGATGAATGCCACCATATAATTGTAAAACTGAATTAAGCCAATTGAAAGGACAGGAATAGATTTATGAAATATGGATATTTTGACGACAAAGAGCGTGAATATGTAATCAACCGCCCGGATACCCCCTCTCCCTGGGTAAACTATCTGGGGTCACCGGAATACGGAGCAATTATCTCCAACAATGCTGGCGGGTACAGTTTTGCCAGATCAGGCGCAAACGGTCGTATCCTACGATACATATTCAACCAGTTTGACCAGCCGGGACGTTATATTTATATCCGGGACAACGACTCCCGCGATTACTGGTCTGCTTCATGGCAGCCGGTAGGAAAGGATACGGAACAATATCAGAGCAGATGCTGCCACGGCATGGGTTATACAAGAATGCTCGCAGACTACAGCGACATACACTCTGAAGCTGACTACTATGTTCCGCTTGGAAAATCCTATGAAGTTTGGGGACTTTCCGTGACTAACAAATCAGACCGCATACGGAATCTTACTCTTACGGGATATGCAGAGTTCACCAATCATAATAATTACGAACAGGATCAGGTAAATCTTCAGTATTCTCTGTTCATAACCCGCACATTGTTTGAGAAGGACCGGATTATACAGCAGATCCACGGAAACCTCGATACACTGAAGGCAGATGAAGAGGTAGACGATAAAAAGGTAACCGAACGCTTTTTCGGACTCGCAGGTGCCGAAGTCTCCTCCTACTGCGGTGATAAAGATCAATTTCTCGGTAAATATCACGGTTACGGAGATCCTCAGGGCGTAACCTCCGCTGATCTCGGAAATGTGACGAGCTATAACGAAAACTCCTGCGGAGCCCTGTCCTGTAAGATCACTCTGGCTCCCGGCGAATCCAGAACCGTGATCTTCCTTCTGGGTATGAGACCCTCCTCAGAAGCGGAAGACATAATCAAATCCTATAAAAAAGATCCCGCCGGACAGATCCGACAGGAGATTGATACACTGAAAGCAGACTGGTTTGCGAAACTGGATCATCTGAAGATCCGTACGCCGGATCCTGCTTTCAATACCATGATCAATACGTGGAATGCATACAATTGCTTTATCACCTTTGTCTGGTCAAGGGCAGCCTCCTTTATTTACTGCGGACTTCGAAACGGCTACGGCTACCGTGATACCGTACAGGACATCCAGGGAATTATTCATCTTGCACCTGAAATGGCATGTGAAAAGATCCGATTCATGCTCTCTGCACAGGTAGATAACGGCGGTGGTCTTCCTCTTGTAAAATTTACCCATAATCCCGGGCATGAGGATACACCGGATGATGCCTCCTATGTTCAGGAAACAGGTCATCCCGCCTACCGTGCGGATGATGCCCTCTGGCTGTTCCCCACAATTTACAAATACATTGCGGAAACCGGGAATACAGCATTTCTTGATGAAGTCATTCCATTTGCCAATAAAGGTGAGGGAAGCGTTTATGAGCATCTGAAACGTGCCATACAGTTTTCCTTTGACCATCTCGGACCTCACGGTATGCCTGCCGGATTATATGCAGACTGGAATGACTGTCTCCGTCTCGGAGCAAAGGGTGAATCCTCTTTTGTCGCACTGCAGTTTTATTATGCAATGACTCTAATAAAGAAATTTGCCGTGTACAAGCAGGACAGCGAATACATCCGATATCTTGAAGAAAAACAGGAAGAAATCGGACAGAAGATCCAGAAACTGTGCTGGGATAACGACCGGTTCATCCGCGGCTATACTGAAAAAGGTGAACGAATCGGCGCGGCAGCGGATCCTGAAGCAAACATGTGGCTAAATCCGCAAAGCTGGTCTGTCATCAGCGGCCTTGCATCCAAAGAACAGGCCGACATTGCTCTGGAAAATGTATATCAGAGGCTCAACACAGCGTACGGTGCCATCCTGATGGATCCGCCTTACCATGCACACGCATTTGACGGTGCACTTGCCGTAATCTACAATCAGGGCACAAAAGAAAATTCCGGTATTTTCTCCCAATCCCAGGGCTGGCTGATCCTTGCAGAAGCTCTCAGTGGTCACGGAAATCGTGCATTTGAATACTTTACAGAGAATGCACCGGCCGCACAGAATGACCGGGCAGAAATTCGTCATCTTGAACCCTACTGCTATGGACAGTTTACAGAAGGACCCGCCAGCAGCCATTTCGGGCGCTCCCATGTCCACTGGCTTACAGGTACCGCCTCTACCGTGATGGTCGGCTGCGTAGAAGGAATCCTCGGACTTCGTCCGGATTTAAAAGGAATCCGGATCGCTCCTGCCGTGCCGGAAATCTGGGACTTTCTTGAGATGGATAAAGAATTTCGTGGAAAATATCTACACATCCGAGTTGAGAACCCGGATCACCGCGAGTCCGGCTGCAGAAGCATGACTTTGAACGGTCAGGAACTCCCTGACAATTACATACCTGAAGAATTGCTTGCAGAGAAAAATGAAATCGTCCTGATAATGTAATTATAAGAAAACAGGATACAGTCAAATCTCTGGCTGTGTCCTGTTTTCTTATTCAGGAAAGCTGTTTATTCTGCACTCCGTGGTCACCGCCGTCCGAATGTGTAGGGCCGGGTTCAATATCCCACTGAACCATATAGTACTCGTCACGGTATTTCTTCGGAGTCATTCCAACCACTTCTCGAAACTGCTGTATAAAATGACTCTGTGATGAAAAGGAAAGCCTGTTCGCTATTTCTATCATAGAGTAATCGCTGAATCTGAGCAGATTCTTTGCCATATCTATCTTCTGACGGCGTATATAGGCACTTACGGATACTCCCGTCTCTTTCTTGAACAAACGAGAGAGATACCCGGACGACACTCCAAGTTCATCTGCAAGATCCTCAATTGTGATCCGCTCCTTGATGTGCGAATATATGTATTCCTTACATACATTAATATGCTTTGAATTAGTATCACTACGAGAATACTTGCGCATTTTCTCCGTATAATCCATGACCATCTCGTCATGGAGTCGATGTACTTCTTCTTCCGTATGAATATCATCCAGTTTCTGGATATAAAAATCACTCATCCTGAAAGCTTGTTCCAGCTCCATGCCGGTCTGTCTACAAAGGCGTGTAATCATTGCAGTTGTAATTACAAAATGATACTTCAAATTAACCACAGGATCTCTTGAGAGAACACCAACTCCTTCACCTTCCATAAAACGCCCCTGTTCACAGTTCTTCCTGACTGTTTCTATATCTCCTGTCGACACTGCCCTGTAAAACAAAAACTCTTCCGTAGGTTCACGGTGTTCAATCTCGTCAATCTCATCATTAGCCTCCAACAAAAACCATTCATTTTTATAACTCATTAGCCGCCCTCTTTCTATTGCAAATTTCCCCATGTGTATTGCTTGATATTTTTATGTATTACTAATACTAAAAATTCCTGTTTCCAATTTCATGATTACTTTCTATAGACATCTTATTCTATATTATAGCAGATAATATTTTTGATGCATTATTTTAATCAAATTATTTTTTCTATACAATAAGACATCATACTCTTTCCACACAAATAGCATTGTGTAATAATTCCAAATAAACTACACCCCCGCAATTTTTCTATAATAAAATGATATCAAAAAACGCTTTCTATCTTGCACGATCTTTTATTTACCCAATTTATACTTTATGTTATAATTTTATATGTCATATATCATAAAATATGGAGGAAAACCATGAACGGAAATGAGAAGTACATTGCCATTTATTCCCGGAAATCAAAGTTTACCGGAAAAGGCGAAAGTATCGGGAATCAGATAGAACTCTGTAAAGAATATATCCAAACTCATTATACTGAAATTCCACAGGATCATATTTTAGTGTATGAGGATGAAGGCTTTTCCGGCGGTAATCTCAACCGGCCGGACTTTAAAAAAATGATGGAAGCTGCAAGGCAGCGTAAGTTCAAAGCGATCATTGTCTACCGCCTGGACCGAATCAGCCGGAATATCAGTGACTTTTCCAGCCTTATTGAAGAATTGTCAAGACTGGACATTGCTTTCATATCTATCCGAGAACAGTTTGATACCGGAACTCCCATGGGACGGGCCATGATGTATATAGCTTCTGTTTTTTCCCAGCTGGAGCGTGAAACCATAGCCGAGCGTATCAGAGATAATATGCATGAACTGGCGAAAACCGGACGATGGCTTGGGGGAACAACTCCCACAGGATATGCCTCAGAATCGGTACAGAAAGTTACCATAGACGGGAAAGCAAAAAAGGCCTGCAAGCTGAAACTGATACCGGAAGAATCAGAAATTGTACGTCTGATCTACAGCCTGTATATCGAACACGATTCTCTGACTTCTGTAGAAGCAGAATTAATAAAGCGGGGACTTAAAACAAAAAACAATAAACTCTTTACCCGTTTTTCAATCAAGTCTATCTTACAGAATCCGGTTTACATGATCGCGGATGTAAACGCATATAACTTTTTTGTAAAAGAGAACGCAGATCTTAATTCTGCCAAAGATGAATTCGACAGCGTCCATGGCATGATGGTATATAACCGCACCAAACAGGAAAAAGGGAAAGCCGTCACCTATCTTCCGCCCGATGAATGGATTGTTGCGGTAGGTCTGCATCAGGGCATTGTTCCGGGCAAAGTCTGGATTTCTGTACAGGAGTCTCTGGATCGGAATAAAAGTAAGGCATACCGAAAGCCTCGGAATAACGAAGCACTCCTGACCGGTCTTTTATACTGCACCTGCGGCAGCCGTATGTATCCGAAGATCAGCAAGCGAAAAACTGCTGACGGGAAGCCGATATACACTTATGTATGC
Organism: uncultured Eubacteriales bacterium; assembly: GCA_949294665.1. Lineage (GTDB taxonomy): Bacteria > Bacillota > Clostridia > Lachnospirales > Lachnospiraceae > Mediterraneibacter. Next base: position 188,475 of record CASFID010000024.1, read on the forward strand.
AAATTAAAAGAGCGCAGCAAACGTTCAATGTGCAACAGTAAAAATGCCAATGGGAACACACTGGATCTGGCTGTGATCGAGCAGATCAAGCTGCTGGAAGATGACAAAGGTTTCTTCATTGACCAGCTGGAACAAAGCCGGAAATTCTATACCGGCAACCGTGCAGCCTATGAAGATCAGCTGGCTTCTATCCGTCATGAGAAAGAAGAACTGGAAAAGAAAATTGAAGGTCTGGTTGATTCCCTGGCCGATTTGGGTGACAGCACGGTTAGGAATCAGGTGGCACGACGCATTGAACAGCTGAATCAGAAATGTGAGGAAACAGACACCCGGATCCATGAACTGGAAGCACTGACTTCCCAGCACACTTTCAGCGATATCGAATTTGACGTCATGCGGCAACTGCTGTCCGTTTTCAAGACAAGCATAGATGAAATGACCGTAGAACAGAAACGTGCGGCGATCCGCACACTCGTCCGCAAAGTTGTATGGGACGGTGTCAACGCCCATATTATCCTCTTCGGGGTGCAGGATGATGAAATTGAATATCCGCCGCTTTCCTATCAAGCAAATGAAGCAGACAGCACAGAAGACGACTTAGAAGAGTTGGAACGGTTCAGTGATGTGGATTATGAAGATGAAATCGCTGACGGCTCAAAAACTCATTGGGGTGAGGATAGCAAATGAAATCCTCATGTATCTTCGTTCGAGAAAGAAGACATCAAAGGAAATCTCTCTGTATGAGCCTATAGGAACAGACCGTGAGGGCAATGAGATCCGACTCTACGATATCATGGAGGCAGACGAGACAGACGTCCCCGAAAAAATCTATCTCAAAGAAAATATACAGAAACTCTATGAAAAAGTCGAAAACGAGCTTTCCGCAAGAGAAAAGCTCGTTTTAAAAATGCGATATGGATTATACAACGGAGAAGAATATACACAGCGGGAGATTGCCAGACAGATCGGCATTTCCCGCTCTTACGTCTCAAGGATAGAGAAAAGTGCGATCCAGAAACTCCGGGAACATTTTAAAGAGGAGGAATAAAACTACTAATTTTACAGACCGGCAAAGTATATGCCGGGAGACAGGTATTGTTAGCGCACCCGCTTTCGCTCGGGCCGTAACGCTGCGGTACATAGGAGCGCAAAAGACGCGCTCCAAGTGCCGGCGTTACTCTACGGTGCGTACACAATACCTGCCTCCCGGCTGCTTTCTTTCCCAGCCTGAAAATCAAATTTAAACAGAAGGATTAAAATCGGAACTTTTAGGACTAAGATTTATATGAATTCTTTTTGATTATCCCCCTTAAACCGGTTCCTTTTACATTCGATTTGCCGAAGCGACTGCCGTTTTCAAACTTTATCCCCATCGGCATTCAGTCCGGAAAATCGGTATTTCATATATTCTTTAGGAGTTCTTCCGGAGGTTCCCTGTTCCCATTTGGAGACGGCCTGTCTGCTGACTCCCAGTGATTCTGCCACAAATTCCTGTGTCATTTTATTATCTGTACGGTACTTCTTTAGCATTTCTCCCAATGACTTCCGCGTCTCTGATTTTTCCTTTCTCACATCCCTTTTCTGATATACACATGATATCAGAACATACCGGTTGCATCTACCAACTATTGCGCAACTTTACGGCCATCTCAAAACACAGCCTGTAAAAGGAAAAGCAGAGATTTTACTGTATAAAAGAGCAGGCTGTCCGCTTTTTACGAACAGCCTGCTGCTATTTTACATAATTGGTATTTGTGATACTTCTGTATCTTACTCCTGCGGACCTGCTGCAACGAGTGCTTTACCAAGTTCGTTGCTCTCGTATTTCTTGAAGTTCTTGATGAATCTTGCAGCCAGATCTTTTGCTTTTGTCTCCCACTCGGAAGCGTCAGCGTATGTGTCGCGAGGATCAAGGATAGCCGGATCAACTCCCGGAAGCTCTGTCGGAACTTCGAAGTTGAAGTACGGAATCTTCTTAGTCGGTGCATCAAGGATAGCTCCGCTTAAGATTGCATCGATGATACCACGTGTATCTTTGATGGAGATACGTTTTCCTGTTCCGTTCCATCCTGTATTTACGAGGTAAGCTTTCGCTCCGCTCTCTTTCATTCTCTTAACGAGCTCTTCTGCATATTTTGTCGGGTGCAGCTCAAGGAATGCCTGTCCGAAGCATGCGGAGAATGTCGGTGTCGGCTCTGTGATACCGCGCTCTGTACCGGCAAGCTTAGCTGTGAAACCTGACAGGAAGTAGTACTCTGTCTGCTCCGGTGTAAGTACGGATACCGGAGGAAGTACTCCAAATGCATCAGCTGACAGGAAGATTACATTCTTTGCTGCCGGAGCTGCAGATACCGGGCGAACGATCTTCTCGATGTGATCGATCGGATAGGATACACGTGTATTCTCTGTCACGCTCTTATCTGTAAAGTCGATATGTCCCTCTGCGTCAAGTGTAACGTTCTCAAGAAGAGCGTTTCTCTTGATCGCATTGTAGATATCCGGCTCAGAATCTTTATCAAGGTCGATAACTTTTGCGTAGCATCCGCCCTCGAAGTTGAATACGCCGTTGTCGTCCCAGCCATGCTCGTCGTCGCCGATGAGAAGTCTCTTCGGATCTGTGGAAAGAGTTGTCTTACCTGTACCGGAAAGACCGAAGAAGATAGCCGTATTCTCGCCGTTCATATCTGTGTTTGCAGAGCAGTGCATGGAAGCGATTCCCTTAAGAGGCAGATAGTAGTTCATCATAGAGAACATACCTTTCTTCATCTCTCCGCCGTACCATGTATTAACGATAACCTGCTCGCGGCTTGTGATATTGAACATAACTGCTGTCTCAGATCTGAGTCCCAGCTCTTTGTAGTTTTCAACTTTTGCTTTGGAAGCATTGTATACTACAAAGTCAGGCTCGAAGTTCTCCAGCTCTTCTGCTGTCGGACGGATGAACATATTTGTTACAAAGTGAGCCTGCCAGGCAACCTCAACGATAAAACGGATTGCCATACGTGTGTCTTTGTTAGCTCCGCAGAATGCATCTACAACGAAAAGTCTCTTGTTGGAGAGCTCATTCTTTGCAATGTCTTTTACTGTGTTCCATGCTTCCTGAGACGCCGGATGGTTGTCGTTCGGATACTCGTCAGATGTCCACCATACTGTGTCTTTGGAATTTTCATCCATAACGATATATTTGTCTTTCGGTGAACGGCCTGTGTAGATACCTGTCATAACGTTTACTGCACCGAGTTCACTCTCCTGACCTTTGTCAAAACCTTCCAGATTCGGGTTTGTCTCTTCCTCAAACAACATTTCATAGGAAGGATTGTGAACGATTTCCGTAGTTCCTGTAATGCCATACTGAGTCAAATCAATATTTGCCATTCTTCTTCTACCTCTCTCTTTCTAAAGTGTTATGGGAATTCATGCAATGACCCCCAATATGTTCTCATTATACAGAATAACGATTGGAAAATCAATAACAATCTTATATAATTTCGACTTTTTTATGAAAGATTTTGCAAAATACGATTCATTTATTGTAGTTTCAAGCCGCGAACTTTCCTGTTTTTCGTCTAAAAAATGCAGGATTTAATTTTCAATCCTGCATCTCAAAAATAATAAATATTTTTTTAACAAACTTTTATGTATACGGCAGCCCGCACGGACAGCGCCATTCCAGTTTGTCTGCTCCGTGCAATTTATCCAGGAACAGGCCCTGTTCTCTATATTACAGCCCACATACACTGTGCCGTCTTTACGCAGAGGCGCTGCTCCCACGCGGAAGTGGGAATAAGAGCTGTAAGAATGTTCTCTGGCGGCTGTCGCCCGGCCGATCAATGCTGTCCGATCCAATCAGACCGCCTCTTTTCTTTTATGCCAGAACTGCTCCTCTCCCTGCAATCTCCGGTCAGAAATACTCTTTTTTGAGTTTTGTCGTATATACGGCAAACCACACTAAAACAACAAGGAAAAGAAACATTCCCACCCCGTCGACAACCGCCATCGGATATACATAGCAGTGGACGATGTCGATAAGCCCGTACACAAAAGCAGCCAGGCCGAACAGCAGGAGCGCCGGTCCTGCTTTCTGAATATATGCCTCTTTGTTCTTGCATTTTTTGTACATATAGTCCTTTCCGAGCAGAAGAGATACATTGATCTCACCGGTAGACCTCATTTTAATGAACGAATAGATTGCATAGATCCCGCAGCCAAATACAATGATTCCAATAAACCCCCATACACTGTCCATATTATCCATCTTACCTTACTCCTTAAACTCCAAGAATATCTTTTACAGCAGCCTTCATCTCACCGGCATCGCACTCCCTTGTATGACGAACGTCAGCGTTTCTGATCTCTTCGATCGCTTTTGGTATGGCTGTCCCTGAGATTCTGCTCAATTCATCGACCAGTTCAAACTCGTCCACATCGGCATATTTTTCATTGATGGCTGACATTACGCTGTGGATGAATTTATATGGGCTTGCCGTAGACGCCACCAGACATTTTCTGCTGTCGCCGCTGTCTGCCCTGTACTTCGCACAGACATGTGCAGCCACTGCCGTATGTGTGTCCATCACATAGCCGGTCTTCTCATATGTTGTCCGGATCGTTTCTCTCGTCTCTTCTTCAGTGGCAAAACCACCGACAAAATCTGACAGCTTCTCTTTCATCTCGGGTGTGATCTCATACTCCCCTTTCTCACGGAGCTGGGCCATCAGTTCTGCGTTCTTTTCTGCGTCCTGGCCGGCGATCGTGTAGATCAGGCGCTCCAGATTACTGGAAATAAGAATATCCATAGAAGGAGAAGATGTGAGGATAAATTCACGGTTCTTATCATATACGCCTGTTCGGAAGAAATCGAAAAGCACTTTGTTCTCGTTGGATGCACAGATCAATTTTGCGATCGGCACGCCCATCTTTTTTGCATAATAGGCCGCAAGGATATTCCCAAAATTCCCGGTAGGAACTGTCACATTGATCTCTTCTCCGGAGACAATCTCCTCGTTCTCCAGAAGTTTTGCATATGCATACACATAGTAGACAACCTGGGGAACAAGACGGCCGATATTGATAGAGTTTGCCGATGAAAACTGATACCCGGCATCTGAGAGCTGCTTGGCCAGTTCTCTGTCTTCAAAAAGTGCCTTCACTCCGCTCTGGGCATTGTCGAAATTTCCGTGGATCGCTACGACAGAAGTGTTATCGCCTTTCTGCGTCACCATCTGCAGTTCCTGCACACGGCTCACTCCGCCCTTCGGATAGAATACGATGATCTTTGTCCCCGGCACGTCAGCAAACCCTGCAAGAGCCGCTTTCCCGGTATCTCCAGACGTCGCGGTCAGGATCACGATCTCGTTGTCCACATGATTTTTCTTTGCAGCAGTCGTCAGAAGATGCGGCAGGATAGAGAGCGCCATGTCCTTGAATGCGATAGTCGCCCCGTGGAACAACTCCAGATGATATGTGTCCTCTACCTTGACGAGAGGCGCGATCACATCTGTGTCAAATTTCGAGTCATAAGCGCTGTCGATGCAGTGCTTTAGTTCCTCCTCTGTAAAATCTGTGAGAAACTGCTTCATTACGGTATAGGCTGTCTCCTGATATGTCATGCTCTTAAGCTCGTCCATCGTCGCGTCAAGTTTCGGAATATATTCCGGCACGAACAGGCCTCCGTCATCCGCAAGGCCCTTTAAGATCGCCTCGGAAGCTGTTACTGTTTTATCAGAGTTTCTCGTACTTTTATATAGTAGATTCATTCTTATACCCTCTTTTTCTTTTCTCCGTGTTACTGCACTGAATTATAGCACAGGTCCCGCCACCCTGTCCATAGCGTCCGTCACCGTTTTGATATTGCGATCGCCACTGTGTTATTTGCAGTACAAAGGTCTACGAGAAGCGCTCCGATCAAAACGGCCGGATACGGGATGACCTGGAACAACTTATAATCTCCGCCTGCAATGTCATAGTTCACGTCACTTGTGATAAGCCAGAAAAAGAGGACGCCGTATGAATATCCCGAATCTGACACATACGGCGTCCTTTCCATTTTCTCTGCAGTTTATTCCTGATAGCTGAGCTGTTATCTTATTGACTCTTTTTGTTATTTGTATAATTGACAAGTCCGCCTGCTGCGATCAACTTCTGCATGAACTCCGGAAACGCCTGTCCCTGGAACTCACTACCTTTCGTCAGGTTGTAGATCTTGCCGCTGTCAAAATCCACTTCCACTTCATCCCCTGCGTCAATGCCTTTTGCCGCCTCCGGGCATTCGATGATCGGAAGTCCGATATTGATGGCATTGCGATAGAAGATACGTGCAAAAGTCTCTGCAATGATGCAGCTCACACCTGCCGTCTTCAGGCACAGAGGCGCATGCTCTCTGGAAGAACCACATCCGAAGTTCTTATTGGCAACGATCAGGTCGCCCGGCTGTACTTTCTTTACAAAGTCAGGATCGATATCTGCCATTGCGTGGCTTGCCAGTTCCTGCGCGTCGAATGAATTCAGATATCTTGCCGGAATGATCACGTCTGTATCCACATTATCTCCATATTTAAAAACATGTCCTTTTGCTTTCATTCCATATCACCCACTTTCTCAGGATTTGCAATGTAGCCTGCAATTGCACTGGCCGCCGCCACTTCCGGGGACGCCAGATAGATCAGAGAATCCACATGCCCCATACGTCCTACGAAATTGCGATTTGTAGTGGAAACGCATTTCTCTCCTGCCGCCATAACTCCCATATGACCGCCCATGCACGGCCCGCAGCTCGGTGTGTTCACAGCGCAGCCCGCATCCACAAAGATTTCCAGAAGTCCTTCCTCAATACACTGTTTATATATTTTCTGTGTAGCCGGTACGACCATCACCCGCACATCCGGATGCACCGTATGTCCTTTCAGAATGGCCGCTGCTTTTCTCATATCCTCCATGCGTCCGTTTGTACAGGATCCGATCACAACCTGATCGATCTTGATCGGCTCCATCGCTTCGATCTCATCAATTGTCTTTGCATTTCCCGGGAGATGTGGGAAAGCCACTGTCGGACGGACCTCGGACAGATCGATCGTGATTACTTCGTCATACAGAGCGTCCTCATCCGCCTCGTAGATCGTATACGGTTTCTTGGAATGTTCTTTGATATATGCAAGGACCTGATCATCCACCGGGAAGATCCCGTTCTTCGCTCCCGCCTCGATAGCCATATTCGCCATGGTAAAGCGGTCGTCCATAGACAGGTTTGCAATGCCGTCACCGGTGAACTCCATGGATTTGTAAAGAGCACCATCCACACCGATCATTCCTATAATATGGATGATAATATCTTTGCCGCTGACATATTTGCCCGGTTTTCCCGTCAGGACAAACTTGATGGCGCTGGGCACCTTAAACCAGATCTCCCCTGTGGCCATGCCGGTTGCCACGTCTGTCGTTCCCATTCCTGTGGAAAACGCTCCCAGGGCGCCGTATGTACAGGTGTGGGAATCTGCGCCGATGATACACTCACCTGCCGTCACAACTCCCGCTTCCGGAAGGATCGCATGCTCCACGCCGGATTTGCCCTGCTCAAAATACCATGTCAGTCCCTGCTCTTTTGCGAATTCGCGGATCGCCTTGGAGTTCTCCGCTGATTTGATGTCTTTGTTCGGCGTAAAATGATCCGGAACAAATACTACTTTATCTTTGTCAAACACGTGATCTGACATCTGCTTGATGATCGGCAGAGCCATCGGGCCTGTGATATCATTTGCCATGACCACGTCAAGCTTTACCTCGATCAGCTGGCCCGCTTCTACAGAGTCAAGCCCCGCATGAGCCGCCAGGATCTTCTGCGTCATTGTCATTCCCATAATGACAGCCTCCTCTTTCTTTAAACGTCTATTTTGACATTTTACCACAGGAAAGCGAGAAAAAAAAGAGGAAGAAATTAATGTCCTGCCGATCTGCTTGACGTTTTCACTCTGTGTACTTTATAATAAGTCTGCTGTCTTACTGATTTGGATGATACATGAAATGAAATCTTTATTACAGTGGGGGATATTATGAACGAAAGTAAAACCGACAATACATCAAGAATATCGATGCGGCCTGTAGAGAAGAAGTCTCTTTACTTAAAGATATCGGATTCTATTTACAGCTATATACAGATGAACGGCCTGCAGCCCGGTGACAAGCTCCCGTCTGAGCGGGAAATGTCAGCCATGCTCGGGACAAGCCGCAATTCTGTGCGGGAAGCGCTCCGTATTCTGGAAGACCGGGGGCTGATCTATGTCAAGACCGGCAGCGGAGTGTTCATCCAGAATCCCTATGGCGAGAACAACTCTTTTGCCGTGCGGCTTACGAACTTTACGCTTCACGAGATACAGGAGCTGCAGCGCACTCTGGATCATCAGGCTGTAGAAAACGCAATGGAACGCGGCACAGAGGAGGAGAAACAGATGCTCATCTCCCTCGCTTCTGAGATGGTCCGACTCGCCTCAGATAACCTGTACAGTCATATTCTGGATCATAGTTTTCACAGCAAACTGTATGAGATCGGACGTAATTCCGTTATCCATCAGCTCATCGTCCGTATTCGTGAATACCGCTTTGTACAGCAGGAAGAGTCTGAAGACGGTAATGATTCGATCTGGCTTCCCACCGTTCCTCAGCATCTTGATCTGGCCCGGGCATTATATGATAAAGATCTGAAAAAAGCAATCCGGGCAATCGATGAGATCAACGAATACGGTTTTCGTATTTCGCATGCCGAATGATCTGTCAGGACATTTGAACACTGACATATATAAAGCGCCCGGGTCCCCCGCAAACAGGTTCCCCCCGGGCGTCTTTATGTGATTACGGTGATTTACTCCTGGACTGCCTCTTCCTTTCCGGTCAGCTCCAGATATTCTTCATAGTTGTCGCTTCCTTTCTTTATCTTCGCAATACCGAATCCGGTAAATCCCCAGATAATCGCAAAGATAACTCCGGTATAGCACAGGCACGCCCACGGCGCGTACTGTGTAGTTGATACCCCGAGAACAGAGGTCATATACACGCCTGCAAGCGACCACGGCACAAGAGGTTCTATGACAGTGATGCTGTCCTCAAGGCAGCGCGACAGATTCTTTGTCTCAAGGCCACGCCGTATATATTCCTCACGGAACATGCCGCCGATCATCAGATGGGTTACGGCAGCTTCCCCGATCACGATGATCATTACAACACCGATCGCAACTGTACTGGTGATCAGCTGTCCCGTATTATGGATGTGCTTCGTAAGTCTCTCAAGAATGATATCCATACTTCCGCACACGGTCAGAGCACCGATGAAGCTAAATGCGCAGAATGCCATCAGCGTAGTATTCATCATGGAACTCATGCCGCCTCTTTGAAGCAGATTGGATACCTGTTCCGGTATTGTACTGAGGTCAACCACCGGATTCGGGAACAGATCCATTGTAAAGCCGCTTACCATGCTTGTCGCACAGGTCGCGAAAGAGAAGCCCTGTACAGCCATAGCGAGGATGACCGCAACGACTGAGGAGATTACCATGACAGGGATCGTCGGTTTCTTCATAAGTGATCCTGCCACGACAATGACCGGCGGGATCAGGAGCAGGAGGCCAACGGGCATGCTCAGGTTAAACAGTTCAGACAGAGTGCTGATGATCTCGTCTACCTGGGTGATCTCTCCGCTGCTTGCAAAGTGTGCTCCTGCTATGACATAGACAACGCAGCTGATGATAAAGCCCGGTATGGTCGTATAGAACAGATGACCGATATGTTTATACAGATTGGTGCCTGTTGCGATCGCAGACATATTCGTGCTGTCGGAAAGCGGCGACATCTTGTCTCCGAAATATGCACCTGCAACAATCGCTCCTGCCACAGCCGGAAGCGGTGCCCCCATGCCTGCAGCTACACTGATCAGGGCCGCGCCCACAGTCCCCGCCGATCCCCATGACGTTCCGGTGCTTACTGACAGTACAGTCGTCACGAGAAAAGACGTGATGATGATATATTTCGGGCTGATGATCTGCAGGCCGATATATACAAGGAACGGGATCGTACCGCTAACGATCCATGCTCCGATCATCAGTCCCACACAGATCAGGATCAGAATGGCCGGAAATGCAGCCGCAAGTTTCTCAACGATCTCCTTTTCCACATCTTTCCATGTGTAACCCAGATACATACACAGACAGATCGTAAATGCGGCGCAGATCAGAAGCAGGATCTTAATATCTACGCTGAAAACGAGCAGTCCCACGATCAACACTACAAACATAAAGATCAGCGGAAGTACCGCAAGGAAAAATCCTGGTTTTTTTATCTCTCTTTCTTTCTTATTTTCCATTTGTACACCTCATCATTTATTGTCGAATCAGATTTTATCAAGCGCCTGTTTTAAATCGTCGATCAGATTTTCCGCGCCCTCTAAGCCACAGTGGAGTCTTACGATATTTCTTGTCAGTCCGTGGAATGCAAGTTCTTCGTCACTCCAGTTATATGTATAGGCAATAGCAAGGCTTTCAAAGCCGCCCCATGACGCCCCTTTCTCAAAGAGCTTCAGATTATCGACAAATGTCGCCACGTCCTCAAGACTTCCGTCGATCTCTACGCTCATCAGGCCGCATTCGCCTTTCTGCTGTTTTCTCGCCAGTTCATACTGCGGATGTGACGGGAGACCTGTAAAGAATACCCTTTTGATCTTCGGCTGTTTTTCAAGAAATTTTGCAACTTCCATTGCAGTCTCGTAATGTCTCTGCATCCTGACGTCCAGCGTTCTTAACCCTCTGATCGCAAGCCATGCTTCCATTGGTCCGAGCACACCGCCGAACCAGTCTCTCTGTACCATAACTTTTCTCATAAACTCTTCGTCTTTTGAGATCAACACGCCGCCGATCAGATCGCTGTGACCTCCGATATATTTCGTCATCGTGTGCATAACGATATCGATTCCCATGTCAAGCGGTTTCTGGAAGATCGGTGTAGAATATGTATTATCGATATAAGTGATGATTCCGTGTTTTTTTGCAAGCTTCGCAACTCCCTCAAGATCCACCACGTTAAATACAAGTGTGGACGGGCTTTCCAGAATGATCATGTCCGTCTCCGGGCGTATCGCATCTTCAAACTCTTTTACTGTCGTTCCCTCTACATAAGTAACCGTGATCTCATATTTTTTACAGAGGAACTCGTCCAGCAGATGCTGTACCGGTCCGTAGCTTTCTCTGATGCAGATAATATGGCTTCCCGCTTTGCACACTGCCAGGATCGCAGCCGCACACGCCGCCATTCCGGCGGAAAACACGACCGCTCTTGATCCGTGTTCCAGAGCCGCCATCTTCTTTTCCAGGATCGTGACTGTCGGATTAGATGCCCGTCCATAATAATATTCATCCTTAAAAATATCTACAGAAAAATAATCTTTCACTGTATCGAACACATGCAAAGACGTCATAAACACCGGCGGCGTCACAGCCTTCATGTATTTATGCGGATCTTCACCCACATGAGTCATTGCAAGTAAATCTTCTCTGTCTGCTCTTTCTGCCATTTTTGTACCCTCCATTTTTCTAAATTGGTATATTGGTATTGCGGTCCATTGGTTGAACCAATTTATAATCTAAATTATATTCGGTTAGGTAAAAATGTCAATATAATCTGGACAGTTTAAATTTATTTGTAAATTACGCACAAAATACTACCATCTTTTTTGTATAACAAATACAAAGAAGAGGATTACTTTATACTGCAATCCTCTTCGATTTCATAAACCAATTCTTCTGCAATTTATTTTCTATCTCATATTATTTCTTTGCAATATATCCTTTCGCTGTGAGCGCCTCCGCACACAGGACGGCTCCGCCTGCGGCACCTCTTACTGTATTATGGGAAAGTCCGATGAATTTATAATCGTACATTGTATCCTCTCTCAGACGTCCGATAGACACTCCCATACCGTTCTCGTAATCTACATCCAGAGTTATCTGCGGACGGTTGTCGTCTTCCAGATACTGGATGAACTGCTTCGGAGCGCTCGGGAGCTCTGCCTCCTGCGGGAATCCCTTGAAATTGACAAGTTTTTCGATAAGCTGCTCTTTCGTCGGTTTTTTCTCAAAATTGATAAACACTGCCGCCGTATGTCCGTTCAATACCGGAACACGCACGCACTGGCATGTGATCTTCGGGAGTTCTGCTTTCACGATCTGGCCGTTCTCCACTTTACCGAGGACACGGAGCGGCTCCTGCTCGCTCTTCTCTTCCTCACCGCCGATGAACGGAATAATGTTTCCTACCATTTCCGGCCAGTCTTTAAATGTCTTCCCAGCGCCGGAGATTGCCTGATATGTTGTGACAACAAGCTCCTTCGGTCCGAATTCCTTCCATGCTGCAAGGCACGGAGCATAGCTCTGGATAGAGCAGTTCGGTTTTACAGCGATAAATCCGCGTGTTGTACCGAGACGTTTCTTCTGATCCGGGATCACGTCAAAATGATCTGCATTGATCTCCGGCACTACCATCGGAACATCCGGCGTCCAGCGGTGAGCGCTGTTGTTTGATACGACCGGAGTCTCTGTCTTTGCGTACTTTTCCTCGATCGCCTTGATTTCTTCCTTGCTCATATCCACTGCGCTGAACACGAAATCAACTGTGGATGCCACTTTCTCCACATCGTTTACATTGAGCACTGTCAGCTTTTTCACTGCCTCCGGCATCGGAGTGTCCATTTTCCAGCGATCACCTACCGCCTCTTCGTATGTCTTGCCTGCCGAACGCGGGCTGGCTGCGACCGTCACAACCTCAAACCACGGATGGTCTTCGAGCAGAGCGATAAATCTCTGTCCTACCATTCCTGTTGCTCCTAAAATTCCTACTCGTAATTTCTGATCCATTTTTCTCTACATCCTTTCTATTGTGTATATTGTACTCATTCAGCCATATCGCTTATTTATTCAGCGGCCAGGTATTCCTCTTCCGCTCTGATCACTTTCTCCATTGCGGCTTTTCCCGGGGCTCCGATAGTATTTCGCATCTCCACGCAGGTCTTCATGCTGATGGCGTCATAAATATCTTCTTCAAATACCGGCGAGATCGCCCTGAACTCATCCAGACTCATATCATCCAGCGCGATACCCTTATCAATACAGTAAAGGACAAGCCGCCCTACGATACCGTGCGCATCACGGAACGGAACGCCGTGATTTACCAGATAGTCTGCCGCATCCGTTGCATTGGTAAATCCGTGCTTTGCGCTCTCCTCCATGCGGGCGGAATTGAACTTCATCGTCTTTAACATTCCCGTAAAGAGCGCCAGACATCCTTTCGTTGTATCGATGGCGTCAAAGACAAACTCCTTGTCCTCCTGCATATCCTTGTTATATGCCAGCGGAAGGCCTTTCATCGTTGTCAGCACAGACATCAGCGCGCCATACACTCTTCCGGTCTTTCCGCGCACCAGCTCGGCGATATCCGGGTTCTTCTTCTGGGGCATGATACTGCTGCCTGTACTGTAGGCGTCATCAATCTCCACGAATTTGTATTCATTGGTGTTCCAGATGATCACTTCCTCGGAGAACCTGCTCAGATGCATCATGATCGTGGACATCGCCGACAGAAGTTCGATGAGGTAATCCCTGTCTGAAACAGAATCCATACTGTTGAGCGTCGGTCCGTCAAAGTCCAGAAGTTCTGCCGTGTATTCCCGGTCCAGCGGGTATGTGGTTCCTGCCAGCGCGCCGGAGCCCAGGGGGCAGAGATTCATCCTTTTATAAATGTCTTTCATGCGGGAACGGTCCCGCTTGAACATCTCGAAATATGCTCCCATATGATGCGCCAGTGTGATCGGCTGCGCTTTCTGCAGATGTGTAAATCCCGGCATATAAGTCTCGAGATTCTCTTTCATCAGCTTTAAGAGCACTTCCAGCATTTCCTTTAAAAGACTGTCCATCTCAAGGATCTCGTCTCTCGTATAGAGCTTCATATCCAGCGCCACCTGATCGTTTCTGCTCCGTCCGGTGTGGAGCTTTTTTCCCGCATCCCCGATCCGGTCGATCAGATTTGCCTCAACAAAGCTGTGAATATCTTCATATTCTTCTGTAATCTCGAGAGTCCCGTTCTCCACATCTGTCCGGATACTCTCAAGACCTTTTATGATCTTCTCTTTCTCTTCCTCAGTCAGGATCCCCTGCTTTGCAAGCATCGTTACATGAGCGATACTTCCGCGGATATCCTGCTTATAAAACCTCTTGTCGAAAGAGATCGATGCATTGAAATTATATACCAGTTTGTCCGTCTCCTTTGTAAAACGGCCGCCCCATAACTGTGCCATTTCTCTTTCCTCGCTTCTGTTTTGATTGAAATAAAATACAGTCCAGATCACTTCCGTCTGTCCTGTATTTTCGACTTAGTTTACCACAGTAAAGTATGATATGTCTACTTAAAACTACATTTTTCTTTAATCAGTTCAGTTATTGGAGCTGTCCGGGAATGGAAATTATGCCTGCATGATTTTTCAGGCGGCAGCTGCACAGGCCGATTGCCCGCATATGCAAAGCATCGGAACGGACTGTTACAATGACTCCGTACGTCTCATTGAAAACTCGCAGCCACAGTAATCCTGCCTGTACAGTCCGTATTCTTTCGACAGCTCGATGGACCTTTTATATCCGTTTTTCTTCTTAAAATCAGAAACCAGATACTTTACTCCATATTCCTCTCCGACACGAAGACCGATCTCATTGAGCTTCTGGGCATTCTTCATCGGACTGATGCTGAGCGTAGTCGTAAAATAATCAAACCCGCCTGCCGCAGCCTGCCTTGCCGCTTCGGAGAGCCGCAGTTCGTAACATTTCATACACCGCGCGCCTCCTTCTTTCAGCTCCTCCATACCTGCTGCCATAGCATAGAATCTTTCTTTGTCGTACTTTCCTGCAAGAAATGAGACCGGATACCGAAATTTCATATCCCGGATCAGTTTCTGCTGCTCCAGGATACGTTTCGTGTATTCACTCTCAGGGTAAATATTCGGATTATAATAAAAGACCGTTATCTTAAAATACTCCGACAGATATTCCAGCACGTAGCTGCTGCACGGCGCACAGCAGCTATGAATAAGCAGCGTCGGGACCTTGTCCTCTGTCTCAAGTTGTTTTAAAAGCTTTTCAAGTTCTTTCTGATAGTTGACTTTCTGTACATTCATCTGTTATTCCCCTGTGTTATTCCGACATGGACTTTATAGTAGTATCTGCGCTCTTTATCCGTCCTGCGGATACGGTCGCCGCCTTTCTGCAGCCATGCTCACCGGTCTGTGGCCATATCGCTTTCTCCTTTTCATTTTCTACGTTATCTGTTGTTTATATTATACAGCTCTTCCTTCCGTCCGACAACGGGATTTCGCACTTTTCCCGCACACGGGGCGGCTTTTTTCATACACTAACTATAGATATACAATATGGATGGAAGTGACCTTATGACTCCAATACTGGAATTAAGAAATATCGACTATTCCTATCATACATTGGACGGGGAGACAAAGGCCCTGTCCAATATTTCGTTTTCACTCACCAGAGGAGAATTCACGGCTGTGGTTGGACCTTCCGGATGTGGCAAATCCACATTGCTCTCTCTGATCGACGGTCTGATGAAACCGGAAAGCGGAGAACTCCTGATGAACGGGACCCCCTTGACTGAAAATTCATCGAAGATCGGATATATGCTGCAGCACGACCATCTCTTTGAATGGCGTACTGTATACCGAAACGTCCTTCTCGGCGCAGAGATCAGCAGACAGCTTACACCGAAAATCAGGAAAAGAGCGGAGGAAATGCTCGAACAGTATGGCCTGAAACAGTTCGCACACTCCAAACCATCTGAATTATCAGGCGGTATGCGCCAAAGGGCGGCGCTGATCCGCACACTCCTCATGGAACCGGAGTTACTGCTGCTTGACGAACCCTTTTCCGCGCTTGACTATCAGACACGACTGACTGTCAGTGATGATATCGGTCAGATTATCCGGAGATCAGGAAAGACTGCGCTTTTGGTCACCCATGATCTCTCCGAAGCGGTCAGTCTCTCAGACCGGGTGATCATCCTTACGAAACGTCCGGCATCTGTGGCACGTATCGTCCCGATATCATTTGATCTGGAGCATGACACGCCGCTGATCCGCAGAAATGCACCCGAATTCAAGACCTATTTTAATGAAATATGGGAGGAACTGAACCATGATGGACAAATTACGAAAAGAGCGCTCTAAAGGGCAGGAGCTTTTTCTCTACAGGCTGCGCCGTCACCGTATGATCGTATGTGCCGCCCGAATCCTTATCCTGATCTTGTTTCTTCTTCTGTGGGAGATATGCGCTGATAAAGAGATCATCAATTCCTTTATATTCAGCAGTCCTTCCCGGATCGCTCTCTGCTTCTGGGAAATGGTACTGGACCGGTCGATCTTCCTGCATATCGGCATCACATTGTATGAGACGATCGTAAGTTTCCTGCTTGTGACTGTCTCCGGTATCCTGATCGCCGTCCTCCTCTGGTGCAGCAGGGGGCTTTCCGAGATACTGGAACCCTATCTGGTGGTACTGAACAGTCTGCCGAAATCCGCGCTGGCGCCGCTTCTGATCGTATGGCTTGGAGCAACCCCGACAACGATCATCGTGGCAGGCATGTCTGTCGCTGTATTCGGAAGCATCATGAACCTGTACACCAGTTTTACTACAGTCGACAAAGAGAAGATCAAACTCATCTATACACTCCACGGGAACCGTGGTCACGCACTGTTTAAAGTCGTGCTGCCAAGCTCGGTCCCGGCGATCATCAGCAACATGAAAGTCAATATCGGGCTCTGTCTCGTGGGCGTCGTGATCGGTGAATTTCTCGCAGCGAGGAACGGACTGGGGTATCTCATCATCTATTCGAGCCAGGTCTTCAAGATGAACTGGCTTCTCATGTCGATCGTACTGCTGTGTATTATGGCAATGGCGCTGTATGCGGTGATCGGGGTGGTGGAGAAAATATATCGGAAAAAATTCTAATATACCAAATTAGCAAAAAATTTTAGAGCATGCGCAACATGTTCTCTCTGGACCGGCAGAAGAATATCCGATGCCACCCGCTCTACTGTCGCCTTTCAAAGAGGCAAAAGAGGAGAATGCATCGGTGGAAGATTTAACAGACTCCAGACAACTGCTCTTACATCATGCAGCATGTCTCAGCCATGGATAAAATAACTATGATATTCCAAAATTTATATATTCGATAAAAAATTTATGTCAGATATTGACAACTACGCTGTAAAGATGTAACATTAAGGAAACAATAACTATTACTATTATTGAAAGGAGATCAGCAACTATGGAATTAAAAGGATCACAGACAGAAAAGAACTTATTGACAGCTTTCAGCGGAGAGTCAATGGCAAGAAACAAATACCTGTTCTATGCCGAGAAAGCAGGACAGGAAAGTCATCCCGAAATCAAAGAACTTTTTGAGCGTATGGCAAAAAATGAGGGAGTCCATGGCAAACTTCTTTTCCAGAAATTGCATAACGGGATCGATACCAGCAGTGCGAATCTGAAAGATGCGATGGAAGGCGAATACACTGAGTGGACATCTATGTATCCGTCTTTCGCTAAGACAGCCAGGGAAGAAGGCTTTGAAGATATTGCTACACTGTTTGAGAATATCAGTAAGATCGAGAAAGATCACGAAAGTCAGTTCCTTACCGCCCTTGCCGATCTTATAAAAGGGCAGAAATCTTCTCCCGCTCCAGAGCAGGAAAAGAGAAAAGCAGTCCTTGTAGACGGATATCGCTGTATGTTCTGCGGTGCTTCTTACGAAAAGCGTCCGGACGTATGCGATGTCTGTGGTGCGATCGGTTCATTTGAAGCCGCTAAGATCCCGAAACAGCAGTAGAAGAACTGGCCATGAAAGAGAAAGGGATATCGCGCTATCATCAAATCAGATGACGGCGCGATATCCGTATTCCACCTTATGCTCGACTTTTATAAAAAGTTTACTTATAACAGTTTCTTGTTTGGCATGTAGATGCTTGATTCAATCCACGCCTCTGCTCCTGTGTATTCCAAAACAGGAAGACTGCTAAGAACATTTGCCACATTCCAGGATAATGGAGCTTTTTCCCATTGAATATTTCCTTTAAATTCAAACTCGCCTTTTGCATGCCATGCCTTTTTTATTACATTTTCGGTTGGAAGATAAGTGGCATAACTGACATCTGCGCCATTTAAATCTACGGACGGAAAATATTTATATCCCATCCAGCATTTCCCTTTACCGGCATCAACCATATCCTGTATTTCTTTTTCTGTTTTTTCCTTAAAATCCCACAAATTTCCTTCAAGTAATCTCGTACCCTCTTCTGCTGCATAGAAACTGACCATTCCATCCATTTGTTTTGCATCAGGTACTTCCGCCATTAATTTTGCTGCTCCAAGCAACTCACGTCCCAGTAAAACAGGATAAAATTTATCCATCCACAGAACAAGGGCATATGAGCCCTCGGCTCTATCCTGTTTTCCTTCAAACGTCACGTCTGCATCCACACAGACCAGATTATAGCCTCCGCCTGCCAGATAATCAATTCCTCTGCACTGAGCAAAACAAATACTTATGACAGCAGGTTCTTTTGCAGTAAATCCCGGCGGCAACAGCTTTTGCAGCAGTTCTCGATCTGTACGATATGCAATTTTATATCGCGTATTTTCTCTATAATGAGCTCCTACTAATGCATTTTTCCCATTCTCTCCGGGTGGTAATAAACTAATAGGCATAAAATAATTCTGGTTTTCAACAAATTCAAATCCTTTCATCTTTCGTCTCCTCCAATTCTTTTTTACCTGCATATAAAATATTTTTTATGTCTTTTAATGTCAACGGTACCAGTTTTCCTACCTGACCACAACATACCGTCCATATCTTGTCTGCTACTATGTCCAATTCGCTATAATCAAACTGCAATTCAGGATTTAAGTCCGAATATGTTTCAGGAGCTCCTACTTTTTTCAACCAGAGAATAAAGGCGTTTATCCCTTTTCTGGCAGCTTTAAGGTCGTCTTTTTCATCTACTTTCATTACATTTCGTGCAAAACGCGCAAAAATTTCGGGAGCTTTAGGATAAACATACAGCATCCATCTTGGTGTGATTATCCCTAAGCCGCCTCCATGATGTGTGTCAAAATATCCGCTCAACCTCTCCTCTATATTGTGACAGCTCATTTCAGCTTCTCCTCGTCCGATTTTAGTCAGACCGGTTCCCCATGTCATGGTTGAGCACCACATCAACTCGCCGCGCGCTTTTATATCCAACGGATTATCAACTAATTTTTCCACTGCATCCATCACCGCTATAATAAGACTTTCTGAAAATCTTAATTGAAATTCACTCTCCATATTTCCATTCATATAATATTCAAATGAATGACTAAGAATATCCATAGCTCCCCAAATTGTTAACTTTTTAGACAAA
This sequence comes from uncultured Eubacteriales bacterium, assembly GCA_949294665.1. Classification (GTDB taxonomy): domain Bacteria; phylum Bacillota; class Clostridia; order Lachnospirales; family Lachnospiraceae; genus Mediterraneibacter. The sequence goes on from CASFID010000024.1 coordinate 207,961, forward strand.
GAGCAGGTGATTTCGGGATCCATAAAACAATATTTGGGGAAAGCCGTATAGCACCAGAACTTTTCTTTACTTTTTTTATCCACGGCAACAGCTGTATTATTCAACTCTGTCCCGGTTGCGGCAATTGTCGGTATCATTACTGTATCGATCGAACTGGTATCTTCATCGGCGTCTCCCCACAAATACTTTTTCGCATCGATTCCTGTTTTTGCAGCCATAGCTATAATTTTTGAACAGTCCATAACAGAGCCTCCGCCCAAAGCTACAATACAGTCACAATGGTTTTCTCTGGCAGCCTTAACTCCTTCATAGATATTTTCCATTTTTGGATTTGTTGAGATGCTGCTGATGTTAATTATTTTCCCGCCGGACTTTTCCAGCTCTTCTATTACTTTGTGTCCTGTCTCATTATGTTTAAAGGTTTTTGATGTGACCAGTAAATAGCATTTATACTTATCTTTTAAGTATTTACTGATCTCAGAAATCCTCCCTTGCCCGAAATATGTACAAACGGGATTATAGTAATCAAATCTTTCCATCGTTCTCTGCCTCCTCCAACTCGATTTTTACTGCTCCTATATCACTTGTAATCCAAATTCCGTAATCACTCTCATCCCCATTTCTTTGCCGTATACATACCCATTTCCCCTGTTTATCGAAATATCCTTCTTCTACTTTTTTATATCCGATATATTTATCCATTCTTTGCCTGCTGTACAATGCCGTACTGTCTTGCCTTATACTTATATTGATCCCTTCGCCAACAGCATAATATGTATTTTTGTCCGCGCGCAGTAAAAGCCCTCTCCCTTTTCCATGTTTAGTATCAAAATATCCATGATGATAATCGGTTCGCTCAAATTCAAAAAAAATTCTAATATAAGCATCTTCCAGGTAAACTCTTTGTTCTGTCATCTTTTCCTCTTGCACGATGGACCATATCTGATCAGAATCAATAAAACGTGAAAGTACTGACTGCACTGAGACCAGTGCTTTTATACTTTTCATAACTTCAATAGAGCACGGCTTTATCTCGCCCGTATCGCTGTACATAGCCTCCGGTCCAAATAGGAAAAGTCCTTTTGCCTTGTATTTACCCACTGCCCAAAACATTGTCCGGCTATTCGCTTCATCCCACGCATGAGATTCCGGCAGAAATAATGGATTCTCATATTTGCTGTAGTTCTGACAATCTTGAATATATCCTTCCCGATCCAGTTTATAATTATCTAAGCCGATAACATCTATATCAGGAGCAAGAAGTTTCCATAAACCAAGAACTTTTGAAACAGGTCCTCCAGCCGGATAATCAATGCCAGGCTCATCCCATCCTACATTATCCGTCCATACATTCACGATCAATGGAAGGTTTGTAATTTGTTTCGCCTCAGCCGCAAGTTCCTGAATATACGACGCGATACCAAATACACTGAAATATTCTCCTGCTTTTTTCCCAAAAAGGCTTGTCCAGTTACCATGCTTTTGGGTCCCATTTGTTTTCCATGTCTCTGTTACTTCTCCTAATTCATGGTTGAATATGATAGTTTTTATGCGATCCGGAACTTCCTTTTGGAAAAGTTCATCTGCCTTCAGTCCGTAATCTCTGTCCCCCCGCATCATCATACCTGGCTCATTTTCAATCTGGATCCCAATGACTCTGTACTTTTTTCTGTTATATTGTTCAATATATCTGACTAATTCCAGAAACGCTTTTTTATCAGCCTCTAAATTGTCCTTACAGTACGGAGATAGAATATTTGTAACAATTCCTTCATAAGTCACTACCCTTTTATATTTCTCAGGTTTCTCCTTTATCCACAAAGGTACATATTTAGAAGTACCATTTTTCCAACTTCCAAACCAGAGAAATATTACCTTGACATCATGTAATTCAGCCTGTCTCAAACATTCATCTATAAACTCATAACAGAATACATTTTGATCAGGTTCAAATGTTTCCCAATATACAGGTATTTCTACAGTGTTGACTCCTGTAAACTTAACAGAGTTCCAAAAATCTTTCATTTCCGATGCGTGAAAAGCACTGGAATTACAGCATTGTAAACCAAGTGGGAAAAATGGCGCCCCATTATCCCAAAATAATACATCACTCATTAAATCTCCTTTTACGCAATTCTGACGGATATTTTTTATATTGTTCATAGAACAATTTTGTAAAATATCTTGAAGAATTATAACCAACTTTTTCAGCAATTTCTTTTATAGTCATGTTTGTATTTTTGATCAAATACGCCGCCTCTTCTATTCTTTTCCGATTTAAATAAGCTACGAGATTAGAACCCGTCTCCTTTTTAAACAGCGACGATAAATAATTGGGGGTAATATAAAATTTATTCGCCAGACTTTGTACAGAAAGCTGCAGATAAAAATTTTCATCAATATATGCTTTTATTTCCTGGATGTTATTTTTTTGCTTATTTCCCCTTACTTTCTGTCCTATTTTTGCCAAAATCTTATACATATTCGGCAGTAAATTTACTTTTTCCCACTGATATTCAGGGAAATAAATGGATAAATACTTTATAAGACTACTGGTATTTTTTTGTCGTTCTATGATGTTTTCTGAGTTTTCAATCTGTTGCAAAACATTTACTGCTTTCATATATTCTGATTGAAATATCGCAATCCGAAAATTTTCTATATTGTGAAAGAATAAAAAAGCATCCTTTTCCATTTGTTTTGTTTGATTTTCCAAGTCAGACAATGAATTTATCTCTCCTAATCCCGAATACAGTCTGACGCATATATTTTTTTCAGTTTTTATGATCTGGTCTGCCGCTTCTTTCTTGCTCGCAGGATCATTCATATAATATGCGGTGACACAACACTCCTGAAATATTTTCTTTAGTCTGTCCGCAGCATATTTTATTTTTCTCGGATAATATTTTTCACCTGCCTGCATGGCTAAAATAAATTCATTTTGCTCTCTCTGGATCCAGAAAAATACAGATTCAGAATCTCCAGCTGTATAACAGGCTTTTTCAAGTTCTTCTTTAAACCTGTCCTGAATTTCAGCTTTTGTGTCTATATAAAATACTACAGCCTGGAAATTTGCATTATTCGCCTCCTCATCTTCAAAATAATCGTGACATTCAAGTGAATATATAAAGTTATTTCTGACCTCGTTGATCTTATTTTTGTACTTCTCCATGAGCAGGGCAGAGGTTTTGTCAACCGCTGTTTTTACCTCTTCAAAACTTAATGGCTTCAATAAATATTCTGCCACGCCATACTTAATACACGTCCTTGCAAACTCAAAGTCAGAATACCCAGATAGAATAATCCATTGCGCATCTTCTGATTTCTCTTTCCCCCTTTTTAGCGCTTCTAGGCCTGACATTTTAGGCATTTTTATGTCTGCAAATATTAAATCAGGTTTTACTTTGTCTATTAATCCCAACAGTTCCGCTCCATCTGCCGCTTCCCAGATTTCAAATGCAGAATTGATTTGTTGTAACATATCTTTCAGGCCGTATCTTACGAATACTTCATCATCTGCCAAGATTATTCTCATTTTTCATTTCCTCTTCATCAATTTTTATAATCACATCTGTTCCTTTACCTATTTGACTGCTAATATTAAAATATGCTGTTGGGAAATACATTTTAAGACGATTTTCTACATTTTTAATTCCAATTCTCGAATCAAATTTTGTTTTTCTCACCTCAAATCCTACACCATTGTCACTTATTTGGATTATTACCCATGTCTTTCCATTTTTGTCCATACGTTTAATCAAGATACTGAGTATACATATGTGATCAGCTTCTTCTATGCCATGTATAACGGCATTTTCTACGATAGGCTGCAATAAATGCTGTGGTATCTCATAAGTGGCGGCAACAGGATCTACGATAATTTTTATATCAAACTTATCTGTAAAACGTAATTTCTGTAACTCCAGATATTTTTTTATCAGTTCAATTTCCTCTGCCACTTTTACTACAGTCTTTTCGGATAAAATATCTCTCATGAGATCACGTAAAGCAAATACCGCTTTTTCCAATTTGTCCTTTTCCCCCATTCGGTTCAAGCCTATAAATGTAGCAAGCGTATTATATAAAAAATGGGGATTTACTTTTGCCTGCAGAACTTCATACTCTGCATTTTTCTGATTTAATTTTGCCTGATATTCATTGGTGACCAGCTCGTCAAGACGCTGTATCATTTTATTCAATTCATGCTCAATGTCGGCGATCTCATCATTTGTTTCAATAGAACACTTTGCCTTTAGATTATTTTTTTGTACTTCTTTTATTACCCGTATGATTTCCATAAGAGGTCTTGTGATTTTCTGCGAATACCAATAATAAACTACCCCCATTAATACAAGACTGATAACCGCCAGGAAAAATCCTAACCGAAAGTAAAAAATAATTTTTGATAGAAGTACACTGTCAGATACCAGGCTAAGCAATGACCATGAATTTATAGTTTCTACTTTTATAGCGGTATACTGCTCATCTTGAATTTTAACTATATCATCCTCCTGTGACAGTATCTGAGCAATGTCAATATCTTTTAGCTGGCTGCTGCCATAAATATATTGATTTTTGCTGTCCAGAATCGCTATTAATGAATCTTTTTCTATACTTTCCGCTTCACGCACAAACTCCTCAAGTATTGTAGAATCTGCGCATGCACAAACAACTCCTAATATATTCTGGTTATCCGTATCTATTACTGCTCTTGAAACAGTAAATACGCTGTCGTGCTCTCCATTTTCAATATAATCCTGTCTGTGAGGACCGCAGAAAACTGCTTTTCCATTTGCCGCGATTGCCTGTGTATACCATTCCTGCTTGCTGTAATCATAATTGTCTACGCTTTCTAAGTTGCCGCTTTTAGAAGAAATATAGGCTTTTTTCTGCGCAATAGGTATTAAGATAACATTCGTTATATCTTCTCGCGACATCTGAAGATAAAACGTAAATTCACTGTTCAAGGCCCGATTGGTTACGACTTTTATACGGTCGCTCATCTGAGCATAGTCTGTCTTATTTACAAGTTTTAACGCTGTCATAACATCATCATCTATCTGTGCCAGCAAAGACATTCGGTCAAGCTCGTCCAAATAGACGTTTAATGTCTTAGAGTAGGAATCTGACAGTCCCGTCATATATTTCTTTATCTGGGCATTTTCATATTCTTTCATATATAACGGTATTACAACCATAAGGATCCATACCGGAATAACTGCCATTATAAAAAAAAGCAATAATAACCGTCGCCGTATAGTATGTCGTTTCACTTTTTCTTTCCTCTTCTATAATTTTACAGCACCTGATGACAGTCCCTTCACAAATTGTTTCTGCAGAAGCAAAAAGGCAATTATCAATGGTACAGATGCCATTAAGCATCCCGCTGCAAGCCAGTTGACCTGACTCTGATACATAGAAAAAAATGAATTAAGCGAGACTGTTATTGGTTTCATATCTGTGCTTTGTAAGAAAAACACCGAGTACTGATAATCGTTCCACACATTTACCCCACATAATATGATCACTGTTGCGGTAATTGGCTTTAGCAAAGGAAAGATAATTGTATAAAAAACTCCTAATCTGCTTTTTCCATCTATCAGCGCAGCTTCATCCAGTTCCCGGGGAATTGTTCCAATAAATCCCGTATATAAAAAAGTACTTAATGGTAACATAAAGGTTACATGAACTGCGATTATTCCCCAATATGTGCTGATTCCTCCTGCATCCGCCATAATTTTATACAAGGGTACCAGTATAGTTAGGGCCGGTACTATCATACAGGAAATAATCGCTGTATAAATAAACGTATTAAGCTTTGTTTTTCTCCTGGATAATGGATATGCTGCCATAGAGCTTAGTAAAACAATACAAAACGTTGCCACTACTGTAATAATGATATTGTTGACAAAAGCTCTGCCCAAATTAGCTGATTCCCACGCATTCTTAAAATTGTCTATATATAAATATCCCGGGAACAGCCATTTTGAAGACAAATCCGCTTTTTCTTTAAATGCCATAGTTAACAAAATGTAGAAAGGGACCAGATGAATAAGTGAAATAATAATCAATAAAATGGAATAAAGTCTTTTTTTCCATTTCTTCATACATCCACCTCCTTTTTTCTAAACCATAACAATACAATCACGCTGATCACGGCAATCGAGCAAAACATAAATATCCCCATTGCAGCTGCATATCCTGCATCCTGCTTTCCAAAATAGAGTTGATACATCATTGTTGATAATGACTGTGTAGAATATCCGGGGCCTCCATTTGTCATTGCCACTATGATATCAAATAATTTAAGGCTCCCGATCAGATTGGTTACCACATTCACAGTAATCGATGGTAACAGAAGAGGTATTTTTACATAAATGAAATTTTGTAGCGAGGAAGCGCCATCAATTTTAGCGGCCTCCTGATAATCTGTTGGTATTGTCTGTAAACCTGCCAGATAAATCATCATAGCAATCCCTACATATTGATATGAATTAATGAACGTAATGATCCAAACTGTGGTTGTCCCTTTTGTCAAAAAATCTACTGACTCAAGTCCCATTGCAATAAGGATGTCATTTACAGCTCCTCCGACTGGTTCAAACATGAAATACCAAATATACCCCATTATAAGAGGCGCTACAATTACCGGCAGATAAATTGCCGTTCTGGCAAATCCTACCGCCTTTGATTTCCTATCCAGCAAAATAGCATATAAAAGGCCGATCACGTTCTCCAAAGCAGCGCTTCCAATACCATATATCAATGTATTTTTAATAATCAGGAAAAAATTTCTGTCTTCAAACATTTTCCGGTAATTATCCCATCCAATAAATGAAGATTCTTGCGAATATCCATTCCAGTTTGTCATGGAAATTCCAATCCCTTTTATTAAAGGATAAATAATAAAACTGACAAACAGTAGGATTACCGGAATATACATGATATTAACAATTTTTTTGGAATTGAGCATTTTTCTTACTCTCATACACATCCCTCTTTCAGACCTGCCGCATTAGTTCCTTATTAATGCGGCAGGCTAGTCTACTATTCTCCTGCTTCTAAAAGACGTTCGTACTCGTTTTGCATATCCAGGGAATACTGTTCCGCACTGATCGTTCCTGTAAATAAATCTGCAGCGTCCTTACAGATTAAATCCCACATACCATTCGGCAAAAAAGCTCTGTCAAAAATAGGGAAAGAACGAATATCGGAATATTCCTCATAATATTCAGTTGCAAACCCTACATCTACCGGAACATCTGTCTCTATTCCTGGCAGCATAGACTCTGATTCACAGAATTTCTTTATATTCTCTCCTCTTGCCATAAAATCGAGCCAGGACTTCGCAAGCTCTATATTTTCACTCTCTTTCCATATACCAAAGGCTGTCTGTTCTCCATTCAAGAAACTCATGTCGTCGTCTTCATAAAATGCCGGAAGTGGCTGAAGACCTGCATTGACATCTGGATTTATCGCCTTAGCTTCTTCTACAATGGTATTGCCATACCAGCAAAACGCCGCTTTTCCAGTTGCAAATGCTTCAGCAGAATCAGCATACTTGGCTGTGAAGATATCCTCGTTAAAATACCCCTTATCATACATTTCCTTGATCATCTCGGCAAAGCTTGTCCACTTATTCCAATCAAACGTGCCATTTAAAAGTGCTTCCTGGTCATTATCTTCTGCTGTCGTAAACGCAGGCGTTGCTAATTGGTCAAAAATCTGTCCCAGCGGCCAGCTGTCCCCGCCTGCTATATGCATCGGAGCTATTTCACCGTTGGAAACTGTTTTTATTTTTTCTAACGCTGCTATAAAGTCATCGATCGTCCTTAACGGCACTTCTACACCGCATTCTTCCAGCACATCCTTATTATATACCAGGCCCCATTTATTTTGATCGATCGGAAGAACTAAAAGATTTCCTTCTTCATCTGAAATCAGTTCTTTAAATGTACTTTCTATATCATCCGCCCATGCCATATCATTGAGCGGAAGCAGAAAATCTACATATCTCACGTTCGCCCATCCATGTGTACTAAATATATCCGGCATGTCTTTTGATGACATCTTAACTTTCATCACATTTTCATAATCAGCACCAGGAGCCACTACTTCTGCAGTTACACCAGGATTTTCCTCCATCCATTCGTCAGTTAATTCCTGTATGATTTCCGCCTGAACTCCGACACAATTCGTATAAATCGAGAGAGAACCCTCAAGAGTTTCCTCCGTTTCCCCCTGCTGTTGTGTTTCCTGGCTTCCCGAACATCCTGCTAAACTTGCACACATACATGCGGCAATCATCATACTTAAAAATCTTTTCTTCATACGTTTCCTCCATTTGTCATTTTCTACACGCGCGCATTTTATATATATTATTCTATATCTGTATTTTCAACTATACAATGCAACATTTCTATACACATTGTAGTATTATTCTATAATTTTCTGAAAATTTATGTACATTTCGCTTCGTTCTATCTCTCTCACTGCCTGCATTCTATGTCATAAAAAAAGAGTACCCACATTCATACAAACATGATGTGAATACTCTTTTTTATGGGGCACAGCCTGAGTCTAGCCTGCAAATTTACTCCAATATCCCTGTATAAACAGGAAAATAACGATCAGAGGTACGATATAAGTTACATATAATCTTACCCATTTCGGGAATTTCGGTCCTTCTCCTGTATTTGCCTCAGCAAGGAAGTTTTTCCATCCCCAGCCGTAGCGCGTTGTACAGAAGAGCACGTATATGAGACTGCCTAACGGCAGAAGATTGTTGCTTACAATAAAGTCTTCCAGATCAAGGATCGCCGTTCCTTCCCCAAAAGGCGCGAATCCGCTCAGCACATTATAACCGAGCACACAAGGCATGGAGAGGAGCAGGATAGCAACGAGATTAACGGCTACCGCCTTGCCTCTTGAACAGCCGGTCAGATCCATCGCAAAGGCGATAATGTTCTCGAACACTGCGATGATCGTAGACGCCGACGCGAAAAACATGCAGAGGAAGAAGATTGCTCCCCAGAGTCTTCCGCCCGCCATCGAGTTAAAGATGTTCGGCAGGGTGATAAAGATCAGGTTCGGCCCGCTGTCCGGGTTTACCCCAAATGCAAAGCTGGCCGGAAAGATGATAAGTCCTGATATCAGGGCAACGCTCGTATCCAGCACTGTGATCGCAATCGCCTCGCCTGCCAGTCTCCTTTTCTTGTCTATATAGCTGCCGAAAATCGCCATTGCACCGATCCCGAGGCTCAGGGTAAAGAAAGACTGATTCATGGCTGCGGAAACGACTTCAAGAATCCCCGCCTCTTTCATCTTACCAAAATCCGGCAGGAGATAGAATTCAAGTCCGGCGCCGGCGCCCGGCAGTAAGATCGAACGGATCGCCAGAACGATCAGAAGAAGGAACAGAAGCACCATCATGATCTTGGTGATCCCCTCGACGCCTTTCTGTAGTCCGAGATTCACAATTCCGAAACACAGAATAACGACGATTGCCATGAAAACGGTCATAAGCACCGGCTGTCCCATCAGACTGCCGAATTCCCCTTCAATCTGCGATGCGTCCATGCCCGCAAAGCTGCCTGCCGCCATCTTATAAAGGTAGATCAGAAGCCAGCCGCCTATAGTCGTATAGAACATCATGAGCAGATAGTTGCCCGCGATCCCAAACCATTTATACCAGTGCCACTTCGTACCAAGCGGTTCCAGTCGTTCAAACGCACGTGCGATACTGCAGCCCGCACCCCGTCCGATAGAGAACTCCATGATCATAATCGGAAGTCCCAGCAGGACAAGACACATCAGATAGATGAGCACGAACGCCGCACCGCCGTACTGTCCTGTGATATAGGGAAAACGCCATACATTTCCAAGTCCGATCGCGCATCCTGCGGATATCAGAATGAACCCAATACGGGAGCCGAATTTTTCTCTTTTCATTGTCACTTTCCTCTCTTTTTCCTTTTACTTTGTCAGCAGACCAATTCCCGGACCGGCCGGCTGCTATTTCGCAACGCAGAATGTCGTGGCCGTCACTGCCGCGGCAAGATTTCCAAGTTCGTCTTTCACATCGATACGGTAATAGCCCGTCGTTTTTCCATTCCTCACACAGGTCGCCTCCGCGATCAGTCTTTCCCCTTTTGCCGCTGTCAGATAAGTGATCTCTGAATTCAACGATACATACCCCATTTTCTGCCAGTTGCTCGCCACTGCAAGGGCAAAATCCGCAAGGGTAAAATAAACGCCTCCCATAACAGCGCCCATGGCATTACGGTGCCGGTCTTCGATCTTAAGACTGCACTTTGCATAGTGATCGTCGACTTCTTCAATGACAGCTCCGTTTTCCGTTGCAAACCTGTCATTCTCAAACAACTCGACTGTCTCTTTTGCTGGCTTCATATTTTATCCTCCTCGCATTTGCACCCCGGAAATGCCAAAAGGCACATTCCGGGATTGTAAGCGGTCGCCAAGGTCCCGGGCAGGCCCGGACTTTGGCTCGTCGCATTTGCAAAAAGCGCAATCCCTGGAATTCCGCGGGACTGCGCCTCTTTTCTGATAAAGCCGGAAATCAGACTTGAACTGACGACCCCTTCATTACGAGTGAAGTGCTCTACCGACTGAGCTATTCCGGCATGTGGCCCGTAACTTGACGAGCCTTAGCTATTATATCTCTTTTCAGACTAAATTTCAACTGTTTTTTTCTGTTTGTTTCCCTGTTTTATCTTTTTATCTGATTTCAGGCTTACCGGGATATTTTATAATATTGCTTTTATATAGTTTTATCTGCTCTTACGTTTACAGTGAGCTGATTATATGGTATCTCGATCTGCTCTGCGTCAAATGTAGTCTTTATCTCTTCCAGCAGTCTCCATCTGGTCGTCCAGTACTCCTCCGTCCTTACCCAGGCGCGGAGTCCGATCATCACTGCGCTGTCGGCAAGCGAGTCTACGAATACCTTCATCTCCTCATCCTTTATCACACACGGATCGTTGAGCAGCATATCTTCTATGAGATGCTTTGCTTTCTGCAGATCTGCGTCATAGGCAATTCCGATCTTCAGATCGAGCTGTCGTTCCGGTCTTGCCGTTACATTTGTAAGACTGTTATTTGTGAGAATACTGTTCGGAACTACAACTGTCTGGTTATCCACTGTGGCCAGTTTTGTATAAAATATCTGTATCTCTTTGACTGTACCCTCGATATCCTCCTGAGTGACGACGATATAGTCTCCCACTGCGAATGGTTTGAGCAGCAGGATCAGGATACCGCCCGCGAAGTTGGAAAGGCTCCCCTGAAGAGCAAGCCCGATCGCAACGCCCGCAGAGGCGATCAACGCCGCGATGGACGACGATTCAATGCCGAAATTTGTCGCGATCATAAAGATAAGAAGCGCATACAGACCGAATTTCAACATCGAATCCACAAACTGAGTAACTCCCGCATCCATATTGGTCCGCTCGAAGGAACGCCGGACAACTCTCCTTATCCACTTGATGACTTTCCCTCCGATAAAAAATACGACAAGAGCAAGGACAACACGTATGCCAAAGGCTATAATATTGGGGATATTATCCTCTATGAACTGAAAGAACTGATTCACTTCCTGCGAAGCTTCGTTTGTGACCTCTGCTGCCGAGTCTATCACATCTCTGACAGATTCATCCGCGACGTCTGTCGTCCCTGTAAGCGACGATAAGAGCAGCCCGCCTGTCTGCACTCTATTCCAGATCATATCGATCCACCTCCTGTAATTCCGCTCATATTTTCAGAGACTGTCCGCCTCTGTTCACTTCAGCGCAAGAAATGCGCACAGATTTCCCCTCTTATCTCCTGCAGCCCTGTGTGAATAAAGTATCCTGCTGTTACAGTGTGTGCACAGGTTGGTCACGGCAATATGCTCTTCTCTGATCCCTGATCCAAGAAGGATATGCTCATTTGCCTTCCACAGATCAAGCTGATATTTCCCGTTCGGTTTTTCATAGAAAATGTCTGTCCACGTCTCTTCGCCAAAGTTCTCTTTGAATTTTGTGATCACATCCGCACTTACTTCATAACAGTCCATGCACACTGACGGTCCGACTGCCGCCAGGATATCCGACGGATCCGAGCCAAAGTTATCCGCCATGGTATCGATCGTCCTCCTCCCGATCTTTCCGACAGTCCCCCTCCATCCCGAATGAGAAAGCCCTATGACTTTCCTGACAGGATCATAGAAAAAAAGCGGAACACAGTCTGCATATGAGGTTACAAGACAGATTCCCGGCACATTGGTCACAAGACCGTCTACGTCTGTATAATCCCGCTCCCTCATTATGCCCTTTCCTCTGTCCTCTTCCGTAACAATACGCACATTCGTCGTATGCGTCTGCCGGCTGAGCACCATGTCTTCACAGCGCACCCCGATCGTCCGGGCGATACGCCGGAAATTTTCCATTACCGCGTCTTTCTCATCGCCTCTGTCAAAACTTAAGTTCAGCGAAGAAAAATATCCTTCGCTGACTCCTCCCAGCCGTGTTGAGAAACCGTGACGCACCCCTCCCGTTTGCTCAAATAAAGGATATATAAGGGCAGGTGTATCTTTCTCTATCTCATCAAATATATGTCTCTCATCTTTATAGACAAGTCCAAGACTCATGTCTGCATCTCTCCCGCCACTGTGCATTCATCCGATAAATGCATTTTTAATATGTGTCACCTCAGCGCTTTCCACCCCGGCATTCCCTTTAATCCCGATCACATCGAAACGACACGGCACATCGCCGAGACGGTGCTCTGACAGATAGTACATCGCACATCGGAAGATCGTCCTCTTCTTGCGCTCGTCTACTGCTTCAAGCGGATGACCGCTTTGATCGTCAGCCCGGTACTTCACCTCGCAGAATACGAGACAGCCTTTGTCCTTCGCAACAATATCGATCTCTCCCGCTCTGCATCTGTAATTATATTCCAGTATCTCGTATCCAAGCCGTTCCATATAGTCTCCCGCCGCCTGTTCATAATATGCGCCGATCTGTCTTTTATTCTTCTTATCATGTGTTTCCGCCATGACTCATACCCCGGTGTCAATAAAATTCTTTATAAATGTACGGCGATGGACCGGCGTCGGTCCGAGCCTGTGTATCGCGTCGATATGCTCTCTTGATCCGTACCCCTTGTGCCTGGCAAATCCGTACCCGGGCAGGATCTCATCGTACCGGACCATCAGGCGGTCCCTCGTCACTTTGGCAATAATGCTTGCGGCCGCAATAGACACGCTTTTGGCATCCCCCTTTATAATCGGTATCTGAGCTATGGATATGTCTGGTATCGTTACCGCGTCATTCAGCAGAAGCTCCGGCTTAACGCCAAGATCCATAACAGCAGCCCGCATTGCTTCATAGGTGGCATTGAGGATATTTATCTCATCGATCCGGGCGGGACCTGTCATCCCTACACCGACTGCAACGGCCTTTTCCATGATCTCATCATACAGAAGCTCCCTTTTCTGGGGAGAGAGCTTTTTGGAATCATTGAGATAAAGGATCTCACAGTCCGCCGGCAGGATCACCGCTCCGGCCACAACGGGCCCTGCGAGCGGTCCCCGGCCGGCTTCATCAATACCGCATATAAGCCCGCAGTCTCTGTACTTTTCCTCAAAACTGCGCATGCCGGCCAGACGTTTGCGCTCCTCTGAGAGAGCCTCGTCTTTTTTCTTATATTTCCTTATCAGCGAGCGTACTCCCACACGGCTGTCCCCGGCATACGTATCATACAGGTCTTTTCTCTCCTGTTCATTCGCCTGATCAAATTCCAGCCTTATTTGTGCGATGCTCTTATTCATGCTTTATCACTCCAAACTCACTGAGCGGCCATATCCGCACCCATGCGCGCCCAAGCAGCTCATCTCTGTGTATCAGCCCCACATTGGGATTCCGGCTGTCCTGACTGTTATTTCTGTTATCTCCCATAACAAAATATTCGTCCGCGCCCAGAGTGATCGGCTCTTCCGCCAGTCCCGGATTCTCTATAGCGGCATTGCCGTAATGCTCGTCCAGAGGCTGTCCGTCGATATACACCAGTCCGTCCACAATCTGGATCGTCTCGCCGGGCATACCGATGATCCTCTTGATATAATATGTATTTTTCTCATAATGATAGGGAAATACAACGATATCATACCGTTTCGGATCCTGGAACCTGTATGATATCTTATCTACAATAAGCTGATCCCCGTCCGAAAGCGTAGTCTCCATGGACTCGCCGCTCACCTGGGTACGCTGACCGACAAAAGCGAGTACGAGATAAGACGCTGCCCCGGCAATGAGTATGACTATGATCCAACCTAAAAGCTCTTTGATAATGCCTTTCATTTGTCTCTGCCTTTCCTGCTTTCATTCTCTTTATGCCCATCATTTCCGTCCGGCGATTCGAGAGTAATCCTCCCAAGTCTGCCGCTGCGGAAGTCCTCGAGCAATATGGACGCCGATTTTTCTGTGTCCAATTCACTTCCCCTCACCAGACAGTGCCGCTTTACGGCAATCTCACTCAAACACTGATATACATCTTCACTCATTTGAATTCCATATTTATCTGTAAGAGCCTGCGGATAAGATTTCTGCAGGAACCTGATGAGCTCCGCCGCAAGTTCCTCTGTCTGCAGGATCTCATCTTTGATGGATCCGATGAAAGCGAGTTTAAGTCCTACCGCCTGATCTTCAAATTTGGGCCAGAGTATCCCGGGGGTGTCGAGAAGTTCTACGTTCTTGTTCAGTCTGATCCACTGTTTCCCTTTTGTTACTCCCGGCTTATTGCCTGTCCTGGCGCAGGCTTTTCCCGCCAGCGCATTAATGAAAGTAGATTTCCCCACATTTGGGATGCCTGCCACCATCGCGCGTACCGGTCGGTTCAGAATCCCCCGTTTCCTGTCGCGCTCTGTCTTCTCTTTACATGCTTCCTGGATCACAGTCTGTATCGATTTGATCCCCCCGCCTTTTTTGGAGTTCACTTTGACAGCGGAATATCCTTTCTCTCTGAAATAGTCCACCCAGACGTCATTCATCCGTTCTTCCGCAAGATCCGCCTTATTCAGCAGGATAAGCCTCGCCTTCCCTCTTCCCAATTCGTCGATGTCGGGATTCCTGCTTGCAAGAGGGATCCTGGCGTCTACAAGCTCTATGATAAGATCAATAAGTTTTATATTTTCCTGCATCATCCTCCGGGCTTTTGTCATATGCCCCGGATACCACTGAAAATGCATTTTGTTCCTCCTTAGATAAATCCAAAATCTTCGCCCGGACTTACAATAAACCATGCCTGCCCATAGATATCGCTGCGTCTGATATTGCCGAAGCTCGGCAGCCGGCTGTCATCGCTCGCAGCATGGGCATCTCCCATCACGAAATATTCATCCTCTCCCAGCTCGACAGGCTGCTCCGCCTCCCCTGCATACTCCACATCCGAGACGTAGATATCCTCCGTCATTTCTTCTCCGTCGATCAGCACTTTGCCGTCCACGATCTGGACAGTCTCTCCCGGGAGTCCGACAATTCTTTTGACAAGATAATGTCCGCTCTCATTTTGGCGGAATGCGATGATATCTCCTCTTGCCGGTGATTTTATCTGGTAGATCAGTCTGTTGATGAGCAGGACATCGCCATTCCTGAGCGCAGGCGACATGGAATCCCCTGCGGTACTCACTCTCTGCCCGAAAGCCGCCACGAGAAATACCGCCGTCATACATACGAGCAGGATTTCCACCGCCCACACCGCAAAACCTCTGACACCGCCCCGGTTCCTGCGGATCTTTTCCTGGGCAAAATGCAGTGGAGCTTTTACATCTTCAAAATGAAGTCCCCGACGCGGCGTCCTTTTGCGCGCCCTGCCCGTCCTGCTGCTTCTCCTGGCGCCGCTTCTGCTGCTGCCGCTTTTCTTTCTCTTTCTGCGGAAATTTAAATCCTGCATACGTCCTCCAGATCAGCTCTTCATATTTTAAAAGGGACAATATACACTTCTGTAATTGTCCCTCTTCTTGTTACTATTTTACTAATTCTTTTACTTTTGCAGCTTTTCCGACGCGTTGTCTTAAGTAGTTCAGTTTTGCTCTTCTCACTTTACCTCTGCGGACAACCTCTACCTTCTCAACATGCGGGGAGTGCAGCGGCCATGTCTTCTCAACACCGATTCCATTAGATGTCTTTCTCACTGTAAAAGTAGCTCTTACACCGCCGCCCTGTTTCTTCAGGACCGTTCCCTCAAAGACCTGGATCCTCTCACGGTTTCCCTCTTTGATCTTGGCGTGTACTCTTACGGTATCGCCGACGTTAAATTCCGGTACATTCTCCTTTAACTGCTCTGCTTCAATCTTCTTAATGATCTCATTCATTTTGTGTGACCTCCTTAATATTTGACGTTCTTAACACTTTCTATGCCAGAGGACCATCGCGTTTCATTTCACAACTGTTGTAGTTTACCATATTTCTACATGATTTTCAAGTACCATTTCCGAAAAAATCAGTCTATCCGCTCCCTCAGCCAGTTCTTTTCTTTCTCCGTTAGTTTCGATTTTTCCAACAGATCTGGACGGCGCTCGTAAGTCCGTATGATCGACTGCTCCCTGCGCCACTTCTCGATATTGGCATGGTGTCCTGACAGAAGGACCGGAGGCACTTTTTTCCCATGCCATTCTTCCGGTCTGGAATACTGAGGATACTCCAGCAGGTTATCCTGAAACGACTCAAACTCTGCGGACACATCATTGTGGAGCACACCGGGCACCAGCCGGGAGACCGCGTCTACCATGACCATAGCCGGGAGTTCGCCGCCCGTGAGCACATAATCTCCGATAGAGACATAATCTGTCACGACCTCCTCAAGAACACGCTCATCTATGCCCTCGTAGTGTCCGCACAGCAGGATCAGATCCTCTTCCTGAGAGAGTTCTTCTGCCATCTTCTGATCAAACACTCTCCCCTGGGGGGATAGATAGACCGTGCGAACACGCCTGCCGGCCGCTCTGCCTGATCCTTCGCAGCCTGTCTCCGGCTCCGCTGCTCCTCCGTCTGCCACTTCTCTGTCCGGCCGGGACAGGATCTTCTCTGATACGGCTTTGTGGGCCAGGTACACCGGTTCCGCCTGCATGAGCATCCCGGCGCCGCCGCCGTAGGGATAATCGTCTACGCTCTGATGTTTGTTAAAGGCGTAATCACGGATGTTTACTGCTTCGATCGAAAGAAGCCCCGCATTGACGGCACGACCGATAATGCTCGTGTTCAGCCCGTTCATCACCATCTCAGGAAATAAAGTAAGTATATAAAAGTTCATCATCATTTCTCCCGGTCTTCCCTTTTATAACAGTCCGTCCAGAAGACGGATCTTCATTGTCTTCCCTGCGGTATCTACATCGAGAATACAGTCGCGAATTGCCGGGACCAGCACTTCTCCATACCTGTCCGATTCAATGATATATACTTCGTTCGCCCCTGTTTCCATCACATCCCTGAGGACGCCGAACCGTTCTTCCCCGGCGAATACCTCCATGCCGATCAGGTCTGCGATGTAATACTCATTCTCTCCGAGCTCTACCGCATCTTCTCTCGGCACGAGAAGGCTCTTTCCTTTATATTTCTCTATATCATTTATATTGTCAAAGCCTCTGAACTTAAGGATTACGAACTGCTTGAAAAATTTTACGGACTGTATCTCCAGTTCAAGCCGCTCGTTCCCCTTGTCAAGAAGCACTTTTTTCAGTTTTTTAAAACGGGCGGGATCGTCTGTTGTCGGAAAGACTTTGACTTCGCCCCGAATGCCGTGCGTGGAAGAGATTACTCCCACCTGAAGAAACTGCTCCATTCCTTCTGTTTCCTTTCTGTTTAGTGTCCTCTGCTGCTCACGCCGCAGCCGGATATATTTGCGTGCGGTTCCTGTACCCGGACCGAACAACTCTTCGCCGATACAGGAAAAAGAAAGGGGCAGGCTCTCCGGATCGGAAAACTGTCCCTCTTTTCTTCTTCGATATCTTCTACACGATATCGACAACGACTCTTTGGTCTTCCTTTGCCGCTGCCGCTTTCACTACGGAACGGATCGCTTTTGCGATACGGCCCTGTTTGCCGATCACTTTCCCCATATCGCTGTCTGCGACATGGAGTTCAAGCACTGTGGTACGGCCTTCCTGCTTCTCATTTACAGAGACTTCCTCCGGATGATCGACAAGTGCTTTTGCGATAACTTCAACTAATTCTTTCATCTTACGCGCACCTCCGCGAAGTCAACTTATTTCTCGATACCTGCTGCCTTGAAGATTTTTCCTACGACTTCTGTCGGCTGCGCACCGTTTCCTAACCACTTCTTAGCTGCTTCCTCATCAACTTTGATCGCGCTCGGCTCACAGTTCGGATCGTATGTTCCGATTTCCTCGATGAATCTTCCGTCTCTCGGGGACCTTGAATCAGCTACTACGATTCTATAAAAAGGAGCCTTCTTCTGTCCCATTCTTCTTAATCTGATCTTTACTGCCATTTCTTTCACCTCTTGTTTGTTTTTCTTATTGTTTTGTTTCTTCTGCCGTCAGCCCCGCCGCATATGCAGCCGGCCGCCTCCGGCATGATCTATGTGTTAAAAGGGAAGTCTGAACCTGCCCCTTTTGCCACCTTTTCCACCCATCATCCCGGGAAGCTTCTTCATCATCTTCCGGGATTCATTGAACTGTTTGATCATACGGTTGACCTCTGCTATGTCAACCCCCGCGCCCCGCGCGATGCGATGCTTTCTTGACGGGTTAAGAAGGTCCGGATTGCTCCGTTCCTCAGGCGTCATGGAATGGATCATTGCCTCCATCCTCGCCATCCGCTTTTCATTCTCCTCGGAGTCCAGATCCGGCATTTTGCCGCCTTTTCCTCCGAGAGCGCCAAGCCCCGGCATCATGCTCATGATGCTGGCGAGCCCGCCCATCTTGCGCATCTGCTCCATGCTGTCCAGGTAATCGTCAAAATCAAACTGAGCCTTTTTCATCTTGTCAGCCATCTTAATGGCTTTCTCTTCGTCCAGCTCGGCTCCCGCTTTCTCTATCAAGGTGAGCACGTCGCCCATGCCAAGGATACGCGAAGCCATCCTGTCCGGATGAAACTGTTCCAGGTCCGAGAGCTTCTCTCCCATACCTACATAGAGGATCGGTCTTCCTGTCACCGCCTTGATCGAGAGCGCAGCGCCGCCTCTCGTATCGCCGTCCAGCTTGGTGACGATAACACCGTCAATCCCGATCTTATCGTTGAAAGCCCCGGCCACATTTACCGCATCCTGTCCTGTCATGGCATCCACCACGAGGATCGTCTGATTCACTTCCACCGCTTCTTTGATCTGCGTAAGCTCTGCCATCATGTCTTCATCAATATGGAGGCGTCCGGCCGTATCAAGGATCACGATATTGTTGCCGTTCTTCGCAGCATGCTGTACGGCGGCTCTGGCGATATCTGCCGGCCGGTTCTTGTCTCCCATGGAAAATACTTCCACGCCCTGCTTCTCCCCGTTGATCTGCAGCTGTTTGATCGCCGCAGGACGGTAGACGTCACACGCTACAAGAAGCGGTTTTTTCCCTTTTAATTTGAACTTTCCTGCCAGCTTTGCAGTGGTCGTCGTCTTACCTGCGCCCTGCAGTCCGGCCATCATGATGACAGTCATGGCGCTTCCGGGCTGAAGTTTTATCTCTGTCGTCTCGGAGCCCATCAGCTTTATGAGCTCTTCATTTACGATCTTGATCACCATCTGTCCTGGATTCAGGCCGTTCATCACATCCTGTCCGACCGCGCGTGCCTGTACGTCTTTGATAAAGCCTTTCACGACTTTAAAGTTCACGTCCGCCTCAAGAAGAGCCATCTTAACTTCCTTCAATGCCGCCTTGACATCGTCCTCCGTAAGCCTTCCCTTGCTGCGCAGGTTTCTGAATACATTCTGTAGTTTCTCAGTTAAGCTGTCAAATGCCATTTAAACTATCCCTCTATAATTCTTCAATGATCGCGTCAGAGATCCTGCGGATCTGCTTTACGACCTTCTCTGTGTCTTTCTTTTCATTCTCCCACTCATCCAGGATCTCGTCGATCCGGGCAACTTTCTCCTTTACTGAGAGGAATCTTTCTACCAGGTGCAGCTTCGCTTCGTATCCCTCCAGCGCTTTCTGACAGCGTCGGATCAGATCATGTACTCCCTGGCGGCTGATCCCCGCACTCTCCGCGATCTCGCTTAAAGAAAGGTCCTCAAGGATAAACTGTTCATAGACTTCTTTCTGATGCGTCGTAAGAAGTTCGCCGTAAAAATCATATAATAAAGCCTGTTCTAAAATCTTGTTCATCACAGTCACCTTGGTTATCATACACGAAAGGGGCAGAGCTGTCAAGGTTTTTTTCTTGACACTTCACCCCTGTTTCTATCGAACCGTCCTCTATAGTGGCTTGAGCAGCCGCTCCACATTCAAAAGCCCCCACCCCGCCTCTGTACCCGGACTTTTCACGCTGGATCCTCTGAGTTTTAATTTCACTTCCACATTTGTCATATCGGGATATTTCGACAGCAGACAGGCGATTGCCCCTGATACGACCGGAGTCGCCATGGACGTTCCTGTTTTCATCACATAAGGGTGTTCCCCCGGATGGCCATACCTGGCGTTGCAGCTTATGATCCCTGTGCCCGGTGCAAAGACGTCCGGTTTCACCACGCAGGCGCCGGTGGGACCGCGGCCGGAATAGTTTACCTTGTTCTTTCTCCCAACGGCCGCCCGTATTTCTGTGTCGGGTACTCCTACAGTGATTACTTTGCGGCTGTTGCCGGGGACCGCCACCGTCCCCTCTCCCGGCCCGTAATTTCCCGCCGACACAACAACGACAAGGCCGCTGTCCCACAGCCTTTCCACGGCTTCCAGGAACCGCTCTTTCTGCTCCTGCGCAAGCTCCGGCTGTGTCCCGACCGAGATATTAACAACGCGCACGCGGTAACAATTCCGGTTCTGCAGGATCCAGTCGATCCCTCTGAGCACATGTTCGATATTTCCGTTTCCTTCACGGTCCAGCACTTTGCCGATGATAAGATCTGCATCGGGCGCCATTCCCGCGTACACACCTGACGAGACGCTCCCGTCTCCTGCAAGGATTCCGGCCACATGCGTCCCGTGCCCGCTGTCATCGACGCAGAAGTCATCCGCTCTTCTGCCTGTAAAATCCCTGAAATCCCTGATCCGTCTCCTCAGATCAGGATGCCTCGCGATGCCGGTATCGAGTATGGCGACGCTCACTCCGGCTCCTGTATATCTTCGCGACGTTATATCTTCACACCAATAGCCGACTGATTGTTTTACCCATTTCATAATGCCCTGCAAATAGTTCCTTTTTAATCAGAATATTCACAGTTCATCTGCTTCGTACCTGCCGCACACTTTTCATCTGCCTGCATAATATAGAACTGTAAATAATAAACCTAACTGGAGGATTTAACATGAGTGATTTAACTGCTACAAACTGTGGATGTGGATGCGACAACGGAAACGGAATGTCTTCCTGCCTGTGGATCATTCTTCTGCTCTGCTGCTGCGGCGGATGCGGCGGAAACGGATTCGGCGGAAACGGATGTGGAAACGACAGCTGCCTGTGGATCATCCTTCTGCTCTGCTGCTGCGGTGGTTTCGGAAACAACGGCTGCGGATGCTGATCAGACAGACCGCTCTGATGATAAGTCCTGAACTTATCAGCGCCTGCCCGGTTCACGGGCAGGCGCCATTTTTTTCTCCTGTTATCTCGATCCGTCTATCCCAGTCTGCCGTGACCAGATGTGTTTTCCCAACTGCCCTTGCGGCTGTACTCATTCCCGACGGTCTCTGTCTTGTTCATCTCTCCCTGTTTTTCGGAACCATTCTCTTTCACACGATTTTTCAGCATACAGTCTTCATCGATCTCGTATACTGCATTCCCGTCAATGATCAGTTTTCTTGTCACGTCTGTCCCTTCCTTTCTTTTTGTTCCATATCAGTATTATTTTATGAATCCTGGATTTACTTGACAAAGAAACCCGCAGGATCCTGAAACTTTTCATCTATACATCTTTTCCAGAATTCATATTTCTATCCGAAACGTCATATATATTTACAACGCTAAGTGCAGGAGTATCTTTGGAATGGATAAGGATCTTCCCGGATTAATGACTCCTTTTGACGAGCTTGTCACCACGCCGGAACTGCAGATGATCAAACTGCTCATTCCCTATGCCCCTGCATCAGGGCGGCAGACGCTGGCAGGTATGGTCAAATTCATGGAATTAAGAGAAGCGATCCGCCTCTTCCGGGGACAGGACAGCGGACTGAAAGCCCAGATGATCTCCGGAGACGGACCGCGCTCTCCTGTGGAAATATTAAACAGTTTCCGTCCCTATCTGAGACCGAAGGAAGCGTCTTTACTAGATACGATCATAAGTATAAGAGATATGATGTCCGTCATGGAGATGATGCAGTCCTCACAGGACGCCCAGAGATCAGACGGAGCATCCTTCGATCCGGCGGATCTGCTCTCTTCCATGCTTCCGCCTGAACAACAGGAAATGTTCCGAATGTACAGCGAGATGTTCTCACAGCAGTCTGAAAATGAAGAGAAGGGAGATGAAAACGATGGACAACGAATGGATGAACAATCCGGCGATGAAGAATATAGATCCGGCGAAACTGGAGTTGATCCGCATGGCGGCTGAACGGACCTCCGGCAAATCCGGACGCGATCTCGCCCCTGTCATGCTTGCACTGATCACAAGCGCAAACAGACAGGGAATCCGCTTTTCACCAGATGAGGTCAGTCTTATTCTGGAAATACTTAAAAAAGGAAGAAGTAGAGAAGAGCAGGAGCAGATAGACCGGACGATGCAAATGACCAGTTCTATGTTCAGGAAACACCAGAAATAAAAATTATGATTTATCGAAGAGATATCGCTGTAGTCATAAAAATGTATTGATTGAATAGCAGACGCAGAAAATCAAACGGATACAGCCGATTTGATGTATCTGGCGGAACAGCCGGAACCGGAAGCATTACACCCCCGGCTGTTCCGTATATGTGAGACATTCTACTGTATCCGTATGGTTTTCGGATGTTTTATCGGGAGAAATCTGTCAGACAAACACGAATTTCAGAATCCTTCCTCTTTTCTCTTCATCCTCATTTCCCGCCTTTTCTGCGCCGCTTCCCACTCCGCCTTTTCTGTGTCATTTTCAAGTGTCAGTCTTGGCACGGGTTTGGGCTTGTCATTCTCATCCAGAGCGACCATTGTGAAATATGCGCGGTTAATAGGATGCCGCATACCGTCTTCGATATGCTCCGCATAAGTATCCAGACGCACCTCAAGAGACGTCGTCCCCACGTAAGTTACTTTCCCGATGATCACGACCATCTCTCCGTTATATGCGCCATGGATAAATCGCAGATTGTCTACAGAGGCCGTAATCACATTGGACCTCGTGTGACGCATCGCCACCATGCCCGCGGCCTCGTCCAGCCACTGCATGAGCATACCTCCAAAAAGCCTTCCCGCCGAATTCAGGTGATTCGGCCGCACCATACGGACGATTTCCACTTTTGACTCTGATACTTTTCTTTCTTCTGTCATCCTCTCATCTCCAATCCTGTAGATTATATATCCTGTTATATGTCAATTTCATTCACCGATACTATTGTAACAACTGACATTTGTGAAAACAACCCCCGCTTTACTTGCCAAGTTCAGACTCATCCCTTACAATATTCCTGATAACAGTTCAGCCATCTGACGTCAGGAGACGGATTTATGCTTGCATAAGAATCCGACGACTGACAGGCAGATGAGTTGAGCGCCCGTCTATGAGTAAAACAGCGGCGACAGACGCAAGAAGCACGCAGTGCGGTTTTACGAATGGCGCGGGCTGTACTGTTACTATTCCCCTATAACAATTTTGACTATCTGCCGCCAGACGGCGGCCCCTTGATTCATAATAAAGCGAGGCATACATGACAAATATCAGACTTACACTCCAATACGACGGAACACGTTACCTTGGATGGCAGCGGCCCAAAAAAGACGGATATCATAAAACCGTCTCATACCGGCTGATATCCGTACTTGAAAAACTGACCGGCGAATGCGTCTCTCTCTGCGCAGGGGCAAAAACGGAGACCGGAGTCCATGCCCTGGAGCAGACAGTCAGCTTCATAAGCAGCACAGCATCTGATGCAGGCATGCTCCGACAGGATCTGGATCATTATCTCCCTGCGGATATCCGGATCCTGAACTGTATTGCTGCGCCCGAACGGTTTCGGGCCGATTTAAGCGCCCGCTCACGTACATATGTGTACCGGATCTGTACTGCTCCTGTCTACGATGTATTTACATCAGCTTATACCGCCCACCTCTTTCCCGGCCCGGATGTCAACTCTATGAAAGCCGCAGCTTCCTATCTGAGGGGAAAACATGATTTCCGGTATTTTTCAGGTGTACGGGGAAAGAAGAGTACGGAAAAAGATCTGACAGATATTGTTTTCCTGCAAAACAGCATGGAGAATGACACGCTTATAATATCGCTTACAGCAAATGACTTTCTCTATCGGATGCCCTCTCTGATCGTCGGCACACTTTTAGAGGTCGGTCTTGGAAAAAGATCTCCGGAAAGTGTTCCCCGCATCCTGAGCGGAATAGAAAAAGCAGGCGCCCCCTGTTGCGCAAAGGGGCTCCTGCTGAAATCCGTTCAATATTAGTCCCGTCTGTTCCATATCTGAATTATCGACGCTTGCATTACAGGAACAGGCTTCCGATATGAAATACGATAAAGCTCACGATCCACGCAACAGCAAGCTGAAAGAACACAATGCCACACGTAAGTTTCGCACTTCCCACCTCTCGGTGGATTGTTGCGATCGTTGCTGTACACGGCACATACAGAAGGCAGAACACCATAAGGGCATATGCGTTTGCTGCTCCAAATCCCACATCCCCGAGCAGTGAAACGAAACTGGTCATCCCGTGGGAGGTAGTGATATTCTGTATTCCGAAAAGAACGCTGCAGCTGGATACCACAACTTCTTTCTGCGCGATCCCCGCGATCAAAGCCACTACGATCTGCCAGTATCCCAGGCCGATCGGTTGAAACAACGGTACGATCGCCTTTCCGACAATAGACCCGAAACTTTCTCCGATATTTGTCACATATCCTGACGGTCCGAAATTTAACAGCACCCACATGATGACAGAAGCGAGAAAGATAACTGTCCCGGCCTTTGTCAGGTAGTCTTTGACTTTTTCCCACACATATAATGCGATCGTCCTTGCATTGGGCGATTTATACTCCGGCAGTTCGATCAGCAGCGCATGCTCCGCTTTGCTTCCGTCAATCCTCGATAAAATATATGCGGTCAGAATCGCAATCACGATTCCGATCAGATAGATAGAATAGCAGGCAAACATAGCGTATTTTCCGAAAAACATAGAGGAAAACAGTACATATATCGTCAGTCTTGCACTGCATGACATAAACGGTGTTACCAGAATCGTCTTAAACCGGTCTTTCTTATGTTCCAGCGCCCGCGAAGCCATAACTGCGGGAACCGTACATCCAAATCCCAGAAGCATGGGCAGAAACGCTCTTCCGGAGAGTCCCAGATGGCTCATAATGTCATCCATGACAAACGCTACTCGCGACATGTAGCCGCTGTCCTCAAGGAACGCAAGCGCCAGAAATAGGATGAAGATATTCGGAAGGAATGTGAGGATTCCACCTACTCCCGATATGATACCGTCCACCAGAAGAGAATTGAGCATTGGTGAGGTTCCTGCTGCTTCAAGCCCTGTGCTCACCGCTTCTGTCAGTAGATCAAGACCTGTCTCAAAGTAGCCTTTCAGCCAGTCGCCGACCGTAAATGTCAGAAAGAAGACAAGCGCCATGATCACAAGAAAGATCGGCAGGCCCAGCCATCTGCTCGTCATATAGCGGTCAATGCGGTCTGTCTGTTCTGACTTTGCACTTTTATTGACAAGCGTCTCATCGATAACTTCTTCTATAAAATCATATTTTTCATTAATAATATCTTTCTCATAGCTCTGGTCGGCAACCTCTGACATATCCACGGGATACTTTTTCATGACCGTATCATCCTGCTCAAGTGTCTTGATGGCATGCCAGCGCATATTTTCCATATCCGGATATTTCACTCGGAACTGTTCGATGATAGCATCGATCTTGTCTTCGATTTCATCGTCATACACCATTGCATATTCACTGTGGTGATTATGTTTATGCTCCGTCTTATCGGGATGATGATGGATGAACGGTCCCTGCTTCGCATATTCCTTGTGGTGTGCTACCGCATGGATCAGGATCTCCAGACCGCTGCGCTTTCTGGCCGACACGGGGATCGTGGGGATACCGAGCATCTCAGGGAGCCTGTGCAGATCGATTTCCATTCCCCGTTCTTCAACGATATCCATCATATTAAGCGCCAGTACAACCGGCTTTCCAAGCTCAATGAGCTGCAGTGTCAGGTACAGGTTCCTCTCCAGGCAGGAAGCGTCCGCCACATCCACGATCACATCTACTTCATCGCTCATAATGCATTCACGGGATACCTTTTCTTCCATTGTATAGGAAGTCAGGCTGTAGATGCCGGGCAGATCGATCAACTTGAATTCCTGCCCTTTATAGGTAGTATACCCTTCTTTCTTCTCCACTGTGACGCCGGGCCAGTTCGCTACTTTCAGGTTGGCTCCGGTATAGGCGTTGAACAAAGTTGTCTTCCCGCAGTTCGGATTCCCTATAAAGCCCACATTTATGACCTTTCCGCTCATGCCGCTCCCTCCTTAACGAAGATATTATCGGCAATACGCCTGCCAAGCGCGAATCTTGTTCCGCGGAATCTCACGGTCATCGCGCCTTTTTTGTCATTATTCAGGATCGTGATCTGTGAACCCTCTGTCAGACCGAGAGCTTCGAGCCGCCGTTCAAGGTTCAGTTCTATCTGTATTTTTTCGACCACATATGTATGATTATTCTTTCCTTCTTTTAGTCTCATATCAGCCTCATCCTTCGCATGTCATTTATTGATAATATTTATCAACAACTATTATATATGGTGAAGAGCTATAAGTCAAACTCTAAATTGTAAACCTCTTTTCATTTTTAGTTGACATTTTATTCGCGATTTATTATACTTCTGTAAAAAGTGTTTGAGAGGAATTTATCATGAAGTATTCAATCTCTGTATCGAAAGCAAAACGTACATCCCGCATGCTGACTGTAACAGGACTGTCAGCAGCAGTTCTGTGCATGATAGCTCCCTTTTCTGTCCCGCTTCCTTTCAGCCCGGTGCCTTTATCACTTACGAATCTCGTTATCTTCGTCTCCGTGTATAGCCTGGGAATGAAGATCGGCACTCTCAGCGTTCTTATCTACCTTTCTCTTGGGGCTGCCGGACTTCCGGTCTTCTCCTCATTCAGCGGAGGACTTGGGAAACTTGCCGGACCGACGGGAGGCTATCTTGTAGGATTCATATTTCTTGCCCTGATCCAGGGATGCATGCTGAAGTATTTTGCGGGAAAGAGATCTGCTGCTGTCGCCGGAATGCTCCTTGGCATGGCAGTATGCTATAGTTTTGGAACAGCATGGCTTTCATGGCAGTTGGACCAGAGCTTTTTCGCCTCTCTGTCAATCGGCGTACTTCCCTATCTCCCCGGCGATGCAGTTAAGATCGCAGCTGCGGCGGCGGTTGGTCCGAAGCTGCGACAGGCAATAAGAAGAGCGCAGAACTACAGTTGAAATCTCTGGAGAGAGAAGAAAACAGACATGCAGATTTAAATACAGTGGAAAAGCGGGAAGACGGCATCTGGCTCGATGCTGCCTCCCCGCTTCTATTTTTTGTTTTTGCCGTTTGCTTCTTTCACTCTCTACTGTCTACTGATGTCTACTGAAGGACCTCATATTCGCCGTTCTTGATAATAACGACTGTCGGCTCTTTGGAGGGCTCGCCATCCTCGCCCCATGAAATATCATGTCCTGTCGCTCCGGTATAAGTGATTCCTGTCATAGCGCCTTTCATGGCGTCGCATATATCTGACACACTCATATCCGGCGAGATATCAGCCTGCTCAGCAGCCTCTTTGATTACATACATGCAGTCGTAAGCGTCAGCCGCAAACTGAATCGGCGTATCGCCAAATGCTTCCTCGTAAGCAGCTACGAATGACTGAACAGCTTCATCATCTGAATTCGGTGTGAACGGTGTCAGGAACATCAGTCCCTCTGCAAGAGAACCGTCAAATCCCTCAACGTCCAGAAGTCCGTCCATGCCGTCAACTCCGAACCATAACGGTGAGAATCCGACTCTGTCGGCCTGTGCCAGGATCAGAGACGCCTGCTGATAATAGATCGGAAGGAACACAAGCTCTGCGCCTGAATCTTTTGCTTTCTGGATCTGAACTGAAAAGTCTGTGTTACTGTCCGCTGTAAACGCCTCATTACTTACGATCTCAAGTCCTTTTGTCTCTGCCTCTGATACGAAGCTCTGGCAAATACCTGTAGAGTAGGTATCAGAACTGTCATAGATGATAGCTATCTTCGATGCAAGTCCATTGTCTGCAATATAGTCAGCAGAAACCGTACCCTGATTCGGATCTGAGAAACACATGCGGAATGCATTGTCATACTGGATAGCCTCTACAGTTGTTGCAGACGGTGTAAACTGGAACATATTGTCTGCATGAGTCTCCTCAACCACAGCGACACACGGTGTCGATGTAACTGTTCCAACAAGCATCTGCATACCCCAGTCTTTCAGAGTGTTGTACGCGTTTACCGACTTTTCAGAGTCACTCTGATCATCCTCAAACTGATATTCGATCTGATATCCGTTGATACCGCCGTCTGCATTGATCTCATCAACAGCCAGCTGGATACCGTTCTGAACAGCCGTACCATAGATTGCGTTGTTTCCCGTTGTAGGTCCGATACCGCCAATCTTAAATGTAGTGGCATCAGAATTGCCTTCACTGCTTCCGCTGTCGCTGCCACATGCAGCCAGTGAAAAGACCATGGCCGATGCAAGCATCAGACTTGCTGCTTTTTTTAATATTCTCATAATAACTCCTCCTTAATAAATACTAACGGTTTAATGGTAAACTTGCCGCTTACATTTGTCAAGGGGAAAAACCGATTACACTCTTTTTTTCTACACTTTTCATAATTATCTCTCATAATTTGCAATATTCTTTGAAAGATTTCAAACATATTTCTGTTTTCAAATTTCTGCTGATCTTCCGATCGTCTTATAGTTCTTCCATATATTCTCTGTACTCTGTCTCACTCGCAAACAGCATATAAGCTCCGTTTACAAATCCCATATATCCCTCTGACGTCGTATATCCTTTCATGCTGACACCTCCAACCTTTTATAATCTTTTTCTGTCTGGTAATAGTGTACAGCATTGTATGTCCTATAAAACGGACTTCCCTTCCGGCAAATCCATTTTTCATTACCGGGATTTTAAATATATCGTCAATAGCAAAAATAAACACCTGAAAAATAAACTCTTTCAGGTGTTTTCTCTCATTCCTGTGAAATTGTCTGTATATCTTCAAAACTACATACAAAGAATCAATCATCCTGCCTATTCCCGCTTTGGTTATGCCCTCGACCTATTAGTAACAGTCAGCTCCATGTGTTGCCACACTTCCACCTCTGCCCTATCTACCTCGTCGTCTTCAAGGGGTCTTACTAACTTCACGTTATGGGATATCTCATCTTGAGGGGGGCTTCACGCTTAGATGCCTTCAGCGTTTATCCCTTCCCGGCTTGGCTACTCTGC